>NZ_AHVZ01000008.1:0-110876 GCF_000247495.1 Psychrobacter sp. PAMC 21119 | reverse complement strand
CCACTATAAAAGTATTACAGCGTTAACCTCGCTTGAAGTATCACATATACATCTACACTCGGTTGCCTTGTACTACTTTTAAATTGAATCGACTATACCTCTATCTAAGTTCATTAGAGCTTCTACTTTAGACTCTCACTGATTTTTTGTTGGTTTTCAAGCCAAAAACATGGTTCGCTCTTTTTCCCGGCGATTGGCCAAACCTTGAGAAAACACTAATCTGCCGTTTTTCTTAATTTTATTCCAAGGTCTAAAAGCATTAGCCGCTGCCAACTTGTTACCTGCTTTCAAATGTCTTGCAACACTTGAGCCCGCAAGGCCGCGCACACCAATGTTATAGGACAGTAAAATAAGCGCATCAAACATATTCTGAGTCATCTTGCCAGCCGCAATCTGCTCAGCAAACATTAGGTTTACAGCTGGCGCAAAATCCATATTAATCAGATTATTTTTAAGCTCAGCAGCTCGTGCTTCAGTGATAGGTTTATCAGTCGGACTTACTGAACGACGGTTCTCGTAGTACGTGCTACCGTAGCCAATTGTCCATACTTTGGCACTATCGAGATAAGGAGTACCTACAAATTCCTCGTACTCTTTCAAAGCTTCATTGCCTTTTGTAGAAAAATTCATAGCAAGAGCCGATGTGGCTTGAGTTTCCCAGCCATTCACTTTGCCCAACGCAACTTTTAGCTCGTTGGTAGACATGAGCGCAAGCATTTGGTGTGCGCCATCCACCATATCCTGACTGAGTTTTTTGTTTTCTTGATGGCTACGCATCCAATCAAAAAACTGTGTTTCGTTCATTTCATTCATTGTATTTCATCCTTCTTGGTTGTTAACTGAGATTCCAATTTATAAATAACGGTCCGCAATTGCTTTTTTTCTAACTCTAATCGTGCATTGCGACTGCTTATTGAGCGGATTAATCGGGTGTAATGTTTGAGCTCATGGGCGACTAATATAGATATAATCAGTAGAAGCACCCTTGCCCACATAGTTTGATATGACGCGACGAAAACAGCACTACCCCAGTCTGCCCACGTCAGCATCAGCCAAAACATGATTGATAAAGAGATGGCGGTTGATACAGCCATACGCCTGGTGCATGTTTTACTGCTAAGTAGTAAAAAGGCGCATGAAACCAATCCCAAAAAGGGCGCGACTAAATTTATCCAGCGCCAATCTAGCCAATGATAAATATTCACTTGTTACGTCCTCCGAAGAACACGGCTGCAAGTAGTTTCAAGCGCTCAAGAACCACGTCTTTAAAAAACTCCAACAACTCTATAATGAGTTCCTTGAGCAAGGTTTTGATTGACTGCCACAATTCAGCGCTACGTAAGAGCTCTCCAATGTTTCGGACAATAACCGTACCCAAAAATGACATACACAGTGCGGTTAGTAGTAGCAGTGGCATCGGCGGGTTTGCCGTAAATGATGGAAGTACGACAAACGCACCCACAACCCCGCACAAGAAACCTAATATTAAGTTAACGGCTAAGCGCGCTGGCGAGAGCGGCGGCGTGGCCATCAAGTCAATGAATAGCGATACAAGCGAACCGATCATCGCTAAAGTCATTGCAGCTGCAAAAAATAGCCAAATCGGTAGATCTAAATATAAAAATGAATGCGTTTGATTCAGCTGCTGTGCCAAACCACTTGCTGCGCTAGCCACTGCAATATAGTTAGCGCCACCGCCAATAATGCTAGTAGAAGCCACTCTGACCGCTTCAATTCTGTGGTTCATGCGTTCCTTCTCCTTTAACGACGTGCTCGAGCTTGAGATACTGCTATCACGCCATCAAGTCGATTAATTACGTTGGCCTTATATCTGTTTTCGTTTTCAAGCTGCTTTGATGCCAGATCGAAACTTGGTGACTTTTGATACATTTTTACAAAAGACAATCCCATTTTAAGCGCTTCAGGCAGGCTCATTTTGCCGTGTTCCATCATGACCATCGCGTCTCTTAGTAACGCATTCTGCAATTCTTGCGGCTGTCCCTGATAGATAGCTAAGGGCGAGAAATCGTGCTGGCTCTACAATGCCAGCCCCTCCTTGCTTGATAAGTGTCAAGCCTTCGTTGTCGCATCCCATCTCAACAAAATGCATCAATTGCAGAGATCCTTTGTTATAAGCATTCGCAAGTTCATTGAATGCTGAAGACGAAGTTGCAGACAATTTCTTAATCACTTCATATCGATCGTTTACAATCTTGGTTATTTCATTGTCAGTTGATGTGCTAAGTACCTGGTCCCACATTAAGTTTTCATCTGAGCCGCCGACTATGCTTGTTAAGTCGCCATACAGCTGGCAAGCCATTTGTCCGCATAGCCATTCAAAGACGTTTTCGCATAACCCTTCTAGGACGCAAGCATGCGCGCCGCGTAGATGTTGAATGTACATGTCACCAACTTGATAGTTTTCAGGTACATCTGATTGCAAGGTGTCAATAAAGTAATCTTGACTGACGCTATCGTCTTTGTAGCCGTGGTCTGACACTGCTTGATGATTTAATAGCAAGTAATAGCGCTCTTCCACGGTAAGACTGGCAGCAAGCATTGGTTCATCAGTGATATGGCCAATTAATGCACTTATGCGACGCTCGTTGTATTCCTGCGGGATTTGCGCAATATCGATTGCTTGACCGATATTCAAATCAAGTAGCGTTAATTCACAGTTAAGCAATTGGACTGATAAAGTTGTTTTCATGGTTAGCGCCTCATGTCTCTAATGTTTTGCTGATCCCATGCTGTTCGGGATAGGAATACTATTTGTGCTCTAACGGCAATACGGCTACCGTCTTTATTCATTGGTGCTGTGATTGGCGCTGATACGCTCTCAATTACCATTGGGTTGTAGGTCTTACCGCCATATTGGAGTTGTACTAAGGTTGGAATTACGGACGGGAACATGGCATCTGAAAAACCATCGGTTAATCCGGCCACTAACAATGATTCTGATGACAAACTGACAGCTGACGCCCAGCACTGTAATTGCTCTAACGCGTCTTCAACCTCAGCTTTAGCATCTGCCCAGGCTTGGAAAATGAGGCTGCCAGTAATTCTGATAGAGCTTGATGATGTGAAAATCTGCTGGCTATTGATTTTGGTAAAATTAGACTTGCCAGCCAGCCCTTGCAGGCTGGTTTGGGCATCGCTTAATATGTCGCCCACTCCTAAAAAATCAGAGACAATAGCGCCTCCTTCAGCAATTAAAGAGGCCACACCTTTTGGGTCACTACTGGCCGCAAAGAAACTATAAAAGGCGGCGTTTGCTTGCCCAGACTGAATCATGCCCATAAGATTGGGCATCCGGCCTTCAGGATTTGATGATTCAAAAGGCGTGGTGTACTGCGAATCGATAGCAAAGTCAGCTTCTTCAAAGAGTGAGGCAACGACTGGTTGGCTCGTATCAACGTCATACGTCTGCTTTCCTTGCCCGCCCTCTATGTTGCCTTCCTTAACCGCACTGATTTTGACAACAAGGTTTTTGTTTAAGCCATGGGTGCCCCAATCGCTACCCAATGTTTTACCATTGGGCCGTTTGGTTTTATTGTTGGCTGGCGTATCAGCCATTATTGGTCACCCTTAAGATTGGTTAGTGCCTGCAAACTGACGGCGATTAACTTGTCTTGGTAGATATCAATAACTGCAGTGATTCGACCTGTTAAAACCTCGTCTCCTTCAGCTTGATCTAGTAGGTTGGCAAGCTCATCGCTATCAATAGTCGTAGGGTCGAAGTCATTAGCATTAACGACTGTTTCCATTTCACTGATACGATCACCAAGTTCATTGGCTGCCGGCTTTTCTTCAGAGACGGGTACTGGCGCTTCTGTGGCTGGTTCTTCTTCTGCTACAACGGGAGGTAACTGATCAGCGTCAGTGTTAAAATATTTTGGATCAGCATCTAAATTGGATTCAATCGTAAAACTGATTCTGTCCATTTTGGTATTGCGGATACGCACCAGCACCGGTTGCTGATAAGTCTCAACTTGCTCGGCTGTGAATCCAAACTTGCCAGCGTTGTTGACAAGCCAGGCACGATAATTATCAGCGTCTCCATTGTCATATGCAGATTTGATGACTATAGCTCTACCATTGCCACTCTCGACAATAAGGTCGTCACCAATGATAGGCGCGCCATTACCGGCACGATCGGTATCGCCTAATTTCTCAGGTACCAGGTTCTTTGAATTGGCTTTTATTGATTCGACTGATTTTTCATCACTGCGATCGCGCGGCTGCAGCTCTTGCGGAAACTTGGGATTGGCCACACCTGAAGCATCATGTGAAGTGATAAGGTTTTTAGCTTCGACCAGTGCAAACTTACTACTAATTTTAGTGCCTTTAATGGTTGTTGACTCATTAGCACGGCCTTCAGTTACTTTGCTATTAGCGCCTGACTTATTAGTAGTCTCTGTTTCAAATTCATCATCAAAAAAGAGATTCAAAACCATTGTTTCTGTATTAATTCTGTCAAACTGATTGACTTCATTATCGTCTGCTTGATAAGATTCATCACAGAAGTCTTGGTATTGGCTAGATCCGGTGACCCCATCAAACGTTTCGTTTGTGGCAGTATCCCCTAGAGCTACCAAGGCTTCTTTTTTGTTTATGCCTATGTCATATAAAACCTTACCTTCGTTGTTCTTCTCAAGCACTACTCTTGCTGCCTTTAAGTCATCACCTACGATCACGTCAACATTCAGCACGTAATACCCTTCGATATTAGAGCCTTTATCTTTGTTTAAAGCAGTGTAGTGTCCATATTTTCCCTGTTTGATCATTGCAGGAATAGCGGCCACCAGCTTCAGCTTTTCACGAAATGTATGATTCGCTTTAGCGATATGCTTACCACCGCGGCGTCTCAATAAAACATCACTATCGATAGCAGGACAGAAGACAACCTTATCTTTTAGATTTTGATCAAAATAAGCCATGGCATTGTTTTTGGCAGTTTTGAAATCTACATCATCACCGACTTCTATTTCTTGACCTGTGATAACAATAGGCTCAAGGTCAGTAGATTCAGATTCAAATTCAGGCAAAGCATCCTCTGAATCAGTTATAACCTCTACTTCATTAGCATCAACCTCATTTGCAGTAGCATCGTCAACTTTAGGCGCTTTCATTGCCTCATCAATCTTCGCGTTTAACTCTGCAATGTCAGCATCAAGCTGTGCAATGGTTGCGTCTGTATCATTCAATTCGTTCTGAGCATCAAGCAATTCTTGCTCTTCTTTGATTTTTCGCTCCTGAGTGGCTTTAAAGCGTTTAGAATTTTTGGAGGCAACCAGCAAAATACGTTTGGCCAAGATCGGCAGCCTTACGTTGTCACCTTGCTTGGGTGATAGAACAGCAGTCACATCGCGCTTGTTCAGCATCCACTTCCAACTGATCATGATATCGCTAGGCAACAGCTTGGTTGGCGTGCTGTCAGGATTATGAAACCATATAGAAACTGTTTGACCATCAGATAAATCAAAAACGATAGCGATATTAGCAACGCCTTGACGTTTAAACGGTTTGGTCTGCGTGACATATTCAACTGTTAGGCCGTCTGTACTGCTTGCGCGTTTCATAGCATCAAAGAGACGATTTTTAAGCAAATCTAAGCGGGCCTTTGTTTCCATTAGCGCATCAAAGCTATTTTCATCCAATGGGGTTGCGCCGATGCTGGCAAGCTCGCCTGCCAAATCAAACTTACTGGTAAGCTCCTGACGGCTATCAGCACGTGTTAAATCCAACTGCAGGGAAGATAGTTTGCCACCGTGACTGATTAGCCCTGCGTCGTGATCCCATTGCACACCATCAAAACATACGCGTTTGGCCTCATGATTTAACTCTGAAGCTGTAATAAGTGGTAGGTAAGGTTTGTCTTGCGACTCATTGTTCATAAGCTTGCTTATGGAGTCGATGGACCAGGTATCATGTGTGCCGTTTGACATAGCATCAAATTGTGTCTCGCTGCCAGTCACCATAACGCAACTGGTGCCGCCTAGATGGTCAAGCTGTGCTCGAGCAATCGCTAACGCATGGTCATTATCAAGTGCGCCGCCAATCACCAAACTGTCAACATATTGACCGCTATCGAATACACTAAAAACATGCCAGCTATCATCATTACTACCAACGCTTACATCAAAACCTAAGCCATCGAAACCCGCACTGTCTGCAACAATTGCCATCACGTCACGATGTGAGCCTGAGATCATGCCAATTTCATATGGTGAGTATCTTGTGGTTTGAGTACCGTCAGACTTACGCGTAGGATGATGACTGCGAGCTTTATGAATTTTTTTGTATGTCATGTGGCCGTACCTATATGTTAATAATCAGATAGGCTTATTTTGACAAGGTTTGAGGTATCGGCTTTAGGGGTGTTCCATGATTAGAAAAAGCATAAAAAAACCCGCTAAATAATTAGCGGGTTTTCATGCCTATAAAAACTTATCTAAAGAAATTTTTTGCCTCTTTCTTCTATTATCGCAAGCTGCTCTGATGTGAATCCATTCCATTTTTGCTCATTGAAACTATCAAAAATGGTGCTATGACTGTCTTTTATCTCAAGAACTTTTAAGCTAACTCGTGCAAGTAGCGAAGATAATTCTTGAGTCATCAAATACACCTGTTCTGTCTTGGTAAACCCAACGTCCTGCCACATGCGATTGTTCATGACCATATCGTCATCCATTACTCTTGCTGGTTTCTGACGAGATAAAATCATTTCATAAGTAAATACTATAGCATCAGGGAGTAAGGACACTGGTATGTCGACAATCCCGTCAGGATAACCAAAGTGACTACCTACATATTTATAAGCATCGCTTATCAACATATTACCACTGGCCAACCGTTCACAAGCTTGACGCAATGAGGTACGCTGTTCACTGTCTGACTTGTGTAGCATTTTTTCGCAATCAATGAAGTAACGACGAACCTTTCGACCTTCATCGTTATTCTCAACCATAGCAAGTTCTTTTGCTGTGTCTAAGGTTAGATGATATTCAATGGTTGGACGACCACCTTTAGGTTTTTCCCCATTCTGGGAGAAACTTATAAAATCAAGATTTTCAGAGAATTTGTACTCTGAAATTCGACCTTGAATCCAAGTAGTAAAACGCCTACCTACCTTTAAAAATTTATGCAAATCACGAGCGTTGACCACAAGCTGGCTTACGCCATCTATAACCGCCTTGAAAATAATAATAAGGTTTTGATCATCAAAAACCTTGTTTTGTGAAACAGAAACCGTGTTTTCAGTTTCATATACTGTTAAACTATTCATACTAATTCCTCTTTACGATTGGGTTAGTAGCCTCATACATAACTTTCGAAGGGAGTGTATGGGGCTTTTTTGTATCTGTTCTAATGACACTATATTTAATGTCATTGACAACATATTAACGTGACACTATAATTGATGTCAACCGATATTTTAAATTGTAGGATTTAGTTATGACTTATTTATTAGAATCAGAATTGTTACAATCACAAGATACATGGAAACGCAGCCAAATAAGACTCACACCCACTCTACATAAAGCTGTGCTTGATTATATTTCTGAACACGAGCTATCCTCTTTAAATACTGCATTTCTTGCACTAATAAACCAAGGTCTTACGACATCTAAAGGAAATACCAAACACAAAATCATATTTACTGAGTGGCACCCAACTCACCTTGAACTAGAAAATAGCGATAGCTTCATCAGTCATAATGAGAAAGTTCGCATGGCTTGCGCAGAGTACATGAACGAATTCTTCGATAAATATCCTAGCCACAATTTAATAAAATTTGAATTTAAAAGCCGAATCCAAAAAATACATAAAAAGGATCAAGAGGTGCTTTTTGGTATACGTATTTGGTATAGATATCCTGTTGGTAATTGATCAATAAAAAACCCACTCGTTAGAATGGGTTTTTTATTCAAAAACTAAAATCAGTTAAAAAAATGAATTATGTTAGATTAATCTCAAAACATAACTACTTATCTCTTATTCATCTACATGACCCTCTACTTCAAAATCTTGAGTTATGGTCTTTACCGCGGTAACATGATGCAACAATATAGATTTGTCAATAAATCTTAGGTACTCATCTTTTTTTATTGAAATATTATTTTCAATGCCTGTTTCTACACTATAAGAATAGAAATTAAATTCTTTGTTTACATATTCTTTACAGCCAGTAATCTCTTTATTGTTGTACGAAAAGGAACTTACCTTAGAATACTCTGGAAATAAAGCAATATTCATACCTTCCATACCATTCTGCACTGAATTAAATGCAATTCCATATATGCCTTCACTAAAATATGTACGGAAATATTCAAATATTACTTGAGTTTCAAGATAAACAGAGTTTTTCCTTTGAGATGCAGGCTTAGAGAGTAAGAATACCAATCTTTGAATAAAGTAAGACTTATGGGATTTATCTACAAAGTCCTTATCAAAAGGACAAACACTCATCTGACTTACTTCTTTTAATTTACTTAAATCTAAAAGTCTTAGTGTGTCGGTAGCTCTAAACTCAGCAGACATAACTATGTCTCCTGTAGTGGCGCGTACTTCACTGAAGCAGGTTTCTCGACTATCTGAAGCATAAAATGCTGAAATTCCTGTAGGTGTCATTCGCTGCTCGCCTGCCAGCATAGTTGGCACTGCACCAAGCTGGCTAGCAGGATCACTATAAATTGCGGTTCTTTCTTCTACTGTATTTGCAATTCTTGCCCTAAATATAGGAGTGTTCGGATTTAGCTCATAAATCACAGTATCAATGATTTTTCCATCTTCATGTATTAATGCAAACAATGAGTCTAAGAACGTTTTTGCATTATGATTAAAGAACCTATGTTTATGATGTATTGATCTAATAAAAGTATCCCATTTAGCCTCATATTCATTACCATCATCTAATGTACCATCATCGTAAACAAATAAATCTTCATACTCACTACCTAAAGATTTTTCAATCTCGCAGTACAAATCATCTCTAAGCTGTTCCGATCCAAGCTCTAACCAATCTATCATATTAAAAATGTCTGAAGGATTTAATGTTTCGTCATGAGCAAAAAAATACATTCCTTGCTCATGTTCACTGCATTCAGAAAATGGAACGACAGCCTCTAAAAATCTTGAACTTAGTAAGGCAATTACATCATTTCTATCGATTACCTCTACTTTATTTTTATTACAATAGAAACATATTTTTTCTTCTGAAGAGTAAACACCTTCTTTTTTTATAGACTCTATGTTGACACAATCTGAACATACATAACTCATTAAGACCCCTGAAGCAATAAAGTAAGCAAAACTTCACTATATCACTGTCTGACTACCTCTCAAACATTAATGGGCGCACTTTTTGAAATGTGATTTGCTCTTTAACAATCTCGCTTCGACCAGCGCTATTGGGTTCAGCACTACCGCTCTTAACAGCGACCAGCCACGACCTAGTTATTGGTGGCGGCTTATCAGGGTGCTTATGATTGATCATAGCAACAGTTAACTTGAATGCATACTTGCGCGGCTCATTAACCGTCCCATCTTTATTAAAAGCTAGCTCATGACACGCTCTGTAAGATTTGAAAATATCGCCATTGCCAGTTTCAATAAACGTCATATCTGTATCGTCACCCGTTTTTACCGTCAAGTATCCAGCTGGTAGCGCGCCAGCATGATAATTTTCCGCTTCTGAACTACCAAAAGAGATATTTGCGTCAGTTACCAGGTAACCTAATGACGGATCTTTAAACCAAGGTATGTTTGGACCGTTATTAAAGATATCTTCAATTTTAACGATATACATGCACTGTAATAGCACATCATGCGCTTTGACCTTACCGTATATCTTTTTGAGCGATTGCAATGGTGACGTGAAAGAGACGCCAGTATTAGAGTCAGGCTGAGCAAAACTTGGCATTAAGTTATACCTCATCATCAAACTCCATTTCAGGCAGCTCATCATCAGCTTCTACCATCGGTTGCCCACCCATTCCATTAGGCATACCCATGCCTTCAGGTATTACTGGCTGGCTTGTGATAGATATAGCAATCTGTTCAGCTATACCTATATCGTAACCCATCTCATCCTCTAAAATTAGCTGTGACGTTTCTTTCCCAAGGCCAAGCTCTTTAATTATCTGAACCGCACTCATCTGAATTGTCGTCGTATTAGCACGGCTTTGCTTGTTGTTCAATGCTTGAGTGGCTGCCGCATTCTGATCGCTGTAGAAATCAAACTGCCATGGATAGTCCTGTGGTTCGAAATATTCGCCATATTTAATACCCCAATGAATGCTCATAACATGATTGTACGCATCGATATTGGCTTGTCTGATAAATGTTGAACGACGCATAATCTGTGCAGACGTTTGAAAGGATGCACCATCTCCTAACCCACCCGCCAACATGTCAGCCCAACCCATCAGCGCTAAGTCAATACCAAGACCACCCGCTAACCGGCGTAGGTTCAGCATCAATAGGCCTTCATTGAGTGGTGCATTACGCTGTGATAAATCCCCGACCGATTGTAGTATCTGCTTTTCACCCCACTGTGGTAGAACGTGGTGTTTAGTGCCATAAAGCGCTTCCCCACCCTTGAATGCCTCTTCAATCTGGTCGCGGTATTTGGTTAGCATCTTGGTTAAACCTGCTGTGTATTTCTTTTGCTGATCAGCTGGCATGCTTTCCATATTTAACGTCAGAAAAGTTTGTCTTACGCTGTCTGCGATCTGCTGATTGTTTAAACCAGCACGGCTAATTGTGACATCCTTCCATGGATCCTCGATCGGATATAAGAAGGAGCCACCAACCTCTGAGGGCAGTAGCGGACTATCGCTACGTAAGTCATGAGTCAACACTTTTGCGTCTTGCCATACCTGCAGCGGGATTTGTGGCACGTTTTCGATACGCGGCATTTTTACCCGTAGTATCTGCATTGGCGTAAGTTTGGCAATGGATCGCTCTAAATTTTCTTCTTCTAACGCATGAAAGCCGATTGTGCGTCCAGCTTGCTCAAACGGCATAATGAGTGGCGAGGCGGTATGCCTATTGTTCATAATATCTACCACACCAGCTCTCTTATCTGTATAGATACGGGAATAGCTGTCCCCGTAGCCTACGGCCTGACGTGCCATAGCAAAAGCGATTCTATTAATGATAGGCGCAATATAACGCGCCTCACGCTCAACCCTGTCACGCAATTCTTTTGCACGTCGGCCCTTTCCTCTTACCCGGTCATGAGACGTTAAAAAGATCATATCTCCTGTTGTTTCATGCCCGCCAAGCGCTGCGGTCACATGCAAACTTAACGCTTCTGCAACTTGTGGGTCTTTTTGCATGATCTCCCATAGTGCGTAAATCTGCTGGCGTGTACGCGGTTTTTTATCGGGACCATTTGGCGTGCCAAGCTCAAATTGATTAAGCGCATCGTAGTTACGGTTTACATCGTGTATCGATGCTGATGTATGCGTTTGTTTAAATTCGCGGTCGCTAATCAGCATATTGGCCATTGTGTGTAAAAAGTTCATTATTACCGCCTATTAATTATTTTGGTGCGCCAGTATTACCGCCGCCAGTCTCTACGCCAGGATGTAAATGATATCTAACCGATACGCTGCCAGCCTTGACGTCAATAGTTGAGTAAATACTGCCGTTAATAGTCTGATTGCCGTAAGAGATACTATCGCCATTGATGGTTTGGCCACCATTAACCGTTTGATTGCCCGTCATAAAGAAGTTGCCAACCTGATTGATATCGCCTCTAAAATTTGTCTCAGCATTGACGTTGACCGTGCCAGCTGTAATATCAACCACATCAGCCTCGATACTGACTTTACTGGCCTTAACATTTATAAAATCTTTTGCTGTGAGCGTTATGCTTGACCTTGCCAGCACCTCAATATTTTTTTGTCTGATACGTCTGATATCGACCACGGCACGGCCTTGGCCATGACGGCGGTAGAACGTAATAACGGGCATGGTGGTATCACCCTGCTCAAAAAATACCCACACATCAGCGCCATCAATCAATTCACGCTCAGTGTCCATATCATCATCACCAATCGGATACGCCAGCATCGCGGTAATACCATCCGCTACGCCATCTGTTAGACCAGCGATAGCCACTTGCGCGGTACGATTTACCTTGTCATAGCTAATCAAAGTAGCTGGATGCATATAAGGGGATACTAAGCTCATTTGGTATTCTCGATTTGGGCAAGCCATGCTTTGGTTGCCATGACAGATCTGCCACCTAACGCGCCTGACTCGTAATTATTTGCACTGGTCAACACGACTAGGCGCTGGTTATCGACCGTGATCAACTTGCCAGCTGCCAATCGATCATCCAACTGACGTGTGATTTGTGCTTTGGTGATTAAAATCCTGCGTAGATTTTGTAGTTCGCGCGTGTCAGCACGTGGGTAGTATTGAATAGAGCGTTCAGCATTGGCTGTGCCTAAGATCTCTGATCCATTGTCATCGATTGACAGGTAGTTAGTATTGCCATGTTTGATGGCGTTAGGGCTCTCAATCCATTGCACAGCACTTTTATCAAAAAGGATAGACTCGCCAAGCATCAGCTCGTTTAGTCTGACAACTGATACGCCGTCATCGTCAAAACGAATAACAGCAGCTTCTTTTTGTAATGCTAGGGCAATTGGCGTGGTTGGCAGTTGACCTTTTAAACAAATGAAGCTGGCAAGTTTGATATCACGTTTGATTCTGATTTTTGCGCCTAATGCCCGGTAAACTTCGTTGAAACTTGTATTTTTCAAGCTCACCGCTTTATTTGTGACGCCTAACAGTGCTTCACAACCGGCTAAAACAGCGATGATATGAATAGCTGCAATGCGCTTGCCTGCCTTAATGGATTGCTCATTTATGACTTGCGACTTAACAATTACCAGTCCAACACCTTTAGGTGTGGTCATCTTGCGACCTATGGTAAATAACTCACGTAATCTATCATCCGCTTTTACCACCAATTCAAGCGATACCGGCACTGGTACCATATCAGTACGGTAGATCGCACTGATTAAGTTACCGCCGCCAATCTGGCTGCCATCTTCTAGCTGTACATTCATTGGGTCACAACCTTACTCCATCATATTGCTAGTAAAAAACACGTCTAAGCCTCTGTCATTTTGCGGCGTATCAACCGTAAATGGTTCGCACTGGAAGGACTCTTTTTGCATTTTTAGCACAGCATCACTGTATAAAGTGCGGGCCTCGCTACTGCTCATGCCAGTAGGGTTCACTCCCAAGCCTTGCGCACCTTCCATTCGCTTAGCTTGAACAAGATCGCAATGTGCCATGACGACCGGCTTTACAATGAGCCAGTCAGTAACGCTTAATACCGTATTTTCATTGATGACCAGCAATGGCTTTTTGACATCAGCTAACCCTTGTGGCGTCTGAGTTAACAAACGCCCTGACCAGCCTACGTATTCTTTAATAGCATTTTTGAAGACCTTAATTACATCTTCAAAAATTAACGAATAGCCGGTCGTTAAAAGCTCATCATATAGCTCTTGCGCGGCATCATTTACGCTGCCAACGACATGATCCACGTCTGTATCATAAATGCTCATATGAACGCCTTAGCCGTAAATGGTTACACCATCTGAGTTGCTTTGTGGCAATAGATTGCTGAATTTGTCTAACGCGCTAGTGAGAGTGTTGGCAAAGACGTCAGCATTGTTGCCAGTTGAACCCAGTTTGCCGCTTTGGCCAAAGTAGTTATAACTACATGACGCTTGTACTTGTAGGATTTGGCTACGGCTGGCTGAATCAATCTCACCGCCGCCATCTGCAAAAGTAATAGCCAAATCAATTAGTTCGTATTCGCGGTTGCCTTTAATCGTATCGCCATCACCTATATAGCCGTCATAGACGCGTGCCAGTGGTAATTCACCGCCAAATTTAATAACAATGTCTTCAGCAAATCTTGATATAGCACCACTTTCAGTTTCAATAAATGTCCATTGCGATTCAAACTTAGTTTTGACTACGCTAGTTGACTGACCTTGCAAGCCACCTGCGTAATCAACTTCAGCAGGATCATGCATAGTAGTGATAGGTCGTTGGAAATTCTGTAGAAGGATATGTAGGTTTTCATAGCCATCAATCACTAATACGGCGTTACACGCCAGCATGGCAGCGCCGAGTGACTTAGCAGTTTCATAGCGTTTGCGCATAGCTTGCGGGCTTGGTGTGCGTGTTCTCATAAGGTAGGCCTTATCAATTAGATTAATGATAGGCTTATTTTGACAAGGTTTGAGGTATTAGCTTTAGGGGTGTTCCATAGAATAATAGACGTAAAAAACCCGCTAATAGTGATTAGCGGGTTTTTGGTATAAAAGTGTCAATCGATAATATGGTCGTTAAGCAATCAGCTCTTTCTCAGCAAGTTTTGCTAAATACGCGCTTCTGCTCTTATAACGATCTTTATTACTTGATACTTTCTCATCGATCATATGGATTAAACGACTAGGCAAAGTAATATTGATTTTCTCACTCTTTCCCAAATAACGGTTAACATCGACCGGCACTAATGCCCAAGTCATACCTTCATATTCAGGATTATCTATATGGTTATTAATACTCGACGGCAGAGGGACTTCTTCACCATCTTCTACTAAGCCCTCAAGGTGTAATTCGATTGCTTCAATCGCATTATCAATCGCATCTTGATAATCGTCGGCAGCTGAAAAACAACCTTCTATATCAGGTACGAATATACCGTGGGCTGTGACATTATCCCCTCTTGCAATTGCAATAGGATATAACATATTTAAACTCCTCATTGAGTCATGTAAGTCGTGTGAATCGAATATCTAAAAAAGCCGCTGGGTTATGCCAACCCAGCTTGTTTCAAGATACTTTTAACAGTCTGCTGAGGTAAATCTTTCTTTGGATGGGGAATAGTCACTCTACCTTTTTTAACATCATGCTTAAATTGGTTGTGACTTCCTTTTGTTCCTACTAAATACCATCCATCAGCTTCGATTATTTTTATTAATTCACGACTTTGCATAACCTCCCTTATTTAGTTAATAAGACTTTTATGACTCCAATTGGTCAATAAAGTAATTATAACTCTGGAGTTATATTAATGCAAGATAATTATAACTCCAGAGTTATAATTACTTATTCTAGTTATCAATAAGGTGAAAAGTTAGCCACGTGGTACATATTAGCTGCAACCGCTAGCTTGATTCCCATATCCTCAGTCTTAATAGACACGGCCACTTCCGGCACAACCTGCCAAGGCACTAACCGTGACAAAGTTGGTGCCAATTCTGACAGCTCTCCAATATCAACACTTGAGTCAATTTTAATGCGCAAACGGCTTGTTAAAAAACTGTCAGCGGACTCCCTTTCACTAACATGTAGAGGGTAATTGCTGGCCTGTGCTTTTGAGTGCCACAGTCTCTTGATTTCGTTCTGTTCAGGATAAAGCATATTTAACACAAACTGCAGAAAACCAAGGCCGCGCTCACTTGCCATCGATTCCCAATTGGCATAAATCACACTCATAAGCTTGTCGGACAAATTTGCATCATCACGTCTTAAGACAGCAAGACCGTTGAGCTTTGTAAATCGCTCTACGACCGTTCGGCTGGCAAGCCAAGGCACACCATAGCTGTAAATATCATTCAATTGCTCAATTTGCATATCTTGAATGACACCAGCAAACACGCCAGCCATCGCGCGTTCGAGGTTATTGGCCTTATGGCTCTTTAAGATAGGCGCTAAAAAATCATTGGCTGTTAATGCTACATTGTCCATATCGCATTTCCGCTGTCTGCTGTACGAGTTAAGTTTATTTTAATACTGGTTTCACTCAGATACGCCCATTCATGCGGCTTGACGGGATTTGAGCTCACGTCCTCACCACTTACTGTAAAATCGCTAATTCTGTCCTGAAATGCAGATAGGCTATTACGCAGGCGTGTTGCAATCTCTTGTAAGTTAAATCCATCGGCATTGTGATGCACTGCAGCAAGTGAGCCTTTGCCATAATCCGCTAAAAGCAACTCTTTAATCTGCAGACGCACAGAATCAATATCGTGTACCGCGGCAAGCCTGCCAGTGATAGTGATTTTGTAAGGGCGTTCTACAACAAGCCTGGTTCTTACGCGTCCATCTAGCAAGCTATCAGCGCGCGCAACCAATTGCCTGATATCTTCAATAAGCTGTGCCGCTTCACTGGCGCTACCTGACTTGGGCACTACGGCCAAGTTAAGATAATTAATATTCTCTAACGCTGCCCCATAGTACTTCTCCTGAATCGTCTCATTCCATATGGCCATATAGTTAATGCGATTTAAAAAGTGCTGCATGACTAAAAACGTAAAATTGCCCATAAAAACAGCATTTCTGTCATACATAGCTGGGAAGCTGGCGAGCAACCGCATCTGATCAATCGTTAGTGGGTTCGCGCCAGCGCGTACCATATTGCCTGCTTTGAAATAAAGCGTTAAACGACTTTCATCGTTCGTTATGATTTCGCTAAGGGCTGCTTGCTGCAGACTGCCAAGATCAATCTCACCGTATGACTGAGTAATAGCAAACTCATACACCTCGCCTGCTTGTACCGTCTTGCCAGCACGGTCGGTCGCACCAAAGACAATATTGATGTTGGTCAAGTTGTCACTTTGTAAGGTATAAACAGCTTGACCTATGCCTGCATTCATAAATTTTGGTGTGTGCTGGTAAACTTCGCCCGTTGTCAGATTGGTAACACCAATTGACGAGAAATAAGCATCATCGGTCGTAGATAATTTTACGGTATAGAACGGCTCGTTGATGGGTATTGTTATGCTTACTCGAGTGATAATGCTTTGCTCAGCCAGTACCGTCTTAGACTCGCCAGCCTGTACAGTCACTGCTGCCAACAATCGCCATTGCCTACCTGTGCCATCCTCTATCAGTCGTCCTTGTGATAGCGTCACTGTTGCGCTGCCAGAGTTCTCAACTGTCAGTCTATGCTGGCATGGTGTGGCTACCGGTAGAATACCCTTGTTGATGGCGTCAGCAATGATCGTTCGGTTTTTTGATTTAATAAATGGCTCAATCGCATTGACATCATTGTCACGCTTTAAAAATACGACTGCTTCCACAATCGACGTTAACATTGCTCTGACAGTAGGATCACCCGCCCGCCATTGCTCAGCGACTTCCGGGTAATCGTTAATCTGACTGCTAATACTAGCAAGTATGTTACTGCGCTCTGACATTGTAATAGTCCTGGTCTGCATTCTGAGGTGTGGATTCGCCAAGCTTGATATCGATGTTTCCGATTGATAGATAAACATGCAATTCATCAAAACCAACTTGCTCAGTATTGACACTGATTTGACTGTCATCTAACTGGTTAACTAAGGGTATATCTCGGCGCAACTGTTTGATTAATTGATCAGCGTTGGTGCTGCTTAAATCACGTAGAAGCAAGTTACGGACATCGGCACCGTAAGCCTGACCAAAATAGCCATTTGGTGGCGTGGACAACCAATGATCAATCATCGCCTTAACTTTTTCACCATTGATCACTATTCTCTCCTGTTGCAATCTTCTCACGTATTTTTTCTGAAGAGCGTGCAATACGGCCGCGCCGCACACAGATCAATATGATTTGCAGCCATATCATCGGTATACCTATTAGCAAAAATATGGCCAACAAGCCCATGCCACCCGCGCCCCATGATTGACTTACTACCATCAGGCTATAAAAACGCCATAGCAAAAATATGTAGAACACACAGAATGGCGTAGCTATTACCGTTGCTACTTTAAATGCTTCACTCATAGCAATTGTTAGCGTGTGAGCCACCATGACTTTTTCAATATCCAAAATACGCGCTTTGATATCAAAGAAAAGGTAGGTAGTTATTACCCACAGTACACCGCTTAAAAATACATCGACGATATAGCTATTTTGCATAACGTGAGCCTTACTTGCTGTTTAGTTGTTCAAGCTGGGCCGTCAACTGGCTTTTTTCATCGGTTTTTCGTTTGATGATCTCATCACGCTCTTTTGACTGCTCGAGTATGGCGTTACGCTGCTGGGCAAGATTTTTGGGGATGTTGGTATTTCTAACAGGCGCGCCTTTAATTTTTTGCTTGGCCACTTTTGCTGAAAAGGCTTTTTGTCCACTTCTGATTGTGTTGGCAATCGCATCGACTGATAAGTTGAAAGCTGGCAAATAACTGTTATCAAAGTCGCCTGATATGGGTACCTGCTTACCATTTAGGTCAATGCGGAATATATCTAAGTGATCATCGTTACCAGCCAGCCTGATATAAAGCCTAATTGATTGGCCATTCTCTAACGACATAAGCACGGGTCTAACACTGGCGCCATTCACACGCTTGGTCTTCTCAATCTGTACAATCGGTATGCCTTGCTTGGTCGACTGAGTGAGACGCTTAACAAAGTCTCTAACAAGTGGTGTTTTGACAGTGATATCTGATAGTTTCATGGTTACCTTCGTTGACTAATGATTAAAATAATTATTAATCTATTGTAGAGTGCGCAGATAACACCGACCTGACCGTGTTCCAAAAAAACAGCCTCGCTATGAGACTGTTTTTTTATTTTCAAATTGCCTCTATTCTATGAGTTGAAGTATCTCGCAGAACCAGCGCGTTTTAGAGCTGCCAAGCGCTTAGGATTACCCTTATACAAATTCATTCGCATACCTTTGCCAAATGACTTGATTTGCTTACGCACTGAAGAGGCGGTACCCGCTTTTCTACGAGCTTTCTTAAGCGCCGCTTTTTGTGACGCTTTAAGCAACGGGTTACCGCTCATGCGTTTATTGATTGTGACTTTCTTACCGTTACGAATTGCTTTGACCGCTTTGTAAACGAGCGTCTTGCCGTTGACTTTCTTAACCGTTTTTTTACCAACCCGCAATTTCTTGCCAGCGGCATCAAACTGATATTCAGGCTCACTCATGCTATCAAAGCTTGTCGCATCTTCTTCTGAGTCTGCAGCGTCCATGTCATCGCTATAAGCAAAAGCGGCAACAAAATCTTCAAACGGCTGACCATCTTCGGGCATACCTTCTAACACCACTTCTGCAGCTACCAATACCGCTGCGTCTGCAACCTCTACATCATCATCAAAGACGTCTTGGATCACTGAGTCTTCGACGCCCATGGTTGATAGCGCATCTGATACGTGAGCTGAGAATGTAGCGCGCACGTATTGATCAATCGTACTGCCATCATCTGAATCGTCGTCGCGATCAACAAACGCTTCGGTCATCAAGCTATCTAAAGCCTCACTAGGCAATAGATCTTCGCCATCATACTCTTCATCAGATAGCATGGCGGCTAGCATAAAAATGACATATAAAGCTTTGATACGCATTTGACTGGTAACAGCAATAGCCTCACGCTCATTAATAGCGCTATCGCCGAGTTTGGTAGCAGCGTCTTGAGGTGCCAGTGAATCTAATTGAAGCTGGTCTTGTTCACGCTTAAATTGTCGATCAAGACGTTTTTGAGTCATATGACTATTCATAAGAGAATCCTTAACTTTTTAATGGTGTTGTGTGGTTTACATAATGGCTGGGCACTGCTGGCAAGCAGCGCCTAGTAATTTATTTAGTAACGGTTGTTTTAAAGAATACTTGGCGTGCACAACCTTGAGGACGGCGGCTTAATTCCACGTCGGCTTTTGTGAATGGGTCACTAGGGCGTCGCGTAATGCGTAATGCATAATACAGACCACCTAACTCTTCTGATTTTTCTAACAAGCCATTGCCTTCATCATCTACAGCACAAGCATTGAGAAAGCGCTCACATTCGCTGGTTGCATCTTTGATAAAGCTTGCCATTCCCTTCAGCAAATGCTTTTTAACAATACTAACAACGCCGTTATCAGTGAAAGTGACAGATTCTGAAGCATTGATTAGTTTTAAAGCACTGTTAGCACTATCGTATTGCGTCAGTGCATCGCCATAAATCCAACGATCACCACCTGCGAATCTTTCATTGATTACTACATTAACACCAGCATCGGCAAGCGCATTTTGCGCTTCTTCATCAAGCGTTAAGCCACCAAACTTTTCCATATCACGAAAAGATATAGGGAAGTCATAGCCAGCAATTGGGCGATTGAGGGGCGGTATGCCTGAAGCATCGACAGCGGCGTTACGGATTAAAATTTGACCTAAATAATCACCAACGCATGGACGCCATTTCTTGCGCGCTAAAACCGATGCAGCGTTATTTGGCCGTGATTTGTTTGGATTCCAAAACAAACTAATGCGGTGATCGTTAAAGTTGAACGCTTCACTAATCGCTACAGCTGATTGCCAATCCGAGATATCGCCAATATCAATAAAAATATGTCCGTTGAGCTTGTCTGCCACTTCAGCAAGCGCTTCAATATTCGGCAAACTATCAGTCTCACACGTAACAATGTAGCGTGGTAAGTCACGCATATTGAGTAAGTTATTTTTAATCTGTATAGGTGTTAAATCAACTGCTGGGCTGGCTGGTACCGCAAGCTCTTTTGACTTAACCCGGTATGCACCCATGTTATTCAAGACACTATTAGCAACCAATGCGGCTTTGATTTTTTCAGCATCACTAGCGCGATAACTTGTAACCACTGAATCAAAGAAATCGTATTCACTGTCCATGGCGCCATAAAAATCTAGTTTTTTACTGATATAGCCAAACTCAGTGGAATGATTTTCTTCTAACGCCTCAATACCGCCGCCAGTATACAAGTAGCCCTGCATTTGAGTAATTTCACTGCCATCGATTTTATCGGTGAATGTGATATTAAAAATAAGATTGTTTAGCGGATCTCTGGCGGGTGCTGCTTTTTTATCATCAACAACCATTACCGTAGCAATAACGTTTGAATCAAAATTGTAGTGGGTATCCATCGCAATGCTAGCCAGCGAACTGGAGTTAGGCGCATTGCTTAACGTCATGGATGACGCAAGAATACTAAGATATAGCGTCTGTTGGGTCATAATAAAATGCCTATACTGTGTTGGTATTTCATCAGTATAGGCAAGGTTTGATTGAGACGTTTAGGGGTGTTCCATAGCTTGTTTAGCTGCTTTTAAGTTAAGCTTGTTATTTTTTGCGTCATGCCGTAACCCGCCTTAAAGACTATAGTGTCATTAGACCCGTCACCGCCATTGTCGGTGTAAACGGCTGGCGCGTAACCAGTGCTGTTTAAAGACGACTCTTGGCGTGTCACTCGCTCTTTGACCAGATCAAACGCATCGAAAAATGGCATTTCTGGTGTACCGAACCATTGGTTTCGAACCGCGCTAAAATCTGATTGAGTAAGGCGGCTAATAGTCAGTTTAGGATCTTTGAGTATTTTTAGCTCAAATTCTGCATTACCCCCGCTTGAAGCAGTCAACGCCTCACTCAAAACGCGATCTAACTGATCAATGGGTGTGTCTCTTATTAAGTCCATAAGGGTTAATGCCTGTTGGTCTGGGACGCCACCGCCACTCCCCGAAAAACCATTCACAATGAAACGTCTTAATAAAACTTCATCGAAACACGCCAAACTAACCGTATTGCTATGACTAGGATCTGTAATTGAGCTTATGACTGCTCCTATTGCTAACTGTCCAGCGCTGTCAATTTCCACAACGTTTGATAACGGGATGCTGCGAATAAAAGGCTTTCCGTTATTCAGTGCGGCATAGGGGTTCTCTGCTGCAAAAAATCGAGACAAAAGCACACTAACAACGTAATCATCTAAATCTACAGGCTTCGACGGGCTGGGTATATACGGCTCGTATACGCTCTCCGAAAAAGCATGAAAAAACACGCCGCTACCATCGCTAACGCTTGTTTTTAATACTGGTGACATATCCATAAAACTATCCTTAATTAACTTATTGTCGGTAGGTCTGGCATGGGTGTCGGACTTGGGTATCTAAATGCCATTGCATACCCGCCATTAAAGACGATAGTGTCATTAGACCCGTCACCGCCATTGTCGGTGTAAACGGCTGGCGCGTAACCAGTGCTGTTTAAAGACGACTCTTGGCGTGTCACTCGCTCTTTGACCAGATCAAACGCATCGAAAAATGATGAGCCATCCCCATACTCACTAGACACCGCCGTAAAGTCATCGGGCTTTACTCTGGTAATCGTTAGTTTGGGATTTTTGATAAATTGAGGCATTGCCACTAAACCAATACCAAAACCCTCTAAAACGCTGGGTATTTCTTGTAGGTTCATTGCCTCTAATTGCGCTACCTGATCACCTGATAGGCCAGCGCCTCGTAAGCTTTCAATAAAGCTTTTCTTTAGTGTGCTTTCACTAAAACACACCATACTCACCGTGTCACTATGTCCAATATTAGTAGTTGAGCTTTGATAATCGCCCATAACCACTGAGCTGTAAGGCTCTACTTGTGAGGTGTTGCTTATTGAGCGTGTCAATGATTTTAGTCTCATAGCGCCATCTAAATATGTGTAATCCCCCAGACTACCATTGACGGGATTTGACATAAAAAATTCATAAAAAAGAATGGCTACCACAATGTCGCTCTCATTAATGACGGCATTATTTGGTAATAATGGCAAAAGTATATCTTGCGAGAAATGATGGATGAATGCGCCGCTACCATCGTTTAATTCCATTTGAAGCATTGCTGACGTGAACATGGTTTACTCCGCTACTGTCGATAGGATCTCTGGTGGCATATTCATGTTTAGGTAGCTGATTTCTGACATTGGCGTGACAAATTTACCACCGCCAGTACGCAAGATACTTACTTCGCTAATACCACGTCTAAACGCATCCTCAACAGCTAAGTAACTCGGATTAGAAGGATCGTGACCTAATAGCGCCTTATAATTCTTCGCTGTCACTTTGAACGGCCTGTCCATGCGACCGCGCTTAAAACGACCCGTTATTACACCATTGGTAAGTGATGGTAAAACGGTCGTCTCTGATTTATCGATTACATCTTGGCGCTGTATGCCAGGCGCACTGCCTAAAATTTTGCTCTCAATCATGACTTAATCCTACTCTGATTATTGTTGGAAAGTGATCACAAGCCAGCCGTGATCACTATTAGGCTAATAAGAATCATTAATTAGTGATATGCAATTTCTTGCCACGCGTACTATTAAGCTGCTCAATATTTCGAACAATTTTATCCTTGTCAGTATTCGGCTTTATGTATATATCTGTGATACGACCAGCTTTAATAAGGGTGCAGCTGGCAGGTTCATAAATATCAAAATCACCAGTGTTTTTGACGCTAATGTGTGGCGCTGACGCTCGCATGCGCTCTACCATCTCTTGAAATGACTCACGTGGCGTATTGTTTTGCTCTAAAACTTTTTCAGGTGGCGTTTCGTCAATGGGTGCTGAATCATCGGCGGGTAGCTGACCTGCCGTTTCTGCTGGCTTGTCAGCTTCGTCTGCGCGATCGTCATTGCTGTCACTAATATTCGACGGCGCATCATGGTCGGCAACGTCAACCACTTCGTCAGACTTTTCGATACTATCTGAGCCTGTTTTATCGGCGTCGGTACCAACTTCGACATTCGGCTGCTCGCTAGGCGCATCATGCTCATCGCTAGTATCATCTTGAACCGTCTGTACATTTTCATCAGTATTTGCCTCAGCTGTTTCTAAGTTTTCACCAGTGTTTAGTTCGTCTTCTACCGTTGAATCATCTTGCTCATCAATGCGGTCATTGGCTGCGTCATCAAAATCCATTCCCTTAGCATTCATGACACGCCAAACCAGCGCGGCTTTGTTGTCATCGCTACGGTAATTGACTTCAAGGTCAACCAGTATTTCTTGTAACGCCTCTACATTATGGCTCTTATAAAACTGTACAAAACGAGGTTTTTTTTCAATTTCTTTCAAATTACCTGGTAACACTTTGATATCGGTCATAATCAATCCTTAGAATATTGTATTTGTTAAAAAAACCTTGCTGCCACGACTGACAACAAGGTTTAGGTGGCTAACTATTTACGGTTTTACCGCTTACATTTGCGGGATATTGAGCATTTCGACTAAGATAAATTGATTCGCAAAACGTGGAATCGGGTTAACTTGAGCGCCTTGACGAGTATAAGTAGCAACATCTTGCTCAAACGCATCAGCGTTTGATGTTAAGACCATTGGTGGTACTGCAATAAGTCCTACAAACGGAGCTTTAGCACGCTGGAGAGTACGCGGTGACATTAATGCCTGTGCAGTAGTACCGTCATCTTTTTCGTTAAACACACCCATCGATTCGGGTACGTAATAAACGTTAGCACCACTACTCTTCAAACGGCCAATACGATAAACGCTAGTTTGGTCACCGTACGGCAAGTCAGTCGGTTCAAAATACTTTTCATCCATACCAGTAAAGACCGCGGCGCCATTGTCTGATACCCAAACATCATAGCCTGCGACTGGCATATTGATTACTCGAGACAGACGCGTACGACCTTTACTTAGCGTCATACGCAAATTAGACAATGCTGTCGACAAGCTATTATGTACCACGCCAGTTTTCGCAAAATCAAACGTCATTACGCGACCCGTTTTAGGATCTTGGTTAGAGAGACACATGTTGACAGCGGTGCGTAACAAGCGTCCATGTTGTTCGAAATAGTAACGTTGCGTAACAATCGTTTGTGCTGCTCCGAACCAGTTAATACCTAATTCGTTAGCCAACTGAGTTATTGCATCAATCGTGGCAGTAGAGCGTGAGCGGCTTGGATGAGCAAAGATAGAACGGTGTAAAAACTTCATGTCAGTTGACGGTTCACGCAAGATTTTATTGCCGTTTCTGTCTTTGCGTTCGTAATCAAAAATCAACTCAACCGTTACATCGTCCGCTTCAGGCAAATCACCATTAGTACCGTCAAACTTAGCGGTAATCTTATGAGTATCAAGATCGGCTATACCAGATGTGAAGATGTAATTTTTATCACCAATTTTAACTGGTTCAATTTGTACTAATGGGCTTGCGCCTTCAGTTGTTGGATGATTGCGACTTTTATCTTCAGCGATCGCAATACCTTTGACAAATACCGTAACGCGCCCGCCTAGAAACGGCGCTAATGAAGATTTATCATCAACAATAAATTTAGTCGTATTGTTATCGCGGGTTTCTGCCGTATAAGCAACATGAGACACGACACTAAACTCACCTTCGTCATCGTCGTCCATTGTGACTGTATGAATGTTCTCAAGATAAGGCATGCCCGATTTTGGACCATCCATTAAATCGCCACGACGCATAACGCCCATGTCAATCCCAGCAACAGCATTGCCATATACCAAGGGAAGCTCATTACTACCGGTTGGGTTGGGCAACATCGTTACGATTGGCAATGAATTTGAAATACCTATCGCAATCACAACTGACGTGGCTGCAGGCACGATACTTAATGCTTCGTGATGTCCTAACGTTAGGCTGTCAAAAGTACGTTCGTTAGGATCTTGCTTTTCAAGACCGAACATACATGCTGCAGTAGTTAGTGCAGCAGCAACAGCGTACTCATCAGGCATTTCACCGCCATTACGGCGTTGATACTCCGCGATACCATCAGCTAAACCATCGAAAATAGCCTGCTTGTCTTCTGCCATATATGGGCTAGATAGCATGCGCTGCATTGAAACTGGCAAGTCAGCCATCGCCGCTTCACGGCCACCTTTGTTGCTTGCCAGCATAGAGTCAAACGCCACTTCTTCATTACCAGCGGTGTTTTTGTCTTCTAAAAAGCGCATGACACGGCGTGTTGCCTGTACTTCTTTCTGCGCGGCCTTGTTTAAAATTGCTGCTTGCTTCTTATCCATGGGTATTAATCCTATGTGGTCCGGGTTGGATATGTAAAACATCTAAATTGATAGGATTAATGTTAATAGCCTTTCGGATAAGCGATTTAGGGGTGTTCCAAACGTAAAAAAGCCGCTTAGTTAGCGGCTTTTCTTTTTAAATCGATAAGTTTAATTCGTTGATTACTCATAAGGTACTGCCACATCGTCTATATCTTCTTCTCTGAACGCATCTAGATAATTGAGGTCAAAACGTTGCGCTAATGCGTAACGCTTACCGTGATTTGCCATCATTGATAAACCCATAACACCAGTACACTCATGATACTCTTTGTGTTCATTGAGCAGTAAGCAAAAGAGGTCCCCTTTCTTTGGCTCCCAATCAGGCGCATTTTTCAAACGATCATCACCTTGAAGCTCAATATCATAGGGCTCAATCAATGCCATTGATGACATCTCTTCAGGCAAAATGAACATGCCAGTGTCATGAGATGCGCCGCCAAGCATATCAAGCATCAAAACCATGGCATGACCTAATTGTTCGTAATCGATAGCATGATCCTCGCTGCTACTGACTACGCCAAGTCCTGCCCACGTATCAAATTTGCGCTCATTATCGCTATTTGTCACAGGCTTAACGACGCGGCGAAACACAAAAGCTGGAATCACAGACTGACTGCGTAACGTGATAATTCTATTTGTCAGACGTTGGCCACTCGCAACCAACTTATTTTCAATACGTAAGCTCATTGCTTGCCCCATTTTGCTTGATAGTTTTTAATTTCAGACTGATAGATGGCTTTGAAGTTGTCAGGCACGCCTTGCCTGGTAATTTGCTTTTTAGCGTACTGGTAACTACTACGTTCTGCCTGCGTCGGTTGATTAGGCTGGCGAGCTTGAGCCGCCTTTTGTTCTGCCTTGATTTGCTTTTGAGCATCTGTTGCCGCTTGTTCGATTCGCTTGCTCCAATGCAAACGACCGTTCCAATTATTCAGTGCTTGAGTCTGCTTCATCGCCTCACGCTCTAACTCGGTACCGGTGCGACGATGAGGCTTAACCTGATTGCTGGCTTTGGCAATATCGTCCCGTGCATAACCTTGTATCTTAGAAATCATATGCGCACTTGTGACGTACTTCATGACGCGTAGTGCATGCTTACAAGCCACACCAGTTAATTTAGGGTTGCGAGTTGAAGGATAGCGGTTTTCATCGAGGCCGTAATTATACTTGCCTACTGTGGCAACATAACGATACCAATACTGATGGCGACCGCAGTCACAATCAAACCTGACCTTGCCATCAATGACGGCTTTTCTTACGTCAACTATGCTTGGCGCTTTAGTCCGACTCAGCAATAGATTAGGGTAATCAAGCAGCTGTACCGTCACATAATGATGAGTGTCTTTACTACCGATACCGGCGTTCGTGAAAAAACTGATCACATTGCCTTTGCGCTTGAAGACGCTGGCAAGATGGATTTGGGTATTAGCGCGTTTGATGTCTTCTATACGTGACTGGTTAATTACCTGTTGAGGCGTAATACCGCCCAAGAATTTGTTTGAAGCTGCTTTGACGTTCGCCAGGTACGCTTCTAACACCGCAGCATTGAGCGTCTTTTTCAGCTCGCGGTTGCGCTTCGTATCGCCAAGGGTAAATTCAAGCAACTCGCCAGCACTAATGCCGGCCTTACTTTTGGCGCTCTTAACAAGTGATTCTAGCTTTTTCGTTGTCAGACGTTCGCCATGCTTGATGTCAGCCATCGCATCTTTAAGATATTGATTGTGACGGCTGGCATGCTTACGCTGTTGGCCAACGGTCTTACCAGTTTGCGTTCGCCACTGCCTAAGTTCTTCAAGTGTCATACTGTTAAGCTTGCGATCTTGATAACTTGTACTGTCTTCACGATCCGGGCTTAAGAAGTCTTCCATATCACTGAAGGGCATTTGCTGACTCCTTTACGATATGTGATCGCTTAAGCTCAGTTAAGCTTGCCAGCATCGGCAAGTATATACGGCGATTTGGTAATGCCTCGCCAATACGATTGGTGCCAGCGCAAACCATGACAACATCTGCGTCGTCACGGTTGCCATATACACGGTATGCGATAAGGGTTGGGTCATGCGTCTCATCTGTACCCACGTCCCATACGATCAGCTTATCTGTACGCCCTCGTCGATATAGAAGGTCAACATGAGTGCGAACAGCGTTTAGATAGATATTTCTCATAACGCTAGCGCCCTTTGGTTGTACCACTGCCAAAATTGGTAATAGTCACGTTACCCTCTTTTGCATACCCAGCTAACCCGCCACTGGCTGGTGGTATATACCAATTCATATCGGCAGGGGTTGCATCTGTTGCTTGATCACCCGTGTAAAGATAAAGCTTGTCAAAGTGTCCTGATTCACCAGACTCACCAAAATCACCACCGTTACCGCCACGGGTTAATGTTGCATCGTCTCCCTCTGGATAAGGTGAGCTAGTAGCGGAATCTGAATCCGTCACGGATGCCGCTAAGTTAGCCCCGCCCAATCCTTTATTGTTTAAATTTGCTGATTGAGACATTTTTAATTGAAGCGCGCCATTTAAAGCATAACCCGCTGAATGGAATATTCTGTATTTAGAAAAACCAGTTGAAGCTCTAGAGTTTGTTGATGTGGTTGATAACTCTAAGTTTATGGCGCGTGTTTCCTCTATATCTGAGGCGGTATATTCAGACGGGTAGTAGTAGTCCCCTTCTGACCCTGAAGTGTTAGCCAATGACCCCGCAACACGCTGAAAGAGTATTGCGTAAAATCCGCTTTCAGGTAAAGGTAATTTTAAATCCGTCACAGCGTCATCTTGCAGGTACATTGTGTATGTTGACTCGTTGGGTGACCTTTGACCGAATGGCGCACCGCCACCAGTACCACCACCACCAATAACATAACCAGCAGAGCCGCCAGTTTTGTAAGCACCAAGTCCACCACCACCACCACCACCAGCAGCAACTATGTTGTAATTCTCAACAACGATTGCCGTTGTTAGCGCTTTAACGGACGTACCGCCGTTACCGCCAGCCTCAGGGTTTCTCATTAGCGATTTGCTTGTGCTTAATATATCTCCATCACTACCCCAAGATTTACGCTTATACGCACTACGCCCACCATCACCACCGCGTCCTAAGATACGACCACGGTTTTCGATGATAATTTCTGAACCTAGCGGCCATTTACTGCCATCTACTATGGCTGGTGTTGTCGTATTAGGCGCTACAATGTCCACGCCAGCGTCAACAATAAAACGGACATTATCGGTTGCCGTTGGATATGATCCGCTTTGTTGTTTGTAATACTCATCAAGCTCAATACCATTGTTAGTGCTCTGCGTTATGTGAACGACCGTCTCATTGTACCCAGCATCCGTAATTGGTACATTGAGCGACAAATTAGCGGGTGCGCCAACGATCAAACGGACGTGTTTTTGCGCTTCTTCTTCGTGGTCATCGGGTGTGGTAGTAAAGTCGATAACAGCTTGGCCGTTTCTGAGTATAACCGTACTATTATCGCTTTTTTCGGGCGTGGTTATGTCGTTACTACTGGCGTTTAATACCCCTTCCTTGACCGACAAGTTAAGTATTTGACCGTCTGGCAAGTTATTGGCCGTTATAGTAAAGCGGACGGTACTACCCTCGTTAATGGCCGTTTTATTGGCAACCACTTTCCAGACCGTCTCAATATTATCTTCAGGGTCGTAACGCTCGAATGTATGTGTCGTTTGTAGTGGGTAGACGTGTGGACGTGCGCCACTTGCCGCTAGATCAGTTATACCGCGCTGACCTAGCACAATGCCATAGTCGTTAATAAATGGGTCGCTTGGATCAGATGATACAAAGATCTTGCCAGTAACACGTCTCCACGCCGTATCTAACCCTAAAATGTCGTCAAATAGCGGCTTAGGATTAACGGGTATGTGCGTATGGTGCTGGTAGCCGAACGGATAAAGGGCCTGCATAGCCATCTGAAAACGGGTTTTATTCAAGTATTGCGGATGGGGATCAGGCGCGGCCAAGTGGTTTTCCATAATCACAAGAGATAACGCACCATTTGGATCGGTGGTTACAGTGATATTTTCAGCGTCTACTTCTTTAAGTGATAATCCGTACGACATGACAAACGTAATATCAGGATGCACAGTAAATAGCGCATCATCTTCTGATGCTGCGACCGCGAATAAAATCCCTGTATCTGTAAACAAACCCACTTCATAAATAGATTTTGTTGTGGGCGATGTTATATCACTACTAAATCTAAGTGTATTGCTGGCACGTTCGATATCACCTGATACTATAGGTCCTTTCATAATCTCAGATTTTAATGATGTCTCATTACCAGTGGGCGTGTACTTGCCGATACCAATAGCAACTTGTGATAGGCTGATTTGTACCTTTGGAGTGCCAGCATTGGCAGATAGTGCGGCTTGCTTGCCAGCTTCAGTGACTTTAAAAATAATTGGCTTAGGATTTGTGGCCATGATTGTTATCCGTGATTGCTGTTTTGATGTTTATAATTCTAACGGCTAATCTCACGGCGCCGCTGGCGTGTTCCAACATAACAATACTGGCGTATAACTCTACATTGCATCGGCAAATTCATTGAGCTCGTCCCAGTCCTCTTGTTCTTTTTCGGTACCTTTAAATGTCACGTTATTACTTGGTGAATAGCTAATTCTCTCCATATAAATAAAAGCTAGCGTATCCGCGATGTCAGGCGAGGTAATACCTTCGCTTAACATGTCTTTCTTACTCATGATTCCCCAACGTCCCTTCTCATCGAAAAAGTAAGGCAACCGGCTCATCTGTGTCTCAAAATTCTGCATCAACTGATACATCCTGAGTACTTTTGACGAGATGCTAAAGATCCCGCGATCAACAGCTCTGGTCATGGTCACATAAGCATGAGCGCGCTTATTAAAGTAATCCAGTTTCAGTGAATTGTTAAAGCAAGGACCACCCCAATGCACAGACTCAAAATATAACCCTTCAGCTTTTAACGACTGGCAAAGTCCCATACCCGCGCCCATTGGATCGATAACCAGTGTCGCGCCTGGATACTCTGCAACTGCTGCGTAAATCTGAGCCTTAAGCTCGTTGATATCGGCACGGTTGCTAAACAATGGGATGTCGACAATGTGGGTGTGTCGCTCATCACGGCCCTTATAATCTTTATCAACAACTTTTGCGACGGTGATAACACTGTGATCGCGCCCAACGTTGCCGCCTACGTCGACTGTAATGATATAACCATATTCGTCTTGCTCAGTGACGACCGGCTTACGCTTAATCATCCGCGCAATTTCAGAGCGTGTTAATAGGAACTTCCCTTTCAATTCAGGGAACTTGCCACGAATACGAATGAGATAACCGGGGTGATTGCGGCTACCGTATTGATATAGGGCTTCGACTAACTTGGCTTTAGAAACCAGTGGTGATAATTCGCCATTAAACTCTAACGCAATCCATATCCCGCCTTTTTTGTAGCTTAGACTGTGATGCGTGTCGTAAAAGAAACCCGTATTGGTTGCTGGCTGGCTCGTTAATACTGCTCGGTTATTTTCATGAGTCAATGCACCGATCGCAACTTCCATGACAGCATCATCGATACCACATGCTTCGTCGGCCCAAACCATATAGTGGTCGCCATGCTGTCCGGCAATGTTTGTCGGCTGATGCTTAGGCGCCGTTTTGGCGAACACGAACCAGGTATCTTTAAAGCCTTTGATGTAAATTTTTTCTGATAGCACGACGATAAAATCGGCTAGCCAGCCTAGTATCGGGTTATTGCGCAAGCGCTGGATACAGATATTAATCTCTTTCCACACGACCGTGCGCAGCTGGCCAATTTGCGGTGCTGTGAACAACATGACGGATTCAGGATAGAAAAGAAGATGCCACAATGCGATGATGCCAGCACTACGGGATTTACCCGTGTTATGCAGCACCATGCCGTCAGCACCCAAAAACTGACCATTGCCATCAAGCGTAAATCCGTAATACCGACCTTCACCTAGCGGCTCAATGCTGACAACTGGCATATCAACCAGTACGCCGCCAACATTACTGAAGCAATAAAAGCCAGGACCAATGTCATGCTCGACATAATCTTTAACGGTTAGAGTTTTTTCGATACCGGCCCGGCGTACTACCAAGATATGGCTTTCGTTAAAAACGTAGTTGCTGCCATCGCTATAAGTGAAGCGATAGAGGTTTTCTGTGCCTCGAGCAAGGTCCATGACATTACGAACGCTTTTGCCGTCATCGCCCATAAGAAGGTCGTCCACGCAAATATCTTGCACATACTTAGACGATCCATCTGACAGCATGATTTTGGTGTTATAGCCAAAACAACCATGGCCTGAAGCAACCGATGTACGACTACCCGGTATTTGAATTGACTTAAAAAGCAGCTCTTGTTGATGCGTTACCGCTTGGCCCGCATCAAACGTCATGTTTAATGCTTCAACGGCGAAACGCGTGATGTCATACCGATACCGGTCGCAAACTTCAAGCCATTCAGGCAGCTCTAATAAACTCTCTATCATTGCTACTCACTTAGATGCTGAACGGCATCATGTCATAGCTGTCGTCTCCAGCGTCATTTTGCAGCTGCTCGCTTGGTCGTGTGATTACATAGCCACCGTGTGCCTTTCTAGCTGCCCAGACGGCAAGCAATACGGCAATGTGACCGTTATTAATACCCATGCTGTCAAAGTCTAGTGCACGCCCCTTGTCATCAACTTTGCGCGTCTGTATGACGTTGCGTGGGTCGTATTGTTTCAATGCAGGCTCAATCAACAATAAGTTGCTTGCTACTGCAGCTTTATAGGAAGCCATGACTTCACGCATCTGCTCTCGCTCATCAAAAGACATACCCCAATGGTTAAATACATTTGGCGTATCTGTGACGACAAGGGTGTTTGGCGTATTGACTAGCTGTTCTTTCCATTCTGCTGAGCGTTGTATTTTGATTTTCCCGCTGTCTACAAGCGTTGCTGCTAACACTCTTACCGCGTCGCCGTCGTAAGTTGCTGCTCGCGCGTCAATAACAACGACTTTTGAGTTGATTGGCTTTTTAGGCGTTTGTTCGCTCATAACTAATAACCCCCTATGTGGCTTTCAGTGATTTGGCCAGTGATAGGATCTATGGTGACGCGTGTATGAGTGTCTGTAGCCTCTTCGATCACATCAGCCTCAACGACGAAACTGTTTAGCTCATCATCAGGATCACGCCCGCCATCAATTGGCGGTAGACCTGGCGGTATGCTGCCGTCCGGTTCACCTGTGTCTGTAATGTCATCATCAAGCCCGCCAAGACCGACGACTGTGGGTTCAAGTCCTACAATCAAGCAATCTACGGTCGTGCCATAGATTGTTTTAACCCCAATATCAATTTTGTCAGGGAACAGCGTATTTTCGACAACTCGAAAATTCCAACTCTCTCTAATAATGGTCGTGCCAGCGTTGGCCAAATCGTAAGACACGTCAAAGCCACGCTTTGCTTCGTTTTTCCAAAAGCTGACAAACTGGTTGGCAATGGAGGATGCCGCGTGAGGGTCTGAGCAAAAGAAAGCAATCTGACAACGATAAGTGACTGGCGTAGTGCGTAGTTGCACCACACGCTGCAAAGGGTCAGTTGGTACGACAATGTTTTGCCAGTACGGTTGGCCAATTACTATATCCCTTTCAGGTGGTGACTCAACGCCACTGATGGCAGTAATCATGACTGGCAAACTGACAGATGTGCCTGAGTTTGTGGGGTCGTTACTGGCGGTAGCGTTATCGTTTTCTTGTACAGACCTAAGCAAGGCTTCTGCATCATCAATCATGCTGGTTTTGCCAACCACGATTGCACCTTCAACGCGGCGTGTTTTCCAGTCTCTGATTGATTGCTGGCCAGCTGGCGAGCACCATTGCCTGAAATCACGAAGCTTCTTACCCCACGCGATTTGGATGGACTCTTGAGGCGACATTAAATGATGTTCTTGACTCATAACATGCTCCAATTAACGACGTAGGCGACTGAAAATAGAGCGGCGGTCACGGCGTTCTGCGAGTTCTAAACGTTCCGCTTGTTCTTCTGCAGCACTCAAAGCTGTTTTGAGGTCTTGATCACTGGTACTGTCAAAAGCAAAGCTATCCCACTCGGCTTGCACCGAATCAAATGAAGTTGATTGGCAGATTAGGCCATCAAGTATTTCGTCTTCACGGTCGCCGCGGCGCGTTCTGAGTCTTTCAAGATTTTGCTGGCGGGTTAAATATGCGTCTTGAGCTTGCGCGGCTTCATTTTGATAATGCTCAATCATTGCCTGCGCGCTTATAGCCCCATTAATGTTGTCGTATTGATGCAAGATTGCCGTCTCAAGTGCTGACTTGATAGCGGCTTGCTGAGGCGTGACGTTAGTAATACTGTCGAAACAAAGCTCACCTTCCTCTCCTTCGATGAATAAGGAGTCAAATAAGGCATTGCCACGATTGGTGTTGTAGTTTGGCTGGCGTACGTAATCAAAACCGTGAAAACCTGTCACGTCATACATGCCAGCATTGCCACGCTTACGCGTGATGGCACTACTAAATCCGCCAGCTTTGCCAAGGTACAAGTTACGTGAATATTTGCCACTATCGGTATCTAGAAACTCGTGCTTCGCACTGACATTGCCGTCATTATCTGCTGACAATTTGATAGTGCGAATAGCGGGCTCAATACGGATTGTTTCGCCGTTAGGTCCAATCCAAGAATCAGGCGGATTCATACCAAATCGTGCGCGGATTTCGTGGCCGTAATAGCCGAATAGGTCGCCACTATTTACAAGCTCTTGGACACCGGGTGAATTGATATGATTGATTGCGGATCTAATGTCCATATCTGAGCGATCGATGCCGTTGTGCTTACGGTCCCGATTAGCTAGATTGTAAGTAATTAGCTCTGTTTTTTTTGGCATGAAAAAAGCCCCTTAAAGTAAACGTTGAATACGTCTAGTTTAAGGGGCGTTTTGAGGCTGGCTTGTGGGGTGTTCCTACTTGTTTATACAGCAGTGCTTGTACTTTTTATCATTACCGCATGGACAAGGCTCATTTCTTCCTATCTTTTCATGAGTTATCTGTGGCTTTTGGCCAAAGGAGAGTTTTTTTATATCTTTTATACGAACTGCTGATGAAGTAGGCTTGAGATTCGCTACCAACTTTTCCATCTCATCTGATTTGACCCACTTACTTTCATGGTAAGAAGCAAATCGGAATCTACCTTGGTTGGGACTAAAACAGCACCCTACCCAAGATTCTGCTTTGTAAGTGTATTTTCGTTTCTCGCAATGGGCAACAAGCTTCTTATATGCAGTATCACTTTCGTTTTCATTACAATGAATTGTTAAACCTGTTTTTTCCTCGGGAAAAGGAAGAGAAATATCATGGTGGCGATAGTCCTTTTTAAATTGAGCAACCATCTTTGAAATGAATTCATTAAGTTGGTCAATGGTATCACTACTCATTGATAGAAGTAGAAACCCTAGCTGCTGGAGACCATAATCAGTCGATAATTTAATGTCATCGATTATTCCTCCTATATGGGTATTTTTATGAGCAGTAAGTAAACCTTCAGGTGTCGTTTCGCCTTCATAACCGTCCCTTCTAGCCAGCATCGCTAACTCCAAATCTACCGAAATATCATCATCCAGCATAATTAGGTCAGGGTTTTCACTGAAATAAAGGTTTTGCTTTATGTATATTGAAAGTATTACTAGCTCATGGTTAGAAAGGACTGACTCACCATAGTCGCTTCGCTTAATGAGGTAGTCTAAAACCAATAATGGAGATGCCAGCATTTCTGTGATCATATCAATTAAAAAAACATCCATTACATAAGGGTGCTTTATTACATCGGTAGTTTGATACTTTAGAAAGTGTCTAGCTTGAGCAGAAAGAGCAGGAAAGTGATCGGACACAATACAAACAGGAAATATCGTCTTAAAACTAGATGGAATATTGATTTCGTTGCCAGATTCATCTCTATACACACATCCGTCTTTCTGTAACAGTTGGCTGCACAAGTGCGCTTGGTTATAAGCATCTTGAATTGCTTTTTTAAAATCACTTTCAAGTTGCTTACTATTTCCTTTACGAGCTTCAATAGTGAGCTTTTTGGATTTGGCTTGTACCACTATCGCGAATTCGCCAAATGTGACCAAGACATCGATTTCTCCCGCCTTGTCTTTACCATCGAAGATATCTATGTTGGTTAGAACATTTTCTTCACCAAACACTAGTGCTAAACGCTCAGCAGTAAAATCTTCTGTAAAAGCTCCTCTATGGTCACTTGCTATAACTTTATAAGCGTCATCTGCGTTAAACCAAAAGAACGGATTTTCATAGAGAGCTTCCCATAAGCTATATGCTTGAAAGCTTACAAAGTTATCTTCATCAACTTTGATTATAGGAAAAGCATTTTTGTAGTTAAAGTCATCTACGGATTTAAAGCATTTCATCCCTTCTTCAGCCTTAGCCGAAAATGCAGCAATCACAGCTCTGACAACTCCTTCATTCAAACCACTTTGAGTTACAACTTCGGAGACATTGAAACTAAATAAAGGTAGATGGTATGGTAATGGCCAACCTTCTACTGAAGAGACAGCTGTATTAACTTTCTCTAATTGAATTTGTTCTATTGCAGAAATAATATCAACTGCTTGCGAAATTCTAAAACCTTTATGTGCTTCAATCCAATCTTCATCAAGAGAATAACGACGTTTAGCTAAATCTCTATATTGATGTTTAAAAACTCCGTCCCCTCCGTAGAAAATAGCTTCACGCATAAAGTGATTCTTATCTATAGTTGGATTTATATCTCGTATGAATTCACCAAAGTCAGGTATATCATCACTATCTTTGTTATCAAATTTTGCAGACAAAGCTTCAATATCTAGTGAGGGATAAAAGCTATGGTGTAATTCGTCAAGAAGCCGCCAGACAAGCTCAGCTTTTTCTTTTAATTTATCTAATTCCAATTTTTTATCATTAAATCCACTTTTGCATGCAAGGCCAATGAGTGTCGAAAGTTCAGTTCTAGATAGCCGAGTCCTATCGTAAACTTGTGAGAAAGCTTCTCTATCTAACTTTTCACTAGAAAAGTAAATGAAAGTGTCTTTACAACAAAAAAAAGCGACAACTTCCCAAAAACCTTCTTGGGTACTAAGTAACTCTAGTTGATCAAAAATTTCTTGCTCAGTTCTCATAGAATTTTCCAAATGTAGGTTAATTTATACTTAATTTAGCATATAGGAAACTACAAGTTCATACCTAAAAAATATATTAACCATCCCCATAATAGTAAAAAACCCACCGATTATGCGGTGGGTTAATTCTTCTTAGACATTAATTCTTTCGCAATTCTCTAAAGAACGACTTATTCATGACTAACGTTTCTGTCTGTACTTTCTCTAACCCTATCTCATGTTCCAACATTAGATCTAGCAAGGCCATTTTATTAATTAAAGTCAAACTATGACTTTCTAATTTTTTAGCATAATCTTGGGCTGGCTTGGTAAATTCACTTGTAGTAATAAATATACCGTGATGGTACTTGATATCAGGTGTAAAACCACCAACAAAATTGCGCAGTTCTTTATTAGATATAGTGTTGCCTTCGCTGTACTGTTTAGCTTGAATATAATAAGTATGAATCTCGCCAGCGCCACAGTCTTGCTTAATAATACCATCTATTCCGCCATCATTACTCTGTCCTGTATGTCTTGAACTGAAAGTAGCATTTGGATCTTCGCGTTTTAACGAGGTTTCAACTACATTTAAACAAAGATGCTCAAACTGTAATGGAGTTAAATGGAAAATCTCATCTAATATCATTTTCGGAGTTACTTTTACATAGTCGTTCGCTGCAATTACATTGGCGTAGTTGTTCATGAATACAGAAGTACGACGCATCGTTTCGCTAATTAAATGATTGATTAAAGGATCACCTTTTTCCCCATAAGCAGATTTATTAACCTCACGTAATACTCGAAAACTCCTAGAATCAAATCTATCTAGTTTCGATTCATATGTATTAGAAGAAACATCAGAGTGTCGATGATTTACAAAATTATCACCTGCCAGCCAAAAATAAATTTTACCAAAAGGATCTATTTTTGTTAGATTCTCAGGAGTAATCCTACTATTGAAGGGGATGAGATGGACAGAAGAACGTCCTAGATTCGCTTCAATATTAAAAATTTCGCTCTTTATGGCGCCTATTGCAACAAGACAAGTTAGCATTACCCCAGTTAAATAGTCATAACAAGAATCAATCATGTCTTCATCTTCATGTATAGGAAACTCAGGATCTACAAAAGATACTTTTAAATGATCATCTGTAATTCCTGCAATTTCTCTCACCGTCTTATCAAAAGCTTTAGATGTAATTCCATTGGTTCGATTACACAACTGTTTGACTGACTGAATACCTGCATTAAGGATGTCACCAAAGGGTGGCATATCTGAAGAAATTTTCATTGAGCTCTCTTAATTTTAGTTGAAAAAATAGGGCTGCACTTTAAGCGCAAGCCCTTCTTCACACATTCATGTTTTCACGGTCTTACAAATAGTGAAAACTGATCAGCAAATCCACTACATATCTCTTTTTTATTGCTGGCATCTTCATACTCTGCTTGAAAATCAGCCAACCCTTCTTTTAAAGTTTCTTTCAATCGACCTGACTCACCATGTTCTTCTGCCAGCGCAATACATTGACTGGCTTTACTAATTACAGCTTCACTGTAACTTTCATATCCGCAATTCATCTGCGCTGACGTAGCTAATCCATGCTCATACATTAACTGCGTACAATCATAGTCATCACTTGCCAGCACAGACGTGAATAAGCCTAATGACAAACTAACCATAGTACCTATCCTTGCCAATCCCGCCCGTAATTGCATGTGCTAAACCTCTGTCTGATACATTTTGAGAAATTGTATCATTGCTGCTTTGGATAAACATAGGTTTATTATCGCTCCCACTATCCAAACGCTGGCTTATACGTGGCATTTTAGGAATCTCAAGCATTGGCTTGGTGGGTAATGATGGCGGCGTATAACCTCTACTACTACCACCAGCTGCAACACCCAGCGCCGATTTAAATACTAACGCATCATCGTTGCTGGCAGGTATAGTTGGTTGAATATTATCCCTAATCAACTTGTTGGTTTCAGGTCCCATCAAGCTGCCAGTGTAACCTTTAGCATTCGATGCGCTAGACTTAACAGCTTCTCTTACAGCAGTACCAGCCTTATGGGCTTTGTCTTTAGCTTCATCAATGATATTCGTATCTTCAATAGGCTTCAGCTGCTTATCAAGCGCTGCTTTGTATTGATCACGGTATTGATGATGCTTTGCGTATTTAGGGTCATCATGACGCCACCGGATATAGTTGCGGCCTAAAACCTCGGTTGCTTTGCCATAACTTACATTAGGATTTTCTAAAAACTCGCGTTTAGTCCGGCTATAATCTTTAGTGGTTTGCATCTCATTAACAGCAAATTTTGCTTGCTCATTAAGCGCTTCTTGTGACTCAATAATTTTACCGTTTTTTATTAAACCTTTACCGTTTAAGTGCTTGTATAGCTTCTTACCCCTATCTTTCTGCCACGAAAACATACCAAGATTGTATTCGTTGTTTGCAGGATCACTATGACCACCGAACAAGTATTTATCTTGATATCCATTTTCACGTCCTACTTCCGCTGTCATAGCGCGTGACTGTGCATCTGACAAGCCAGCGTTTCTGAATGAATCATAAACCATCATTTGTCGCTGATTTTGTTGCTTGGTTAATTGTGCTGGTGACGCGCCATTAGCACCAGCGTTTGCAGAAGTTATACCGTCTACACCGCCTTCAATAAAATTGCCTACATTATCAATAGCAGCAGAGACTTTGGATAAGGAGGCTTCGTAAAAGTTACTAGCGGCACTTATCATAGTCGCAAAGAACGGCTTGATACCTTCGTCCCAAACACTACTCATCTTATCAGGTAGATTGTATCTGATCATGCTTTGTGTCCAGCTGTCGATGTGAGGTGAAGCGACGGTACCAAGCCACTCACCGCCTTCACTGCCCAGCCAGCCACCGATTGCTGCGCCTGCCGCTATTCCCATTGGGCCACCGACTGCGCCAAGTGTGCCTCCAATTAGGCCACCCACGCCCATGCCAGCAAGACCACCGACACCAGCCGACTTACCCTTATGATCAAGATTGTCCCAGTCCATTGCCAGGGCAGCTGATCCTGCCAGCCCTGCTAAGACGCTTAACCCTTTAAAGCCACCTACTTTCTTTAGCAGCTTCTTAAGACCACCGCCAACGCCGCCTCGCCCCCCACGACGACGATTACGACCACCACCAAGCAAGCCGCCTAGTAAACCACCCCCACTACCGCCCCCTCGATCTGATCGAAGAACAGCCTTCCATATTTTATCGAGCAGTTTTTCGTTCTCGTTGTTATGGCGAGACTGATCCGCTGGCAAGGGTTCGCGTCGCTTGAGCGATCTTAGCTTAGATATGCTGAGCTTGGCCCCACGTCCAATCATACCAGCGCCTCGAGTAAGTGGCGACAGCAGATCCTTAGCTTCATTGAAACTATCAATTAATGGGTCTACGCCACTGGTATTAGTACTGCCAATACCTCTACCGAAACCACTCCTAGAGCTGGTTGATCCTTCAGTGATGGTGCTACCGCCAGTGAACCGGCCATTAGCGTCACGCTGACGATTAGCAGCGCTATTCCTGCGCCCTTGAGTGCTGTCGGTGTCACTTTGAGGTGGTTGCTCACTACCAATATCGCTAGTGATCCTTGAGCGCCTATTAATTGCTCGGTTGTCCGCTTCAGCATTACTTCCAGCGCTTGAGCTTCTGTCAGATGCTCGTTGACGATGTATGGGCGCGCTATTTGATATGCGATCATTGCTGCTAGTATCGTTAGAAGGAGGTAGAACGCGACGTGTCCCACCACTCTCGCTCGATCTTTTACGATTATTGTTGATGCTGATTTGATGTTCAATCGCTCTGACAGCGCGGGCAAGTTCGATCATGCGCGTGTCACTTACTTGCCGCTGCGCCTTCAGTATTTGGATGATTTCATCAGTATTATCACTGACGTTATCGATCCCCTTGCTCATACGATCGATACCAACGATGAAGCCGCTGGCATCGTAGTCTAAGATGGTCCTATCTGAGATATTCATAATGTAAGTCCTTATGTGCTTAATAATCCTTAAATTATCTCACTCAAAACAGATGTGACCGCTTTGCTGTTCCTATAGGTATCACTACCCACAAAAAAGCCCGTCGTATTGACAGGCTTGATATTTACACCCCTAAATTACCCGATGCCAGCTTCATTATAAGCATGACAGTGACTAGCCATAGGCACATCATAAACACCATACCGCAAGCAAACATTATGGCAAAGGGTTTATAGTTGATTTCAATAACGTGATGGCCCGTTGCTGGCATGTCATGATTATAATTATCTATAGAAGCGCTTGGTGTATTCCAATCAGGCTCAAGCGGTTCTTTAGAAGGTCTGCAATCGTCAAGATTAATATTTGATTGTGGTCTAGTGCTTTTTGAAGCCCTTTTGGGACAGTTAATACAATAGTCCATACCAGGGGGAATAGGGTTACACTTTGTCATATGGTCATCCTTTAATCGATAGTGGTGTAATCAACATCGTCAATCTCTTCATCGTCTTGCCAGTCTCCACGTCCAAAGTCTGCGCTAGCCTCAATCTCTTCAATCGCTCTTAGTTGATCATGTAGCTCAGGTACCAACCTATCCCGCGCCTCTTTCTCTTTTTTGTCAATGTCACCCAAGAGGGCAAGTGCACCAAGGCGACGGTCTTGAGCCGATTCTTTAAAGTCCTCTGCCGTAATACCGCACATAGGCATATCAACTTCAGACAACATTTTTAAGCCAGTGGCCAAACTTAGTGCCGTATCAGTCAAAGCCTTACTCAGTACCATAGACTTTTGGACTTTTTCCATAGCTAGTTGAGTTTTCTTTTCAAGCTCTTCAGTAATCTTTCCATTCTCGCCTATTTCAAAGTCACTAGCGTGCGAATCAGCCTCTTCTAATAATGCATCTCGCAATTGATCTACTTCATCCGCTTGTTCTTTTATGCTTAGAGTGACTTCTAACGCTTGATCAAACAACTCGCCAGCTTTGACATACCGCCGCCGGTATTTGTGAATGATAGAAGCGCGGCCCTTAGCATCAAGTACAACCTCATTCATTATTCCATCAATTATTCCTTTTCTTTCTTCCTGATCACCTGATTTTTCCACTTTTTGTGCTTTATTAGTTTTCGGTGGAATATTTTTCCTTTTTCCGCCAAAATTATTCCCGACCGGAGCGGTAATTGACTGCTCTGCCACTCGCTTACCAGCTTCGGCTAGTGTGTTCTTAGCCCACTCCTCCTTTTTACGACGCTTACTGATTGTGCCAGTTGATTTAGGCACATCATCTTTAAACTTGACTTCTAGTTGTTCAATAAGTTCAGCATCAGTAATCTTGATTGTGTTTTCCCATATGAGCCGTGCCGCAGCCCACATGTCATCAGGTAGTGGGCTATTATTCATACTTGCCTCCAGTCACTACTGCATCCGCTACCGGGTTAATCTGATTAGGAGAAGGTATTGGCAAGCTATATTGATATGCTTTGCTACGATCGCTTAGCAATTTATGTTTGTCCTGTGCATCCATACGTTCCGCCACTTGTATCATCTGAGTATTAACAGCTTGAGCCTGGCGCGCTTGTTTTGCTTCGATATAGTTGATGACACTCAATAAGCTACTTGTAGTTTTAACGATGTCTGGTGAGGCGCGGTTTAACTTATGCTCGGCTTTGACAACATCGCTTAATTCTTTCGCTATGCCCAATAGCGCTTCATAGTCGTTTTGGCATATCGATTTCAAGTGATTGACCATCGCACCAGCCAGCTCACCAGTTAACATGTCTATCATCGACCGCGATTGTGTCACCATATGATTCACAGTGCCTGCCATCATGTCGATTTCAGGTTCGACTGATAGCCCGCATATGTAATCTAATGACTGACCATACAATTCTTGGAATTGTAGAAGATCAATAAGAGTAAGATCCTTCTTGCCAGTCTCAATTTCGCTAATACGATTGCGACTGGTCGACACATCCCATATCGCCTTCATGACGTCAGTTTGGGACATGCCAGCATTGCGGCGCGCTGCTGCTAGATTCATGCCTACTATGACATTGATTTCTTTAACGTCACGCTTTGAATATTTAACCTTCTTAGCCATATCTTCCCCTGAGCGTCATACATTGCAAGCCACTAACAATGTTTATATAATTAAAATGCTTAGCTGCTCAGTAAAAACTATGTATTCCAAAAGCGTCGATGCTTCCAACATCGGCGCTTTTTATTTATCTCTCATAAACCATACCGTACTCAGCATCCATATCGTCTACATTGCAGTCTGCTACAGCATACTTGCCGCGCTCCATCTTCTGCGAACACCACACAGGGATTTCGCCACTAGGTAACATGTACTGCTTTTGAATAGCTCTCACCTCGTCATCCATGGCCCAAGGACTAACGATTAATACCAATGCTTGCTTAGGTCCTTCGTAAAATAATTCCATCACTTACTCACCTCATCCATTTTTCCAGTGAAGTCCTTTATCCACAAATTACTGTGGATAGGCGCATGCCACTTTTCGCCTGCTAAATCGATTAACGCTACATCTTTAACCTTATGGTCAAGTAATATGTAGTTAATGGTACTGCGATAAAAATAGAGACGATCTCCACGCTTATTGACACCCTTAATCAGCTTATCTCGCTCGCACTTGCCAGTTTTATAAGCAAGAACAGCAACGCAAGAACCGTACATCAACATGAACACAAAGCTGAATAAAAAATAGGTCACTCGCTCACCTCGCTTGCTGGCATGCAATCCACAACCCTATAAGCTGCTTTAACTAAGCTAACAATATTGTCGTTATCGATGGCTTGTCGGAGCTCATGAATAGTTTTTGCCAATTGGTCATCAAGCTTCATCAGGACACTATCAGCAGGTACAGTTCTTGCGCATTCAGAGCAAGCAGTCACTATAATGCTCTCGCATCTCTCGTCGTTGCCCATATCCCATTCAATATCACCAAGCGTCTGTGCTGGCGTGTCGTCATCTAATGTTTCCTCTTTTAATTTTTCTTTAGCCAACAGCAGTGTTTGAATTTGCTCCTTACTTTTTCCAAAAACACAGCGGAAGCAAGCACCGTCATTTTCAATAAAACCACTATCAGTCGAGCCAGCCTGACACCGACTTTCACATAGCGGGCAAACAGTTTTTGTACAATCTTTTTTAGGAATCATTTACTGACCTCTACATTCTCGCGCCATTTGGCGACGGTGGCTTTCATCTGCTTCAGATCGACTAGCTTTTCCTGTCCTGATAAAGCCTTTGGGCAATCAGTCACGGTGTAACCCTTGCCTATGCAATAATCCTCAATGGCCTTAGCGTCACTATCATTGGTAAGTGCTCCAATACGGCACTCATAGCGAGACAATTTGGATACTTGCCAGCCAAGCGCATCGCTCATAGTTAGTAAGGTGCCATCAGTGGCCATGCGCATCATGCGTATCTCATGGCCAAGTAAGCAATCTATTCGTATATCGGTCATATCTACGTCTCGCTATCAATTAATGATTGGCCAACAAGTCTTTGTTCGCGCTGAGTGTTGTGCTCGTTTTCGTCAACCTCAAAGACAGATATAGTTAACGAAGCTTTTCCAACGATTTGGCCGTTAATGTAAAGCGTCCCCTCTTTAATGCAATGCTCCTTTGCTGTTAATGTGATGGGTCGTTTATCACTCATAGCCTATATTCCTTCAGGTGGGTTCGATTAGTTTCGTATATTTCGATACCGTGTACTTGTTTCATCTGCTTACTTTTATTGATGTAATCCTGTGTGCGCTTACCTTTAAAATCTTCTACCACTTCACAATTGGTTTTAGTATCGATATAAACAAAGTCGGCTTTGTAGGTTAATGCTCTAATCGCCTTGCCAGCCTCATTCCTACTCTTTGGGACGAGCTCATAAGGTACCTGTAAGCGTAAATCTTTGATCCTACCAAGCGCCTGCATGTGCTTTAAAAACGTATAGCGCTGCGACTCGCCTTTACTGTCAAATTTGATACCATCAATAATGGTTTTAACGTTCCCATACTTGCTCTTTTTAGCAGACTGTTTAGAGGGCCATAACTCAGCAACTTTATTAGCGTTCATCCGGCCAACGCTTGTAGAAGCTATATCTGTCCAACTGATACCTCTTTTTTTGGCCAAACCAATACTCTCCCTTCTTTGTCCCAACAACACGGATCGTTATACCGAACCCCCTCACAAAACTGCCTGCCTCAGTCACTTATCATTCTTTAAATGAATATCACCATATTCATGATCTCTAGCGGTACCGTCTTCTGACCACTTAGCATAGTCATCGTAGTAAGGGTTGCCCTCAACCACTCTCACTCGACCAGACCAATTTTGATAAGCGTAGTTTTTCGTATCAAATGACTTTTGCAGCCCTGAAACACTAAAATCCTTCGTAGTTTTCATAAGCTAGCCATAGGAATAATCAAAATCTCACTTTCTTTACGTCTGTCAAAGTAAGCCCATGCTTCGCTCTTATTAATCTTCCTAGTTAGAACGATGCGGCTCTCTATTTTGGCGTATCGCTCTACAAAGACTTTATCTGTCGACCAGCTCATAGCTGTCTGTAGTTCGCTATCATCAGTAGCAGCGCGATATACAGTGATGGTTTTAGGTAGTTGACGCCAAACTCGACGTTCACGAGTTTTCATTATTTTGTGTTGATTGCGTCGCTTTGCTCTAAACAACAATAACCATTTTTCACGTTCTTTATGACTACCTGCAGCTTTCCAACAAGTCCCTAAAACGTTCCAGTAATTGTTGTCACATTCAAATCTACTAGCATTTCCCAGTAAGAAAGGCAGTAATAAATGATTGGGTAAAACTACTAGCTTTCTGACAAGCTCATTATCTACGTCACTCATACCGCCTCCTGCATATCGTTCAATAACCGGTCATAAGCGGCTACTCGAGCTTCACCAGGTTGAACATATCTGTCTACATAAGCTTCAGTCTCAGGATTGGTCATACCGGGCAAAGGCATACGCTTACAACCGTTCAAAAATAATGGCATGTTGTCATCGGCCTTAGCATTCTCATGGCTTGGATGGTAGATAGGAGGTAAGTCACTATCGAAATGTGATGAGTTTTTGGCAGTGGTACCGCTCCAATTTTCGTTATCCGTGGTAAAGCGGCCTTTCGCCTTTTCCTGACGCGCTTCAGTGATTTTCTGTTTATCTATCTCACCTGCCAGCCACTTACGAAGTTTGGCCTTACGATTTGAATCAGTTAATAGCGGTTTACCAAGTAGGGCTTGTTCAGCGTAATGAGCTTTAAATTCCTTAACATGCAACTCGTACTGGTCTTCAGTTAACTGCATCAGCTTGCCAGCACGGAATAATTCACCACGCATCTCGTCAATCGTTGGCGCTACCCAGTTTTCGATATCACTAGAATGCTGACTGCGGATCTGATCAGCCTTGGTTGTGACTGGTTGAGTAACTGTTGGCTGATTGGCAGTGGGGGTAACAAAAGAATCATGAACAATCACCTCGCCAGCGTTTGTGTGGGCGTTCTCACTAACTGGTTGATGGTTATTGGTTACTGGTTCATAGTTACTGGTTATAGCAGTGTTTTTTGCGTTAGTTTGATTACCAGTTTCATTACCCGCTATTACCACGTGTTTCTCATGCAACGTTCTAAGGTTAGCAATAGATGATTTTTTATCGAAAGCAATCCCAGTATTAATGAGGTCAGCTATGATAGCCTTACGTTCTTTCTTGTGTTTGGCTACTCTCTCAGCGTTACTTAATACGTTACTATCATGATTACCAGCGTTACCGCCTTCGTTACCAGCGTTACCAATGTCATTACCGATTGCGTTACCTTTGGTACGTTTACCCCACTTATAGTCTTTTAGTATCTTGTCCCAAGCGGCACGCTTGTAGTACTTGCCAGCCTTTTTGAATTTGTCTTTTAGGACGAATGCCAATGCCTGCTTTTCATCTTCTGAATGGCAAGATAAGCGACGCTCGAGCAATGCTATATCGCCCCCATCAATAGGCTTCTCACTCAGCAAGTACATTGAGTACAAATCAAAAAATACCGTCTTCTCAGTACGGCTCATATAATTGGTTTCATTGTTCCAGTCGGTAAGATTGTGAAATACACTATGCATTAGGCTACCTCGTGGACAATGGCAAAAGTCTTAGCAAGATGTGTAAGGCCTTTTGGTGTAAATAGTGGCTGAGTTGTCGCACGTGTTTCGTAAAAAGTAGCACCGTTGTGATTAACTTTAACCTTATAGGTTACTGGGCGCTGTTCCATAAAACCCTGCTTCATGCGTAGGCTGTCCATCTGCAGCTTGTCTTTGCCGTCACGGTACATCCAGTTATGAGCAATACACCATGCATTGAATTTTTGCGGTTGAATGCCAAGTGATTTAGCGGTGTCACGCGCATTAAGGCTACCCATAGCGCTATCGATAACATCTAATGCAGCTGCTTTGGGTTCTACCAATGCTAGTCGCTCATTTTGTTGGTCTATTAAATCGGCTTGATCAGCAGCAAGGCGTAATGCCTGTGATAAGGTTTGTGGAATGACTGGCGCACTAGTTTGTGCTTCTAATGCTTGCCAGCGATCAACCAATGCAGCGGTAAATTCAGGAGAAAGCTGTGCAACGACCACAATGCTGTCACGCTTGCCCTGCTCGCCTGTGAAAATATAAACGTCTGTATCGTAGAAGCGGTTATTGGTCATTATTTGCACAACCCCCATTGGGGGAAGTGCTATAACAGCTGGTTTTAACTCTCTGTCCGTTGCTAGGCGTTCAATGCTTTGTTTCACTTTGTCATGACGACTACCAACCAATTCAGCGATCTGCTGGCTAGTCATAGACTGTTGATTGTTTTGCGTTAGAATATTCATTCTGATACACTCCAATTTCTATATTTGGTTTTACCGCCCTAATGATTCGCAGTCATTAGGGTTTTTTATTGCCCGTCTTTTATAGCCAAAACTTCTGCAATCGTTGTATCGGTATCCTGAGCTACCTTTTTAAAATACTCAAAGGCAACCATCAGCTTCAGACCTTGACGCTCTTTAACTGCATCAAACGTCTTATCTGTACTTTCAATCAATACCCACCCTATTAAGACGTTGCTAGACAATACGGTATGGATATCAAAGTCGTACTTACGTGCGAGAGTGGCCATGGCACGTGAACCATCTTTGTTTAACTCTGCGATATCACTTGCCTGCAGTAATTGACGACTACACACTGCTTTTAATAAGTCATGACCGCTGTTCTTAACCAATCGGCTGCTTATTTTCTTGTCTGCTTGATAACGTTCAAAGTCATCTATGACAAAATAGGACTGATCTGTTTTGATGCTGGATATACGGACAATCTTAATGTCTGTATTTTTGATGATTGATCGTATGTCTGATTGCTGCTGCTGATATTCAGACGAATACCCTGTGGTCGGCTGCTTTAACATGACGAGACGGCCACCAGCTTTAAGTTTTTCAACGATAGCCTCACGCCTTGCTTGTGCAATCTCATTCCTAGTCGGTATGTCTCTAACGAATTTTCTAATCTTAGGCTTTTTGCTTTTACGGTTGGCTTCTCTACTTTGAGTAGATGGCTCATGGGCTTTTTTTGCTGTCTTTTTGGCTGGCTTAGTGCGTTCATGTTTGACACGATGGACAGCGGTACCGTCTTTGATGTTATAAAGCGCTTTCTTATAGTTTTCTTGCGCTTCTGCTTCTAAACGATCAAGTTCTTTTTTGGCCTTATATCTCGCAAGCTCAAAATTGCTCAGATCACTAATGACGGTTTTCTTTTTGACTTCAGGATTGTCTAAATCGATGATGCCTTTGGCTTTGGCAAATGCTTCTACTTCGTCGATTGTTGATGAGGTGGCACTTGGCACTTTGCGATGTCGGCTTAATTCGGTGTACTGGTCGGATAACGGTTGTGAATTCATCCTTACCTATCCCCATTCTTTTCTGTGATTTGCAATCTCAGTTTTTGCAACGTCGACATTGCATTTTGTATGGTTATTAATATACCTTCGGCTTGCTTTGGACTGATATGACCGTCTGCCAATGCCTCATACATTTTCGCCATTACGTCACCTTGGCATGCGGAAGTAGATAGCGCTGTCATGAGTATGTCCATTTCATCAATACCGTCGACATAATCCACTTTGCAGTAAACACCACCTAAGCGACTGGCCATTGCGTGCATGATGTTGTGATTGCCTGTGAACTCCATAAGAGTTAACGACTCGTCTAGGCGCAGGTGATGAGTATTACAATTCGCATTTACTTTGCTATTTAAGACAGTCGGCGTCATACCTAATCGCAGGGCCAGCGCTGGCGAGCCACCATGTTTGGGGTCGTGTACTGTTCTGTGAGCTACATCTATGACGTTCATCGTGTTTCACCCATTTCTAAAAACGTTTTGTTAGAACCTGTACTTCTGTATCTTTTATTGCAGGGGTTAGGCATCTTCTGGTTCAAGCTGCTGCTGTGGTTGTGGTTTAAACCTATCTTTAATCTCATCTGCTGAAATTCCTGAAAGATCAGAAAGGTTTTTCGAGTAATTTGTTTCACTGGTAAACTCGGTACGCGGTAAAGAGCCTTTCTTTGCCCATTTATAAATAGCTCGGACACTTAAGCTTGTTTTTTCTGCCACTGCGGGTACACCACCACAATTATTATCAATAAATAGTTTTAACGGGGTCTGTTGCATGTTCATGATTCCTATATTAAGAACAATTGGTTCATATTAACAGGTACTGACTTTTCATTCAATAGGAAATACAATTGAACAAACGGTTCATAAGGAATAAAACATGAATAGTTCAGATGACGCAAAAGTAGCGTTTGCAAAAAGGCTGAACGACACTTTGACTGAGAAAGGTTATACGCAAAGAGGTAGTGCTCAACGTCTAAAGCGAGAGGCGAAATTCGGAATTTCTGACAGAGCTATCAACAAATGGTTAAAGGCTGAAACACTTCCTGATCACCACAATATAGAAGCGTTAGCTAAATTTCTTGGCGTTAACTTCAACTGGTTAGCTGCTGGACAAGGTGAAAAAACAACCAAGCCAAGCCGTGACGATTTGATACAAAAAATAAAAGCTATAGAAAAAAGCGATAAAGATGGAATCGCGCCCAATTCAAGCGATCCGGAAGGCACACAGAGAGTTCCAGTTGATTATGGAATGGTCGGTTATATCCCTGTAATTAGCTGGGTGGCGGCTGGTAGTTTTTCGGATGTAATGCCTGTAACGGTAGATGATGCAATCGATTGGATACCACGACCACAAAATCTATCTAAGCGCGCATTTGGATTGATTATTCAAGGACGCAGCATGTGGCCTGAATTTAAACCCGATGAGATTATCTATGTAGAGCCTGAGATATCGCCATGGGATTTGAAAGATGGCGACTTAGTAGTTATTCACTGCACCGATGATAAGCAGGCCACGTTTAAGCAGTTGATCATGGGTAATGGTCCTGAAGATATGTACTTAAAGCCACTTAATCCAGACTGGCCTGATCAGAAGATAGTTCCTATGGGCGAATGCATGCTTGTTGGTATCGTTGACAGCAAAGTAACCAGATACAGATAGGGTCATTTTATGAAACCATATGAATATTACTGGATATGCCACTTTCTGAAACATGCCAAGCCAGTCGACACGCTGCCATTCGGATGGTGCGTCTACTGTGAGGCTATAGACTTTGAATAACACAAGGATGTGATTATGAAAAGAAGGTTGATATTGATCGTTATTTCCATATTGCCTATCTTGGCATGTAGTAATAACACTAATAGTGAGCCTAAATACGGCGATTCAGGCTTGCCTAGCAACTGTCGCTCATACATTCAGGTTAGTGTGGATGCTTGGCGTGCTGGTGAGTATGAAACAGAAGAGACTATGAATGCCTTAGAAAGAAATTGTGGCGCATATGGGCAACTATGGGATGAATAAAAAGAGCAATTTACTAATATTCATAACCCCATTGCTAATTGCTGCATGCACCTCTGCACAAGATGACAGTTATGGCTCTGGGTATGTTGTAGTACATGAAGCTTTTTGGGGAGCGGATCATAATACACCCTACCCATTTACCGTATCGGGTGAGATTGTATGTGGGGTTCATGCATATTATGGGCCTGAAATATATTTCCATCCTGTCGAATTCACTAATGAATCTTATATCGGTACACCCCTTAATAAAACTGCGGCTAAATCTCTGAAGCAAGCGGGCATGACCCCAAACGTCCCTTATAGCATTAAGAAAGGTGCTGATTTGAGTGATGCTATAGAGGTTGGTCTGAAGGTGTGTGATGAGATGTATGGATAGGATTAAAGAAAGAATACTTGAGATAGTTTCCTGTAATTTAACTTCTCATAACAATCCTTGTTAATTAGTCATACAAAACTGCCTCGATACCTTATTCCAAAAATAATGACTGGAGAAAAATATGCCCGATAAAATAGTTAGATTTCTAGATATAAGTTGTTATCGTAACTTCAAAGGATGGATTACAGACAAGAATAATATTAACCCAGTATTTGTTGCTAGCTTTAAGCATCCCAATGAAAACAAGGCTATTGATATGTATGGGAAGATATATCCCTTAGACTTTACTGATAGATCTTTGTTTAACGAAATTGTTGGTTATTTAATAGCTAACGCTCTAGAAATTCCTCAGCCTAAATATGCATGTATTGCTTTGATTCCAACTCAAGATATTGCTGAAAACGATAACATTGGGTTTTCTGATTCCGTGCTAGGAAAGAAATTCTTTGATAACGAATTCTATCCTATTTTCTGTACCTCAAAAATTGACAAGAGTGAAACCGCATTTGAGTATCATACACGTAGCAAAAAGTTAATAGATGAGCTTGCAAAATGGTCACATATAGGTGATACCATAGCAATGGATAATACAATAGCGCACGTCGATAGGCATATGGGAAATTTGCTTAGAACGGGCAAGGCTAAATATCATGTTATTGATAATGATATGCTAGTATGCAAATATGACACATATGGATATGGCTGGTTAACTAGTGATTTAGATGTAGATAAGAAGTATAAGAATCAACTTTTTGATATCGCGAAGGACTTAATGCCACAAAAAGAATTTGTCAAGATTCGTAGTAGCATGATCCACGAGTGTCACAAGCATTCCAATGCTATTGCGTCAATAAACAATGAAGTGAATAATTGGATGAATTCTATATATAGCTCAAACTCATCAGATTATATTGAATTTCTAGATTTCTTAAATAAGAGAGCAGATAACGCATTTGAACAAGTAACATCTAGAGTGGAACTATTAATATGAATACGTCATGGCTGAGTTTACTCAACAGCAACGAAAACAGTGATTTGATATCAGGAAACTGGTTTACTGTACGATTTATGCCCGATAGAATTTCAGGAGAGATATTCAATGTTGGTGTAGTTTTCGTAGATAAAAATAGCAAATGCCATTATAGAATTCTAGAAAATACAGACGCCTTTCAGTGTTTGTTTGGTATAAGTGGAGCTGCAAATATTAAGTTTTTGCTTGATGTAGTTGACGAGATGTTTGCAAATAATAATTATACAATTACGCCTTCTCCTCACATTATCTATTCAAACTATCAAACAGCACGAGGTGAAAGCGTTGACGAAATATTAGACGATCTATACGGGTCAATGATATCTCTTATATGTAGAAATGAAAAAAAGTCAAAGAAAAGTCAGGCTCTGGGCACAACTGATTTACGCAAAAAAGTATTTAATCAAATTGAAAGTAGAAGAAAAGGAATGAAGGATAAAATTTATAATCCAGAGCCTTTTCTAATTACCAATAATAGCAATGAAAAAGGGATGTTAGTAGATATGCCTATTTCTAAGTATAGTTTAGGGGATTCCAATACGAGGGCAGAATACTATGGTACGATTATCTCGGCCGCTTACTTAGATGATATTCATCGTCGATATAATATTGATTATGTTGGTTGCACTAATGTCACAAACTGCTGTGAAATTTTAGGAAAAGCTATCAAGGCTAGTATAGTTATTTATGTGCCACCTGTAGATGAGATCGTATTTACTGAAGCAGTTCAAATAAATATTCGAAACGAATTAGATAAATGCCTGTATTCGTTGGAAAAAATGAATAAAGATGGTTACGATATCGATATTCAAATAGCTCACTCATCTGAAGAGTGTGGCACTAAAGTATTAGAATTTGTTGATTAATTAGAAATTACTTCTAATAAAAAACCCGCCTCTCAGCGGGTTTTTTATTGCCTATCAATCTACCAAAGCTTAACTGGTACAAACCTTCTTAGACTGACTAATCTTGCCGTTATTACAAACGAACTTACCATTTTTACAATGCGAGACACCGCCCATGCTTTTAGAACAAGGATAGTTCTGAGCATTCGCCTGTACGACTGGCGACATCATGAGCATAGAGATAAGAAGTGCTGACCAAGTTTTCATAAGCAACCTTAGGGTTAGATGACGTAAGTTCAGAATATAGCACTGACCTCTATCAGCATCAATAACTATCTTACTTATGTTTATAAAGGATTGATTGACTTACGAATACCCAACCTGCGCTGAGCAAGTTATGATTAACAAGCTAGATTGCTGAAAAAAACAGCGTCCTCTATCATTCAGAACATCGTTAATTTTTATGCGTACATGCCAGCACGCTTGAGACTGGCTGATAAGGATGATTATGTTTAATTTTTATGTGGTTAGTTACGACTTGCACCTAAACAAAGATTACGTAAAGGTCAAAGAGGCTATTAATCAGCTTTCTGCAGACTGGATAAAACCACTAGAGTCTTTTTATATCATAAAAACTAGCCTTGATGCCGCAGAGGTTAGAGAAGCCTTAATGAGTAGCACTGACAACGATGATTCTATATTTGTTGTTAAAGCAGACCTTAATGAATGGTCCAGTTATGGCGTAAAAAAAGAACTTACAGATAAAATCAAACAATGGATTTGATAGACTCGCTGGCACGTTCATCTAGTCTTGCCTGTCTAAGCGCATCACGGCTATCCATGTCTGCCTTTTCTTCTGCAAGCACACCGTTTAGGATTCGCTGACTATCCTCAGACGGATCCTGAATCTTAGTGTCTTCCGCAAGATAGAAAGGACATCCCTGAATTTTTACTCTAGTACCTTTAGGGATGAATACACTTTTAACTCGTTCAGCTTCGATATCTAGTGACATAACACTCATTCTTAACAATTAATTTCACATTACTTTACCACCAAACCGCCTTAAATGGCGGTTTTTTTGTACCTAAAATTCATATTTGATTCTTAATATTCGTATAATGGTTCATATTAAGGTTGACGTATAAGAACCATTAGTTCATAATTAATCCCATCGAAACGGCAAACGCTTTAATCAAAGCGCTTGGCACTAACCAATCAGGCATAGAAAAGCCCCAATCAGCACGAACTGATTGAGACATAACACTCTACTACGGAGTCCGTAAATTGTGGCACACATCATAAAGCAAATCAATATCGAGCTGACAGCAAAGCTCGCAATATCCGCCCTACTCACCAGCGTGATAGTCGTCACTGGTGCTAAGGCTATCGACACCGGCATCGAAGCAGAAGACAACGTGCATCTAGAGCACAAGCTTTGGCTTGACGAAAACACCAGCAATGATCACAACGATGATATGACGCAGGAAGAATATGAAGATAGCCAGCGCGCCAAAGAGATTGCCGATGCTAACGCCTCATTGGCCAAGATCAAAGCCTATGCAGACGGAGATTCAAAGTGAACTCTGACCTCATGATTAAAATGCAAATAGCGTCGTTCAAACATCAAATAGGACAGCGCTTAAAGGCAGATCAAGCCAAGCCGCCACGTCATAAAAAGCTACGTGATAAAAAGTATTTAACCAATCAAGCGCAAGGCCAATTCATTAACAAGCCAGCGCAAATTTTCCTTAATCCAACCGATCATCAAATAATCAAAATTATGAACGGTGAGCTATGGGGGTATCAGCCATGAATACGATAGCCAATCAATCTGACGCCAATGCAGTGATCACAGCGAAGCACGTCTACGAAGCCATCAATGCCGTACAAAAAGACATTGTCTCTACTGGTATTAGTAAAGACAAAAGAACCACTGGTAGCGCTCAGTACAACTTCCGAGGCATCGATGATGTGTATAACGCCCTAAGCCCGCTAATGGCCAAACATAAACTCATTATATCGCCACGCTTTCAAGATCGTCGCACAGAAGAACGTATCACGAGCAAGGGCTACTCACTTTTTTATACAACCGTGACTGGTTACTTTGATTTTATCTCAGCTATTGATGGCAGTACGCATACCGTAGTCACCTTTGGCGAAGCCATGGACTCAGGCGACAAGGGCACTAACAAAGCTATGAGCATCGCTTATAAATACGCTTGTTTTCAGCTTTTTGCTATACCAACTGAAGCAAGCGAAGACCCTGATGCCTATGTTCATCCGCAAGATAGGTACCAATCACCTAATCAAAATGAAAGCCCTGCATTGCTCTTGCCAGCGCCCACCCAAGCAGCTGCATTCAATCTTGACGGTAAATTATATGACCAGTACAAGCGCCGGATATTCAATGCTGAACAATTTAAAGCTGTATTGAAGTCTATCGAAGATGGCTCGTACCCTATCACTAAGTTTACTGATAGTAATAAATATTTTTATAGCGAAGCACAAGTCAAAGAACTGCAAAAGTTCATGCCCGCTTAACTTAAATTTTATAGAGCACAACGATATGGAAACTTGGAATTTAATAGCGTTAACGATATCGGCTCTGGCTATTTCGTCCATCGCTGCACTGTTTGTCTTTAACAGGACAAAGAGTATTCAACGTATTAATACGTCTGCCAACTTTAACTCTCTTGCTGCTGAAGATTTGATGGGTGTGGTGATAGGCGTACCACTCAACGAGATAGTCTCTGCAGGCGACACTATAGAGATAGTCATCAAAGTCAACGGACACTCTATCGCTGGTAGTGAATACTCAGTGAAGCGTTGGTATGGCCGCCTAAAGCTGACACGCAAAACAGGAGACTAGACAAATGGAACAATCAACCAAAAACCCAGTCTTGCCAGCAGTCGCCATAGATTTTGAGACAACTGATGCATCAAGTGAAGCGCAAGCTACGGAGGTAGGGTTCTGCCCTATCGCCTTTTCTAACACTGGAATACTCAATCCATTGTTTCAGCTGGTAGCGGTGCGCTGTAAGCCTGATCGTGAAATAACTTTCAAGGCAATGGCCATTACTGGCATTTGTCCTGAAGACGTAGCCAACGAGCCAAGTCATACAACGATCGTTCCTCAGTACATGCCTATCGGTGCCGCTTACGTTATTGGCCACAATGTCGATTACGACATACAGGTAGCTGCTAACGCAGGTGTAGACATCAGCGAATATAGAGCTATTTGTACATTGGCCATTGCTCGAGAGCTATATCCTGATGGCGAACATAGCTTAGGTGCACTCCTCTACCGCTTTGACTATGACGAGGCAAGACAGTACGCACAGAATGCTCATAGCGCCGCTTTTGACGTGCGTTTCTGTGTGCGTCTACTACGTATGTTTTGCTATCAGTTGGACATCAATGATATGGAAGCGCTGTACCAGTTTAGTCAGCAAGCGCGTATTCCAAAAGTTATGCCTATGGGTATGTTCAAAGGGCTTGTCATTGCCGAGTTAAATCAAACACAGCCTCAACGTGGCTATCTGTTTTGGGCCATTGGCAATGTGAGTGACAAATATTTGATCCAAGCTTGCCAGCCAGTCGCAGAAAACTGTGATCTTGAGTGCACCAAAGGCAATGAGATCTACAGAAAAGGTCAGATATATAAAATCGGTCAATTCATTAGCGAAAAAACACTAACCATTATTGTTGGTGATACGAGTTACACCGCTCATGTAGGCGAAAAGAATATCGTAGCCTCTTTTGATGACATTAATGACGCTGTTTTTAAGGCGGCTTAGATGACGAATCTTACCTCAACTTATTACTTCAAGGATTATAGCGAGAAAGATATGGAAGCTATCAAGCAAGAACTTAGCGAGGCTGATATTAGCTTATCACCTGTCAAAGAAAAAGAAGTTCAGGACACAGATTTAAAGCCGCTGAATTGGCAAGAAGGTGACATAGCCATGTCGCCTACTCACTTTTATATGATTTACAACGATACGGAAAAAGGCATTGCCGTTCGGGTGTCCAATAAAGTAATAAACGTATCGGATACGTACCACGGATTTCCAGATAAAGAAGATGCCAAAAACTGGATTAAAAACACTCATTGCCCATTGATACAAGAGCGACTTGATCATTGCGCTGCTGAACATGGCCTTAGTATTGACCAAAGGTGGCTTAGTAAGAAGACCAGCTGCATTTTGGAAATAGTTATGATTGATGATGGAAGTGTGTATACGAATATCTATAACGAAAATAAGCAAGGAAGTGTCGTTAAAAAAATGAATTATCCAGCGATTTGGATGGATTCTTACTCGAAAAACAGCTGCTTACTTATGCTTGATGGTGAAACAGCTGTAGATTGCTTAATTCGTTGTGGTATAGGGAGCAAAAATCATGAGCAAGGATAGAAGCATACATGCGCTAAATGGTCATCTACATGATCAACTCGAACGCTTACTAAATCCTGATATTAGCGAAGAGAACCTAGAATTAGAAGTTAAGAGAAGCAAGGCTATCACTACGGTCGCATCACAGATAATTGATGGCGAGCGTGTGGTTAATCAACGAGCCAAATTGATAGCTGAGCATGATCCTAATCTGCTTGCTCAATACCTCATGCCAAAAGGAGTTACTTATGAGTCAGGCTAAGCGAATATCTCCACCCATTGCATATTCTGACACTGAGTTGTCCTGGATTGAGTCAAATCAAGCTGGAATTAGCCGTGAAGCGTTATCAAAGAAATTCAATAACAAATTTAACCGCTGTATCTCAGCGCAAAACATTGCCGGTCTTTGCAAAAGAAATCGCTGGGCTAATGGTCGAGACACTCGTATTAAGAAAGGCGATAAGTCATGGAATAAGGGTATTACTGGTTACATGGGCGCCAATAAAACCTCTTTCAAAAAAGGCAATATACCTTTTAACCATAAGCCTGTAGGTCACGAACGAGTGACTGAAGATGGTTACATCATGGTCAAAGTTGCTGAGCCCAATAAATTCAGGCTCAAGCAGTTAGTGGTTTGGGAAGCGCACCACGGCAAGTTAAAGGACGGCTATAACTTACGTTTTTTAGATAACGATAGAACCAACTGCAATATTGATAACCTAATGAGTATTCCGCGTAGTGTTAACGCGATCGTTAATAATCGCAATCCTGCTAATACACGTGATGAGAACCTCAATAAGTCGATATTGTTGACTGAAAGCATTACTTGGCATGCCAACAACCTTAAGTGCCGCTGATTACTAAGGAAAAACTATGAAAAATAAGATTTTAAGAGGTGCGCAAAAGCTCATGTCTGACTTTAAACAAGATGCTATGGGCGAACAAAGCAAAACAATGGTGATATTGGCTGCTCATTTTAACGACGAAGAAGGCGCATTACTATCATCTGCTACTGGCGGTATGGAAGCTACCATAAACCTAATGGTAAGTGGTTTTACTAAAATCTTTGATGAACTGCTACAAGCAAATGGAACTGATAATCCCACTTATCTAAAAGAACAGATTCTCACTAACTTAGAGAAACGACTCAATGATGTCATTGCGGCACGCATTGTCGTTGATCAACAGAGCAAGCATTAAGGAAAGCGATTGTGAATAATACAAAAGAACGTCCAATAATCTTCAATACACAAGAAGTCTGTGGCGCACTCGATCGCTGTAAGACACATCACAGAGTGATAATTAAAAACGTACCGCATGGCAGCATAGCTCTTGGACAAAGAACATTGTTAGTCAATCGTGACGGTATTGAAAGATGGCACTGGCTTGACGACGGTAAAACACACTTGGTTTATGGTAATGAATTTAAGTGTCCGTTTGGCAAAGTTGGCGATCGATTATGGGTTAAAGAATCATTTATACCCGACCCGCCAGCTGGTCATGATGCATGGGAGGATGAAGATAGTTTTACTAATTATTATTCATGGGATGGGTGTGGCAGCAAGTTATCAGAAATACCCAAGAGATTACGTAAGCCTGAGCACGTCATTTACAAGGTAAGATGGACCAACCCTGACTCTATGATATGGGTTAGCGCTTCACGAATGCGTAAATGGGCAAGTCGCCTACTTTTGGAAATAACTAACATTCGTATTGAGCGTATTCAGGAGATTAGTAGGGCTGACGCTCTTGGCATGGGATTAAAGCAGCTTTCTAAAGATGGTGGACGGACATACAAGTATGGCCTACCCGATACAGACGGTTTGCCCGGTACCGACAATATAGGGTGGCATTGGTCTGATTGGGATAGTGATCATAAAAAAGCAGTGGCACGGCTTTGGGATTCAATTCATGGCAAAGGTGCGTGGGAGCGAAACGACTGGGTATGGGCACTTAAGTTTAAAGTTGTTAAAGACAAAGGAGATCGAAATGATAGGTAGGTATTACACCACAGGCGACATCAAGGAAATATTTGGCTGGGAATCCAATACGACAATTCATCGCAAGCGTGATGCTGGTTTTTTACCGCCCCCTGATCTCAAAGGACGGCCTAATAAATGGTTAAAGGTTAAGATCGATGCGCTAGTGAACGATACCAACAAAGACAAAAATGACGCCTAATTGCGTCATTTTTTGTTTATACAGTATAATACACAGTATCCATAAAAATATATTTTATTAATTATATTAAAATCAAATACTTATAAAATAAATTCGAGTCTTGGTGGGCGCACCAATTATTGTATTTAGACATAACCTCGCATTACCCCAATCCGCTACAGCCCCCGAATTGACTTACATTACGTCTTCCTGCATCACTTGTCATTACCTAGCACCACCACTACACTGTTGTTAAATATGTTGTTAAATATTCAACAAGAGCGTTATTTGTTGTTAAATTCTCTTAGGTTTTGTTGTTAAAACCTCTCCACGCCTTTAAGGCCAAGTCATGACAAAGAGAAAAGACTACCAGTTGACGGATGCTGCCGTAAAATCTATTGCCAAACAATCACCACCTAATAAGATTACACGCCACGGCGATGGCAATAATCTATATCTAATACAACATCCAAATGGCTCCCTATTTTGGCAAATGGCTTATCGCTATCAATCTAATAAAGACCTCAAACCTAAGCAAAAAACCTATCAGATAGGTATCTACAAACCAGCCAAACTAGATATAGATTCCTCATTCAAACCAGAAGTATCGTTAAAACAAGCACGATTGGCACGTGATAAAGCTAAATCATCACTTGACGACGGTATTGATCCTACCGACCAAAAAAACCATCATAAAAATAACTTTGAGCAGAAAGATTTATTTAAAATTATTGCTAACAGTTATATCAATGAAAAGTCAGAAACCACGCCCAAGAATATTCAAAAGCTGCATACCTATTTAGACAAGCATGTCTCACCACATATAGGTGACTATCCTATAAATGCTATTACTGCTCAGGATGTTATTAAAACTGGATTAGCAATTCAAACGTATTTTGAAAAGCAAGGCAAGTGGACGACTGACACAACACACAAGTGCGTAGCGTTTATCAGTTCGGTTTTTGAGTATGCTATCAACACACTAGGTTATGATCTTATTAATATTGCTCATGGACGCAGTAGAGCGCTAAGACCTCATAAGGCTGAGCGCATGAAAGCAGTGGAGCAACACCAATTCCCTGAGCTACTACGTAATATTGATCAATACAGTGTAGATAATCCAAATGCTCATGAACAGACCGTCGCTGGTATGCAATTAATGACGCTGTGTTTTGTTAGAACAAAAGAGTTGAGGTTTTTTGAATGGTCAGAGATTGATTATCATAAAAGCGTTTGGCGAGTGCCAGCGCACAAGATGAAGATGCGTCAGGATCACATTATTCCCCTATCACCACAAGCTATGGCTATCATCGAGCGTATGCGTCCCTTAACTGAGCGTACAGGCTATGTTTTCTACAACTTTGAGCGCAGCAATCCATATAGCGAAGTATGGTTCAATCAAGCACTCAAGCGCATGGGATATACGGGCGACCCCTACCCTAAAATGACGGGGCATGGTTTTAGGCAGCTTGCCAGCACAGGATTATATGAGTTGCAATTTAGTCAAAATCTTATAGAAATACAGCTAGCCCACCTTGAACAGTCTAGTGTTAAAAAAAGATACGATTTATCTGCACATTTAGCAGAACGGCAGATGATGATGAACCAATGGGCAAATCATTTAGATGACCTTCGAGCTGGTACTGCTGTCAGTTTTGACTTACTGACGCCAGATGAAATTAAGAGAGAAATGAATAATCGAAATGAGCAGGCTGCCGATATAGCGCTGCATGATAAAGATGTTTTAATAAAGAGTTTACAAATGCAAGGTATATCACAGGACGTATTATTAAAACTTGCTGAACAGCTTTAATAAGATAGTTTTAACAAACATAGCTAGCATTGGACTGGCAGACCGAACTTGATTGTGTCCATCGCTGTCAAGCCAAACTGCAAGGCTAGGATTAATTACCCGAACGACAGCAACCGCACCCTTATGCTGTCAGCGCCTTGCCTCTATTTTATTTTAAGGGTGTGAGGGTGCAAATATGGCGTTACTCGATACGCTAAAAGATACGCACGACAATAAATATATTTCTTTTTGGAAGTTAGTTTCTAATATAATTGACGTTGATGAGAGTAAAAGTGATAACAGTTACGCTAGTAATGAAACTTACTTCATGGTCGCTGAAGCTTTGTTGAGATTAAAAATACATGAGAAAATCCGCTACTTTATTTATGACCCTGATGATTTTACTTTTAAGCAAATAGATAAACCAAAGATTGATGAAGCGAAACTATTTTTAAAAACATTACTTCCAAATTCTGGTAAAAAACTTGAGCCCACTGAAGTGATAAAGGTTCAGAATCAATTTAAGAATTACTTTTGGCTTAAAGAGTCTATAGAACAAGTACTTCCTAATGGTAGTGTGAACTTCATTAATCCAATCTTTTTTGATTCAGGAGAATATCACTTTTTAGATATAACGCCCTCTTCGGTTGATATAGAAACTCTTATTAAATTAAAGCACCTCCAAGACAGAGTAAATGAGTTAGAAGCCGAAAAATCTACTGGTAGTTTCTCAGTGGGAACGCCAACGGTAGAGCATGGCGAACCTAAAACTTATGAACATCTTGTTGAAGCACTGACAGCTGCCAACGCTAAAATAAAACAGCAAGCGCAAGATATAAATAGGCTCAGTGACCAGTTAAAGGAACAAGCAGATAAACCCTTACGATATAACTCCGAAATGGGCGTAGCTAGAATGCTTTACGCTATTTTGACAGAGCATAAATATGACCTATCAGCTACAAAAGGAAAGGCTAATAGCCTGATAGAGAAAGCATCGCAATTACACGGCACACCAGTCGCTAGGAACTTCATAGCAAAATGGATTGAATTATCAAATCAAGCCAAAAGCGATAGTACAAAATAGGGTCATATCAATTATTTTAGGGTCACGTGACCGTCATGTGACCCTTATCACTTTGCCCTACCCCGTAACATTCACCTCATAGCGCAGCCATTACCGGCTATAACCAACCCCGCTATGAGGTGATACAACATGACATTGAACGACCAGTACCTAAGAATGGCAAACCTTGCCAACCAGCCAGCAAGAACCGCGAAGACCTATACTACGAAGTCAGCTCAGCAGCGCACCGTCACCGCCAAAGCCGCCACACGTGGTATTACTGGTTTTAGTGCTAAGCATATCTATCATCTAATCAATCAAGATAAATTCCCAGCACCTGTAAAAATCGGACGGGCTAGTCTATGGCGCTTGTCTGAAATCAATAGCTGGCTAGACAGTCACGCCGAGCAGACCAATGATATGACGGGGGCTTAATATGACGACCTCAGCGAACGCACCCGTTACCAATGAGCAGCCACCCCAAACCCAAGTAGAAATTGTTAGAGCGCACCTGATGACAGGTGCAACTATAACAACTTGGGGCGCTATCCGCCTGTATCAAATCACTTGTTTAGCCCAGCGCATACATAACTTGAGAGAGGCAGGACTGCTCATTCAAAGCGAAATGACCAAGCATAACAACAAATGGTTTGCGGTCTATTGGCTCGATGAACAGACCTTACTTGAAAGTGAGCTATCTAACAGCGAGGTGACTCCATGAGCCAATCAAATGACGTATTAGAACCGTGCCTAGTGGCAGTGGATAGTCATACTTTGTCAGTCGTGGACGATTACATTCAGGATTACTCAAACGAATGTGAAAGCCTAGCCTATGCACTAAACATGATAGAAGTGAATGACCCAGCCAGCAAAGGGGTGATAGTCGCTATCAGGTCTGCATTGTTTGCTATCAGTGAAAACGCTAGCGAGTTGAGCGACGGATTAATGACCCAGCTTATCTTGCAGCCACAAGTGGAGGTAATAAGCCATGAGTGATAATCGCATCAAAACTCAGCACGGGGCACATAGTCGCAAGCAGGCAAGCAAGCGTGGCTTACTACTTAGCTTTATCATATTTATGGCATGGGTGGTAGGCATTGGCTTGCTACTCTCATTGATAGCTTGCCAGCCAGTCAATGCAAAACTGATTGCAAGCGATGACACCAGCGGTTACTATATAGACCTCTCAAAAAACGTTAGCGGACAAGCCAGCCGTGAAATTTTGGCTTTTTTTGTGTCTGTTATTGATGTGGACTCTCAATCCTTATCAAAACATACAGATACCGCCCCACCCACGCATACAAGCGTACCAAGGGGGCAATACCTCATATCTATGGCAGCACCTCAATGCTTGCCAACCGACTATGACGGGTTGACGCTGCAAAATAAAATAGCCGTAAGGCGAATATGCAAGGCGGTTACTAACGTTACCGAGAGTAAGACCCGTCACCCTATACTTTTATTGTATAGCGTGGCATTCACTCAAAAAACGTTAGGAAGTAGCTATATGGCTAATTCAATCCGCACGACTTCAAACACCACTACCCCGACGACCAAACCAGCCACCTTTGATATTGGTGATGCGGTTTTGTATGCGCTATTAATTCCCCGTCTCTTTTTATTGATTCGTTACGGCAATCAGGTGTCACAGTGACAACCTACCCACCAAAACAAAGCCGTAAATACGCCAAGCGCAAAAGCTACTATAAAAAGTATGGAGCGACGCGCCAGCCGAACCAATCCAAAGCTAGGGGGAATAAATGAACACCACACCGCAGACAAACGCGCATGAAAAAGCCCGTGCTGATAACACGGGCGCTGATACTCTCTTACAAGGTTGCAAGCCAGCGACACAGGGACAACTGGCAAACGATTCATTCTTAATCAAAACTTACAGCATGGTAGAACCTGAACGGCTGCTATTCGTTACAGATGACACTACTATATATCATGGTGATGATGTTGGCAAAACTGAACCCACCGCTGGCACGATAGCTATAGCAATTACCGATAAACAAGGCAATACAGTAGGCGCGGTATTCTACACGCCTAACAATAAAGCAAAGTCCATTGTTATTGATCCTACAGGCTATGGCGCTATTGTCATTGGTAATCTAAACAAAGCCAATGAGCTACTAGCGTTTGATGATTTAGAAAAAGGTATTGATACCTATCAATGTATGGCAGCTGATGATCTCACTTTTATTGTTAGCCCTCAAAAAACTAGGCAATACCTTAAAAAGATGGTGCAACACTGGAGCAGCGGATCACAGGTTACCGTACCTATGACGCTTGATGATAAAGGCTTGATAAATCTACTAGCAGGTGTGAGAGCGCAAGCATTGGTTACCGTGGCTGATATAGTCACGATGCTACAAGCAGGTGAAAGCTACGACACCATAAAAGCAGGTGCTGACATTATCCAGCTAGCAGACACCGCCTACTATCCTGAATGGCGCAAGGACGAAGCCCCACAGCTTAACGCGCCTATGGTTTATGAAGATGGACGTTTTGAGCTATACCATGATGGGCTATTTTTTGTGAAATATGACCTAGATGACCCAGCAAACATAACTTTTAAGTTTAAGGCGTTTGTTTGTTCACCGATAGAGGTTATCGCTAAAACAAGGGACAAAAGTAGCGCCACATGGGGGCGGTTATTACAATGGCATGATGATGACAGTATCTTACATCAATGGTCAATGCCGTTATCGCTACTGCAAGGTGATGCCCGTGAATATCGTCGTGAGCTAGCCAGCCAAGGCTTGAACATTACCACCAACAGCAAACAGCGCAATTATTTAGACGATTATATTCAAAACTACCCTATTCATAAACGGGCGCGATGTGTGGATAAATTAGGCTGGGACGGTGAGCAATACATACTAGCTAATGGTGCAATCGGTGGTGGTGATAAGGAGCTGATTGTCTATCAGTCTGCTAATGCGATTAATAGCACCATAGCCCAGCAAGGGACATTAGCCCAATGGCGTGACAAGTCATGCAAACTACTAGCAGAACAAAGCCGTTTTGTATTCTCTATTTCTTGCGCTTTTGCAGGTCAATTACTCGAGCTATTAGATGATGATGGAGGCGGTTTTCATATGTTAGGTTCATCAAGTATGGGCAAGTCCTTGTCGCTTAAATTAGCTGCTAGTGTATGGGGCAATCCTGATAAGTACGTTAAGACATGGCGCAGCACTGATAACGCCTTAGAGGGCACAGCAAGCGAGTACAACGACAGCTTTTTACCTCTCGATGAAATCAGCGAATGTGATCCACGAATAGTAGGTAAAACCGTTTACATGCTTGCTAATGGACAAGGTAAAGGGAGAAGCACTACCACAGGACATAACCGCATAGCTAAAACATGGCGCATTATCTTTTTGTCTAATGGTGAGGAGTCACTACAGAATTTTATGGCACAAGCAGGGCAAAAGACCAATGCAGGTATTGAGGTTCGGGTGGCTCATATAGATGCTGATGCTGGCAAAGGCTTAAAGGCGTTTGATAGTTTAGTATTAGCAGACACAGGCGCAGCACAAGCCGATAAAATCAAAGAGCTATCACACACTTACTATGGATCAGCTGGCATAGCATGGTTGGAACATATCACCGCTGATAAGACAGCCACCACAGCCACCGCTAAAGAGCTTGTAAGCGACTTTATGAGCCATTACCCTAAACTTGCACCGCAAGCGCATAGAGTGGCTAAACGGTTTGCTATTGTGGCAACAGCTGGTGAAATGGCAACACAGGCAAATATAACAGGCTGGCAAGCAGGACAAGCAACCACAGCCGTTATGACATGCTTAGATAATTGGCTTGATAACTATGGGCGTGATGGTGAACATGAACAACGCCAAATCATAGAGCATATCAAAGCGTTTATTGAAAAGCATGGATCAAGCCGTTTTCAACCCTGTCACAGCAACGCCTACCAAGATTTTGAGTCTAAAATTACCGACCGCGCAGGCTATCATAACTACAACACAGGGGAATATTATTTTTCTACCAGTACGTTTGAAGATGTATGTTCGCCATTCAACAAAAGCAAAGTATTACAAGTGTTAGATGATGCTGGATTATTGAATGTGACTGAGAGTGACCGTAAGACATGCAAAGTCCCTTTACCGTTTGAAAAAAACCGTAAGCGTGTCTATGTGGTCAAAAATGACATACTAAGTTATGAAACTAATAAAAGCACTGGGACAGCTGGGACAACCCATACACAGAAAGGGCTAGATCCTGTCCCAAGCACTAAAACACCACTGGGACAGCTGGGACAAAATACGACAGTTTGCTAATTTGTCCCAAGTGTCCCAAAGGCTAAAAACGCAATGGGACAGCTACAAACCCAATAATCCCAGTTGATGTCCCGTTGTCCCATGTGTCCCACGCTAAAAAGGCAGTTACAGCAGCTAATGTTATTTCTGAGCCAGATAACCAGATACCACCATTTGGCAGGATAGCCAATTATTCATAACTAATAACTATCTCGACGACTAAAACATTAAAAGGCATACGTTAATACGCATGCCTTTTTTACTGTTTGTGCTCTGATGACAACAAAGAAGAATATTGGAACCAAAAACCATGGAACCAGTGGAATTTGGAACCAAAACACCCCTATTTTGTCTTTGGTTCCAACTTAGAAAAACCGCTCTCAGCCCAATCATACAAGTTGATCCAGCTCGGAACCAAAAAAAATATTGGAACCAAAAAAAACCTATAAAAGTGGAACCACTTCGGTACGATTAAAGCAAGAAAATGACTCTTAAAACCAATCGCTCTCAGGTTGAATATACCAATCTGAAATACTACATCGCTGCCTCATCACCCAGCTTCGTATCAAGCATCAATCGAATAAACTGCTTAAATTGATTCGGGTTAGACAGTAGATGCATGGTCATGTCTTCAAACGTACCCTTGGCATCAAACATAGCGTCCTCGACAGCGTTTGGATAACCGCCCAGCATAATCTGATCAACACTGTTGTTGGTGAACTGCTTGACCACAATCTCGTTCTCCGTGACCTTATCCCAAATGGTATTCATAAAGTTCACTTTGTCCTTATCGGTAAAGTCCTCACCAGCAAAAACCTCGTTTAATCTATCAATAATCTGAGACAGTAGCGCCTCTTGTTTATCTTTGGGTGTTGCTGTACCCGCTCCACTACCACCATCTAATTGATACTCAGACTTGCCCTCTTGTAGCTTTAAGTCCTGCTGATGCAGCTTTGAGACACGGTAATGACTCATGACGATGTTACTTAGATCAACGTCATCTTCATTGTCCACGCTTTCACGTAGTAGCGGCTGTAGGTTACGCGCGTATAGGCTCAGCTTCTCTAACTCTTTATCGTCATAGTCCACGATTTGCGACATAAACTCATACTGGCGGGTAAATGTCCCTAAATCCTTTTTGAATATTTCCAGCGCGTCTTGATCGGCCTTAAAGCCTTTGTAGTCATTCTCAGCATTGGTCATCAGCACCACATCGCCAGTCGCTTTGGTGCGCTCAAGCATCACCTTGGCATGCTGGGCTTGCTCACGTGCCAGCTTGTACTTCTTCTGCCAACGCTCAACCGCTGGCTTACAGATATTGCTAATGGCGGCGTTAGACTTATTCTTACTATAGAAGGCATCAACGAATTGCTCTACCTCATGCCATAAAAATATGCCACTGGCACGTAGCTTTTCATAAAGGTCAAACACCTGATCAGGATCAGACACATCCGCTAAAGTTGCGGTCTCATAGTATGGCTGGAAAGCTTCAAGGATATCTTGTGGGTCATTAAAGAAGTCGAGCACAAATGTGCCGCTCTCTGCTTTACCTTTATAGGTACGGTTCAGCCGTGAAAGCGTCTGTACGCAGTCCACGCCCGTTAGTTTCTTATCCACATACATGGCGCACAGCTTGGGCTGGTCAAAGCCTGTCTGGAATTTGTTAGCTACTAGCATCACTTGATAGTCATCACTGTCAAAGGCTTTACGCAGATCGCGGCCTTTTAAGCCGATATTCATATTGTGCTCGGTGAACTTCTCGCCAAGTAATGCGCCGCTGTCAGGGTCATTATCAGTAAAGGTGACTTCCCCTGAGAACGCGACCATGGCATTGATGTTTCTATAACCGTAATCAGCAATATAGTTATCAAAGGCGATCTTATAACGTACGGCTTCTTTACGTGAACCCGTCACTACCATCGCTTTGGCCTGCCCACCCAGCAAACCTTTAATATTGTCATTAAAGTGCTCAATGATGATTTTAACCTTCTGCGCGATATTGTGCTCATGTAAGCGTACCCAGTTATTCAGCTTAATCTTGGCGCGGCGAGCATCGACCTCATCATCAGCAGCGGCCAGCTTTTGCTTAAGCTGATAGACCACTTTGTAGTTGGTGTAGTTTTTAAGCACATCTAGGATGAAGCCTTCTTCAATCGCTTGGCGCATTGAATAAACATGATAAGCGGCGGGAAGGTTATCTTTAGAGGCTGGCAAGTCAGGATTGGGCAAGCGCCCAAATAGCTCGATGGTTTTTGGCTTGGGTGTGGCGGTAAAGGCATAATAGCTGAGGTTCGGACTGTTACGGCGGGCGGCAAGTGTGGCATCCATCGTCTGATTGATGACATCCTCACCAGATAACGCGCTATCGACGCTCTTTTCTATATCGCCCGATACTAGCACTTCTTTGAGCTTAAGCGCGGTTGTGCCTGTCTGTGAGGAGTGCGCTTCATCGGCAATGATGGCATAACGGCGCGACTTGAGCACACTTGAGTCTTCAATCGCTTTTAGGACGAAGGGAAAGGTCTGAATGGTGACAATGATAATCGGCTGTGAGTTGACTAAGGCACTAGCGAGCTGTTCAGACTTTGAGCCATCGCCTTCGTTTCTATTGATCTTACCAACCACACCATCAGCATGCTCAAACTGATAGATGGTGTCCTGCAACTGATCATCAAGTACGGTACGGTCAGTGATGACGATAACGGAGTGAAATTGCTTATCGCCGTCACGGTTATACAAGGTGGATAGCTGATGCGCTGTCCATGCGATAGAGTTGGACTTGCCCGATCCTGCACTGTGCTGAATCAGATACCTTTGTCCTGCGCCTTCAGTCACCGCGGCATTGACCAACTTGGTCACGACATCCCACTGATGATAGCGCGGGAACATCATGGTCTCTTTTTTAGACTTGCGGCCGATAACGTCTTCTTCCTCATCGATCTGTAAGTGCATGAAGTGGCCGAGGATAGCGAGTATGTTCTCTGGCGTTAATACGTCATTCCATAGGTAATCAGTGGCATAACGGCTGCTATCTGCGGGCACGTCATTACCCGCGCCGCCATTTGCTGTCCCCTTATTAAAGGGTAAAAAGTAGGTGCTTTCTCCTGCCAGCCTCGTGGTCATATAGACTTCATACTGACTGACTGCGAAGTGAACCAGTGCGCCACGCTTAAAGGTCAGTAGCGGTTCAGCTTTGCCCGTGTCAGGGTCTTTGGGTAGGCGGGTCTTCTTATACTGAGTAATGGCATTATGTACCGACTGCTTAAATTCTGACTTTAGCTCCATCGTGGTGACGGGCAAGCCATTGACGAATAATACGATATCAATACGGTTACGCTTAGCAACCTTGCCGTCAGCGCTATCCTTTAGGCTGGCATGCGGGCTATACACCACCTCAGGGACAACACGGCAGATATTGGCCTCATAGCGTGCCATGATTTCAGGATTGAGGCTGTGTTCAGGTTTGAACTGGCACAAACTAAAACGCGCGTTACGAATTTTAAGACCATGACGCAATACACCAAGCGTGCCATAGGTGCGTGAGGCTTTATCGGTTGAGTGTTCATCTGCTTTATTAAGCTGCTTAACCAGTGCGGTGATAAAGTGGCGTTCAGAGTCCATAGGGAAAGTGCGGCAGAACTTTTCCCACTCCTGCGGCTGTGTAGTCTGCACAAAGTCTAGCACGTCTTGCTCGTATAGCGCCGTCTCTGACTGATAGGCGCTAGGATTGCCCAACTGCCAGCCATGCGCTTGCATCTGAGTGACAATATCGGCTTGGAAGACAGATTCGTAGGTGACATTGTGCGCGTTAGTAGCAATGCTAGTTTGGGTCATGACTTGACTCTTATTATTAGGTTATAAATTAGGCTTATGAGATCAACCATACTTTATTAATTTCAACGATCTTATGTTCTCGACCATTAATAGTTTCTGTTCTTAATATCTTACTAGGGTCAGTCTCTTGCACCATCTCTCTACTATCTTCATCAGTCATATCATAAGCTTCAATATGCCGACTAAGCTGCCAACTATGACAACCTAGATACTTTTCAGTGTTTGCATTGTAATGAATAGAACTTCGAATACCGTTTTTGGGCTGTTCATCTACAGGCTCAAACGTATTATGATAAAAGTCTTTATAGTTCTCTATCGTACAAACCACTTGGGATTGACTGATATATTCTTCGTATAGCCAAATTTGTAGGTAATAAGGAGTTTGCATACCCTTTAAAGTGCCTTGCCATGACTGATAGATTTTTTGCAGGTTTTTGATCAGTAAATACTTACAGTCCCCTGTTGGCTGAGGATAAATACTACTGCCTAAAGGCAAGCGCGACCATGGTTGTACCCGAAATTTAACGTAGTCTCTTTTTTCTTGATTCAGCAGCTCAATATTAAGGCTCTTACGATTATCACCCCATTGCTCAATAGCGCGCTTACGGCGGTTCAGGCCTCTTATTTTTCGATATCTTATGACGTTGTTTTTCATAGCTCACTCTATTTTTTGATACGCTTAAATCAACTCTACGGTTCCTCACACACCATCGTCAGGCTCTTACCAAATAACGTCTTATTCAGCGCTTGAGAGTCTTTAAAGACTTTTTCAGAGTCAGCATGATAAACCTGATCATTCACGCAATTACCAAAGCCAAAAGTTATCAAGTTTATTCTGGCATACTTAGCAGAGTTACTTACCTTTTCTTCCTGATAGCGCTGGGTCGCAATTTTACGATATCGTTCTAGTTCATCAGCCCCATACTCACTTGTTTCCAGAATTTGCTCTTCAACAAACTGTTTCCATCTATTTTGCACCGCCGCTTCGTTCTGCATGAAAGGTTCAATATAGTTTTTACACATCTGAGGGCTTTGTTTGAGGGCTTCACTAGGGTTTAGATAGCCTAAAATGACTAATCGATCTTTTTCATACTCTGCGTCAATCGTTTTGAGTAAGTTTCGTTTATAGCCTTTCGCTTCAGGTACAACATCAAGACGCTCAGTATCACGCTTTACTTGCTTATACTCTTCGGTCGAGACATCTAAGTCTTTCATAGATAGTTTATCTAGCGCATCAACACTCGTGGGTGAAGAGAAGCTTTCCAGATTTAATCTGGTTAAACGATCCAATACGAGATGGGAATTTTTGATTTGCTTGGCGCTGTACTTTTTATTATCAAAACTCCCTTTCATATCGCATAGATCGTCTTGCCATTTGTAGACTTCGGCTGTTGCAATACTAGGCACAGTCAGTAATACGCTTACCGCTATCAACGAATACCTTTTCATCATTGGAGTCCTTTTTTTCATTCGCCTTGCTTATTTTGATATTTATTAATCGAGCAAACATTTAACTCACTATTCTTTTTAGGATGCTTTTTAAAGCCAGTCAAATTGAATTAAACAATCAACCATACTTTATTGATACCAATGATCTGATACTTTCTACCTTTGATGATCTCTATTTTTTACTTTTGCAAGAGGTCTACTCTTGGTGCATTGCGCATTGCGCTGTGTATTTACCGTCAAATATTTTATGATTAAGCTTTGCATAATTAGCAGACACTGTCTTTAGCTCAGGGCGATAAGCGGTACTCTTAACACAGTTGTAAAACCCAGAAGACACAATAGCGTTTCGCGCATAAAAATAAGCACTCAGTGACTTTTGTTCTTGATAATCTCTCATCTCAATCTTACGATAAAACTCATCACCCAAATCACCTGTACGTACTTTATCTTGAATATTTTCTTCCACCACTTGCTGCCATTTATTCTGCACTGCTATTTCATCTTGCAATAAAGCCTCTACATAATGCTGACACAGCGGCGGGCTTTGCTTGAGTGCTTCACTAGGATTTTGATAAGCCAAAATAGCCAATTGTGCCGTTTTATATTCGCCATCAATAGTCTTAAGTAGCTGTTGTTTATAGGTCTGTGCTTCGGGCACTATATCAAGTCGTTCTACATGTCTCTTGGCTTGCTTATACTCTTTAGTCAGTACCTCTGGGTCTTTCGACGATATATTGTCTGAAAAATTATTGCTCATAGGCTCAGAAAAACTTTCAAGATTTGCTCTCGTCAAACTGTTCAATACAAAATGAGAATTCTCTATTTGTTTGGCAGTATATTTATTATTATCAAAATCACCTCGATATTGACAAGACTTCATTTCCGAGCGCCACTCATAAGTCTGCGCTTGGGCGCTAGTGGTGACTGCTATTGCGCCTAATAAAGCTGCTACAGTAAAATTTTTCATTCTATAAGTCCTTTTATTTTTTTATTTCAACGGCTTTCGGGCGCAACCCAGCCCCTCACATCAATCTTACCCGTAACTGCAGCAGAGATTAAAGCGGTGCGGCGTTCTTGCATAAGTTGAATGGCTTGTTCTGCATTATTGACTAAACCATTGAATTTATTTTGCATTTCTTCAATATGATTAACAATTTTTCGCTGCTCTTTTATAGGCGGTAGAATACAGCTAATAGACAAATAATCTTCTTTAGATATGCTTTGCATACTACTACTAGCACCTTCTGCCGCTAAAGATATTTGGTTGCGAAAACCTCTTATAGTCATAAAACTTGCTAAAAACTCAGGTGCTAAATCAAAATTATTGTTAAAGTTCGTTTGCCATAAGCGATCTGGGAGAAAAATATTCTTCGCATCAACGTCTATAATTGCACTCGCACCAACCAAATCAGGAGTATTCATACGACTAATAATAATTGCCCCTTTACGAATAGGACACTTTACTCGGCTTAGATCTTCCTTGAATACCGTTTTATTTTCTTCAACTCTAAACGTTCTTGTATATACACAGCTAGTTTTCAGAACTCCAATTTCGTTATCCTGTGCAGGAGTATCGGCTGCATTTACACTACATCCTGAATCTAATGAACTTATTAAATGCTTAAGACGTAAAACCTCCCAACCCTCCGGCACACTCCCCAACCACTCAACGCCCGACTCTTTCATCGGTGCATCAGGGTTTAAGCCTTTGGTCACCGCATGACTGATGACTGCTTGGCGTTTTTCTTTTAACAGTTGAATCAGGGTTTGTTGTTTATCAATTAAGGTGTCAATTTGGGCGGTTTCATGGTCGAGGAAGTTGGTAATATGAACTTGCTCTTTGTATCTAGGCGTGGAGACCTTTAAAGAAGCTACAGTTTCTTGATTAATATTAGGTTGCCCACCACCAGAAGATAAACGCACTATGTCATCTTTAAAAGCTTGCATCCAATAGTATAAAAACTTATTGAATATCACATTTGATTGCGACATGACGCAACAAGCTTGATTCGTTGTTGCTTCAACTCCTAATATCCCTAGCCTACCAATAGTTGCGCCATACATTGCAATAGCGATTGAGCCAACTGGATATATTCTTAAAGTTGGAAATGCTTTAATAGTTTTTTTAGAGACTTTCTTTTTAGTATCAAGGATTATTTTCTCTCTTAACTCTCCCGTTGTTACCCACGGAATATCGCCAACATACCATGCTTCGTTACTGGAAGGTGGCGTAGTACCAGAACCTATTTCCAAATAAGCGTGTGCTATCTTCCACATTTCCCATTCTTTAGGAATCTTTCCCAACCACTCAACCCCAGAATCCTTATATTCTGCATACTGCTGATACTTCGTTATTGATTCAGCCATTACGAATGTACCTCACCCAATAACTGCATAATCTCAGTACTGACCGCATCCAAATCTGCATCGATCTCACTCAGCGGACGTGGTGGCTCGTACACATAGAAATGACGGTTAAACGGTATCTCAAAGCCCACAATACCAACCTCTTCATCGATAGCATCAGTCTTGTCACTATTGATCCACGCATCAGGCACATGCGGCTGTACTTCTCGCGCGAAGTAACTTTCAATCAGCTCAGTGGTGGTCACTTCAGGATTCAGCGGCACGTTTTCATAATCGCGTAAGTCGCTGTCGGTTTGGAACTCAACGATTTTGGCTGGCTTGTCTGAATTGCTTGGCTTATAGCTAAACGCACCATACAGTGGATTGGCAACCTTAACCGCTTTTTTGATAACGGGTTCTGCTTCAGGATTTTTCCAAGTGATGGCATCTAGCAATTGTTTCTTCTCTTTAGTGTCTAGGCTGATATCAGCATCTTTTAACGCTTGTTTAAACACTTTATCAAATTCATTAAAGTCATCGAATTGGTTTTCACCGATAGCTGTTTGCAATGCTTTGGCTTTATTCATTAGGGTAAGTTGCGTTTGCCAGAGCTTAGCCGCTAGTACGTCTTTGACTTGCGTTTCTTTTAGCTCGGAGAAGTCCGCCTTGATCATCGCGCGCGCCTCAGTCGTGACCGCCGATAAGTCGCCATAGTTGCTTGTATCAGAATCGGTGTCGCTATCAGTCGTCCAGTCACTACCAAAGGCCTCATATAGCGCTGGCATGACCATATCGAACGGTTTGGGCGCATAGCGTAAGCTATCAATGGCGCTGTCAGAGAGCTGAGCCGATAGACGGAGTGGACGCTCAATGGTGATACGGCGATAGCCAAATTCATGGGTGGCAAATATCTTACTGGCAAAGGTCTTGGCGGGTTCCGCTTTAGGATTGGCAGATTGACGGCCACGGTTAGACTTCACCTCTTCAGGCTTATCTAGCACACGCGCATCGACCACTTCAAAGTCACCAAAGCTACGGATAATAGTCTTGATGTCATCATCAGACATCTCATTACGCTTAGAGCCCAATGATTTACGCATCTTGCCGTATAGGTTACTACCATCAATCAATTGCACGTGACCTTTACGCGCGCGTGCTTTCTTATTACTTAATACCCATACATAGGTGGCAATGCCCGTGTTATAGAACATATCAGTTGGCAAGGCGATAATCGCCTCTAGCAAATCGGCCTCAAGGATATAACGGCGAATCTCACTCTCGCCACTCCCTGCGCCGCCTGTGAATAGCGGTGACCCATTTAAGATAATACCGATACGGCTGCCCTGATTGCTGCTGCTATCTGCATCTTTGGCATTATCAGTAATCGGACGCATCTTGCTAATCAAATGCATCAAGAATAATAGCGAGCCATCGGACACCCGCGGCAAGCCCGCCCCAAAGCGACCATCAAAGCCTTTTTGCGTATGCTCATCGTTAATCTCACCTGATATCTTTTTCCAGTCCACCCCAAATGGCGGATTCGATAGCATGTAGTCGAATTTTTCAGCGACCAGCTGATCGCTAGATAAGGTATTGCCCAGCTTAATGTTATTGACCTCTTGCCCTTTGATCAGCATGTCGGCTTTACAGATGGCATAAGACTCAGGGTTGAGCTCTTGCCCATAGGTACGCATGACCGCATCAGGGTTTAGCTCTAGCACGTACTCCATACCAGAGGATAGGAAACCGCCTGTGCCTGCTGTAGGGTCGTAAATGGTGCGAATAATGCCGTCTTTGGTCAGCGCGTCATCATCTTCCATAAACGCCAGTGAGGTAGTCAAGCGCACGATATCGCGCGGGGTAAAATGCTCCCCTGCGGTTTCGTTTGAGCTTTCAGCAAAGCGGCGAATCAGCTCTTCAAACACAAAGCCCATTTCATGATTAGAGATTGTCTCGGGACTGAGATCAGTAGTGGCGAACATCCGCACAACTTTATAGAGTAAGTTAGCATCGGCTAGCTGCCCGACAAACTCTTCAAACTTGAAGTGCTCAAATATCTCACGCGCGTCTTTAGAGAAAGATTGAACGTAAGTATTGAGGTTATCTTTGATATCGCTTTGACCCATCTTGCTGAGATCCATCGGCGAGATATTGTAGAACGGTCGCTTGCTGGCACGAATGATGAACTTCTCTTGCGCTTCCTCTGGCAATCCCATCTCAGCAATGCGCTGACTCTCCGCAACCACAGCTGCTTTGGTCTCTTCTAAGACGCACTCTAGGCGACGCAGTAATGTGAATGGCAAGATGATGCGACCGTATTGAGATTGCTTAAAGTCACCGCGCAATAGATCAGCGACAGACCAGATGAAAGCCGCTGTTTGAGAGAAGTTTTTGGTCATGGGTTCGTCTTATTGTTTGTTGGGCAGGAATAGAGGTGTTAGATCGTATATCAGCGATGAGGTGATACCCCATCCTAGACAAAATATAACCATCATAAGGGTATTCGACATTACTCGGCAAGTCTGAATGTGAGATTTGTAGGAATAGTCATATATTTCATCGTATAAAGATTCGACGTACTATGTGCGTTTAGCAAAATAACCCCATGCAAGCAAAGCGCAAGTTGATTTTGGTATCAGTAGATCACAACAATATATTCCATTGCCAGTCGTCACTGTGCATCCAAAGGTTAGTTTTTTTAGTACACAGACCTACTTCAATTTTTACGAGTAAGTGCGAATAGTTGCGAGCTGATGCCGTGGTTCGTCATGCTAATAATCGTACTGCAGACGCGCTATATGCTGGCAAGTATTATAAGACTCACTAGGAACAATGCAATGAAACGCATAATAAACGCACGCATAAATTATGCTAAATTTAGATAATCACTGTCTGTGGGCATTAGCAGACGCACATAAACGCATAATAAACGCATAATAAACGCACAAATTTAAGCGCCACTATTGCGTGTGCGCTATTAGCCATCAATAAGATACGTCCATGACTGAGTGGATCTATTACAACGCCTAATAGACCAATCAGTAGCAGTGATAAGGTATGGTTTCGTATAGTTGGGATATGACTTGATAAGCACAAACGCATAGTAAACACGTGAAAAACGCTTAACTAAATCAGTCTATAGTTGCACTTGCACAGCGTTTAGCAATTTGACACCATGAAAGAGCTGCTAAGTTAATAATTGAAGGCCATTGAAAGGACTTGAAAGGACTTGAAAGGACTTGAAAGCAAAGTTGCATAATGATTTAAATATACTGTATTGTGATTTTTATTTGATAAACTTTGAGGAAACTTAAAACATGAAATTAATTAACAAACTTATTCCTTCTGTTTTAGGCGTAATGCTTTTAACAGCTTGTTCATCTGAAGTTGCCAATGCTGATACGAACGTCGCACAGGCAGAAGCAGATATCTTGGCAGCTCAAATCGAAATGGATAATATTACAAAATTAGAACTTCCATTTGTAGGACAACTATATTTTGATTTTGTTGGAGCAAACGCAACGATGATGGGTATTAAGATAGACAAAAAAGGACATACTACTATAGAAGGGCACACAGGAGGTATGCCAAGTAATACATATGTATTATATGAAGGCCAATATAGCCCAATGATGCGAATAGCTGACGGTGAAAGCTATTATACGATTGTTGGAAAAAATGCGATAGCCGAGTTAGATGGTGAAGGTAAATTGATGTACGGCGATGGTTGTAGCATTGAAGAAGGTAAACCGTGCGTTACCAATTTATTTGTACCCGACTAATTCTGATTAATGTGTGCATAGGTTTTATAATAAAATACATAGATAATCTAACTATTTCACAGCTTACTAAATCAAAGCTGTAAAAATGCTATTCTATATATTCTTATTTGCTTTACCTAATCATTTAAAAAGACAGGTTAGCGATAGCGAAATGTTGTACATATTGTTGTGCATAGAATAATTTTAAAACCTTTATACCCTTATATAAAAGGCTTGTAGCTTTATGATTGAAGCGTGGTGGGCGCACCACATGAATATAACAAAATACCCCTTAACGCCCTATTAATAAGGCTTTCAGGGGTTTTTTATTGTCCAAAACTTACCTTATGTACCCATAATTACCCCTTGCTTACTGTAATTTTTACAGTATTCTATACAGTATGAGCGCAAAAGTACTGTACAGGATACTGTAAAAATGGCAAAAACCGTCAAACCCCTTACCAATACTCAAGTCGATAAGGCAAAGCCTTTGGATAAACCATATACCTTAACTGATGGTGGCGGTCTTTATTTACACATTAGTGAACCGCCCCGACTATATCGGAGGTTGATTTGCTTGAGTCAGGCAGCTTCACCTAACAGATTAAGATTATCATAATACCGTCTTTCAAACTCAAAAGGTGACACATAACCAATCGTGCTATGCAAACGGGTTTTATTAAACCAGTCTACCCACTCAAGAGTTGCCAGTTCAGCATCGTTAACCCCATTCCAGCTCTCTTTTAAATAATGCATCACCTCAGACTTATAAAGCCCGTCGACCGTTTCAGCCAATGCATTGTCATATGAATCACCAGTCGTGCCGACAGAAGCGATAATGCCAGAGTCAGTCATACTAGAAGTGTAGCGGATGGATAGTCGCCTGCTACCTCTATCAACATGCGAACGGCGCGTTCTTTAATCTCAGGAGTGTAGGTTTGTCTTTTCATTGTCGTATTCTCTCAGAATGTTAAGTCTCCGACAATTTCGGGGCGGTTCACATAGTATGTCGCAATCGTCATCTGCTAACTGGTGCCTCATGGCATGTGCTAAGCGCGACTAAATCAATCAGGCATAAAAAAAGCCGCCTTGTTACCAAGATGACTTATTAATATTTTAGGGGCTGTCATCGCTTACACGAACATTAATGTTTCGGCTGTATATGTATAGTAGACGAAAAGCTTTTATTTTTAACCACTACACCTTTGGGTGCTAATGGCTCAAAGTCTTGATTAAATATCGCCCCATCTTCTGCAGGGATAATATACTGAGCTATGTAATTGGTGCCTCTGTCATCTTGAATATCAGCGAACGAGGCATAGTATTTATTGTATTTTCCAGCATTTACAAGCTTACTTTCAACTGGCTTTATAAATTTACCATGAATCAACTCAAGCGGATTAGTAGAACCGTGCTCGCGCGCTATAAACCAATATTTTTTATATGACTCTAAATTAAGGCTTGAAATATCTACCTCAGCCAAATCGATCCAGTTAGCACATTGTTGCTCAAACATTTTCGAACGTAAATCCTCTCCTTCAAGCCAAGCAATAGCCATGTTTGTAGCACGTTTGATTAAATGATCTTCAATCATTGCATTACTACCGCCATCGCTAAAATCGATCATCTCTTTAGCAAACTCTAGTGAAAGCTTTTCAACATCCGCCCGATCAAATCTTTTTATCATTTATTTTTATTCCTAAGATTATTTATCGAAACACCCTAAATTTGGTTGGAATCCGCCACGCTACGAAATATATCATCAACTGTTGTCAAGGGTCAAGTAGTAACAATCTTTTGAAAATATTAGTAATATTCAGGCCTCAAAAATCATCTAAAGGTAGGTCTATGTTGGTTATTCTCTAGCATCACTATAAATAGATTGTCCTTATTTAATATAAGAATCTTTTGAGTTGGTTTTATTTTAAAATTTTTCGTTATATTATATCAAAAAGTGAATAATATTCATGTTTTTATAAAATGAGGTGCGAGTCAAAGCTTTTGATTTCAAAGCACTTAGAACCTAAAAGTCCATTAAAAACACAAAAGCAATTCATCATCCTCAAAACACAAAAAAGCCTTTCAAGCTTTATATTTCATAGCTTGAAAGGCTTTATCAATCACATTTTTTTATTTAGGTAAGAGGTTTAGGATCTGTTGAAAGCCGCTCTTATTCTATGTTCAGCATCGATTTTGCCACAGCTTCGGCCACTTTGATGCCATCAATCCCTGCTGATAATATGCCACCTGCGTAGCCAGCACCCTCGCCTGCTGGGAATAAGCCTTTGGTATTAATGCTTTGGAATTCTTTATTGCGTTTAATGCTGATTGGTGACGATGTTCTGGTTTCTACGCCAGTGAGTAACCCATCATCAGATGAAAATCCTTTGATTTTTTTATTAAACGCTGGAATGGCTTCACGTATCGCATCCACAGCAAAGTCAGGTAACGCTTTGCTTAAGTCGGTTAAGGTAATGCCCGGTGTGTAAGACGGCTTTACATCGCCTAATTCTGAGTCCGGTTTTCCTTTTAAGAAATCACCAATGGTTTGCGCTGGTGCACTGTAGTCTTTGCCGCCTAATTCAAACGCTAAGGTTTCTAGTTGTCTTTGTAAGTCGATACCAGCAAGAGGATGGTTTGGGTAATCTCGCTCTGGGTCAATGCCTACAACAATAGCACTGTTGGCATTACGCTCGTTCCTTGAATATTGGCTCATGCCGTTAGTGACAACACGGCCTTCCTCTGATGCTGCGGCAACCACGGTTCCGCCTGGACACATACAGAAGCTATAGACAGAACGACCATTTTTGCAATGGTGAACCAGTTTATAATCCGCAGCGCCAAGTATTTCGTTTCCAGCATTGTCACCAAAGCGTGCTTGGTCTATGGTTGACTGTTTATGTTCAATCCTAAAGCCAATTGAAAAAGGTTTTGCTTCAACATATACGCCTTTATCATGGATCATTTGGAAGGTATCACGGGCGCTATGACCAACAGCAAGAACAACATGACTGGTTTTTAAGGTTTCGCCAGTATTAAGGGTCACACCAGTTACTTTTGAGTCAGTGATATGCAAGTCATCTACGCGAGTCGCAAAACGCACTTCCCCACCGAGTGCTATAATCTCAGCACGCATTTTTTCTACCATGGTGACTAACTTATAAGTACCTATGTGCGGTTTACTAACAAATAAAATTTCATCTGGTGCGCCAGCTTTTACAAATTCTGTCATTACTTTACGGCCGTAATGATTGGGATCTTTCACTTGGCTATATAATTTACCGTCGGAAAAAGTACCCGCTCCGCCTTCACCGAATTGTACGTTTGATTCTGTGTTTAATTTACGCTGACGCCAAAAGCCAAAGGTATCTTTGGTGCGTTGTCTTACTTCATTACCGCGTTCAATGATAATAGGTTTAAAACCCATTTGAGCCAGGGTAAGTGCTGCTAATAAACCACAAGGTCCAAAACCAATAACAACAGGACGCTCAGTTAAATCCTCTGGCGCTTGGCCAATATATTTGTAGCTGGTATCTGGTGTTGCCTTAACATGGTTGTCTGACTCAAATTGAACCAATAAATCATGTGTTAAATCTGAATCGGTCAGTGTGATGTCTAGCGTATAAATTAATTGGATATTTCTTTTATTACGAGCATCATAACCACGTTTAAACATCACAAATGACGCCATTTGCTCAGCAGAAATTTTAAGTTTTGTCGTTATAGCAGTCGTTAGATCTTCAGGTGCATGATTTAATGGCAATTTAATTTCAGTTAAACGTATCATTGGTTACTCATAAACTCGTGTAGAAAACAGTCTCGCATTTTACTGGTACTGATACAAATAAGCGAATAAATATTTTATTTACGCAGGGTAAATTTGCGGATTTGTATTGTGGGTTGAAAATGATCTATGCTGAAGAAACCTTACAGTTCAACGGTTATGCGCTTATTGATAGCATAGCCAAATTAAAAAGCCATAAAAGTCATTGCTCTTATGGCTTTACTATTTTTTATATATTGAAGCTTTAAGCTAAATAAGCGCCTTTAAATCAGTCAGCTTGTCTAAAACCGCATCAGGTGAATATTCCACTAGTTGCTGCTCATTTTGTGCACCAGATAGCACACCTAAAACCAGCCCGCATCCTGCATTCTTACCTTCCTCAATATCGATACCACTATCCCCCGCTTTTAACACCTGCTGTGCGTTATCAACATTAAACTGCTTCATCGCAAGAGTAATCATATCAGGAGCTGGGCGCCCATTTTTTACATCATCTGCTGTTATTAGTGCATCTACTTGATCCCCCACAGACCACCCTAAGATAGTCAAAATTTTATTAGCAGTCTTAGCATCATATCCTGTATTTAATACCACATTACGACCGCTCGCCTTTAACTGCTCGAACAACTCTGACATGCCTTCAAACTCAGATAAGGTGTCCTTGCTATAAGCAATTGTAAGACTGTCTTTAAAGGCTGCAAACGCCGTATCCGTTAACGATTCAATATCAGCATCAGATAAATCTATCATGTCCAAAATATCGCGGATGGCGTTGCGTTTTTCTTTCCCTGCACCATACTCTAAACATAACTCAAGACTCACTTGTTTATCTGACTTGCCAGCACGCATCAGTACTTCATTGATGGCATTACGTACGGTTTTATAGACTAGGTTACCTTCATCTACTGTTGTGCCAGCCATATCAAACACACAGAGCTTAATATCAAAAAAATTATTTTTAATACTGTTTAAACTATCACTATGTGAGCTACTGCTTATTATATTATTATTTACTGTATTCATTGCTTTGACTCCAATACCAATTCAATTAATTCTTCGCCAAATGCGAAACCTGTTGATGCCCCTGTACCACCGGTGACTGCACCGACCACCACGCCCTTTTCAGGTGATGTCTTAAATACCACGTCATCTGCACTTGGATATACACCCAACCAGTGCTGAGTAATATCTATCTCACCAATATCCATCACCTGCTTAAATTCATTAATGATTAGATCATCAATTCGAGTGTCTCTAAACGGTAGTTCTCTATCACTATAGTCATGACTATCGCCAATGATTAGTGAGCCATCTTCAGACTGAACCACAATTAGGTGGACACCTGCTTGACGCTCTACACTTTGAATATCGTCTAGTAAGGTTTTTAGTACCGTAGCTTCAGGTAACTGAGCAAATCCATCATAACGGGCAAAGCTTAAATCTGACATGACAGCAGCAGTTAATCTAAATGCTTGTTTGGGCATGACTCGCATCATATTTAGTGTGCACATCTTAGCTTTGGTCTTAGCGAGTACTTCTGGATATAAGCCAGTAAACTCAGCTCCTGGGCAGACCACACAATGCTCAGCGTTAAGGACACCACGGCTAGTATGCACTTTTGGTAATTCCACCGAAGTCACCGTGGTATGATTATAAAAGTCCACACTCTGCGTCTCTTGTAACCAATGGGCCAGCTTAGCAATTGCAGTATTGGACTCCACTCTAAGCTCATGCGGGCTATATAACACCCCTTCTCCCTTGTTCAAATAAGGCGCGGCTTCATTAATTTCAGACTGTGTCAGTAGTCGGCACCCCTCACCCATTTCAGTCTTTAAAAAAGCTTGTGCAACATCTACCGCTTCAGGTCGCTGCATTAACATATGCAGACCGATATGCTCTATCTGAATACCTGCTTTTGGCGCAATCTCGGCCCAAACATTACGCGAGTGCATGGCGCGTTGCCAATGCTCACCTCGACGCTGACCACTAACGGTCACAAATCCAAAATTACGAACAGAAGCATCTTTGTTCTGAGACTGGCGTTCTACAACTGCAACACTCAGCCCCTTTTTAACGGCGGCGTAGGCGCTTGCCAGCCCAACGATGCCGCCACCTACGACGACGACATCGTATTTTTTATCAGAAAGTATTTTGCTCATTGTCATATCTGCTCTTCCCATACATCTTTATTAATTAGCCCTCTACTTGCTTAACCTATGAACTAATATAGCTAAGCATGAATGGGCATTATTTTGATTCAACTAAAATTACTCACCATGGAAAAAAGCACGGTGCTTATCTAACAGCTCGGCAGTTAATGGCTCTGGATAGGTCTTAGAATTATCAATCTGATTCTCAGCAGCTACTGTCTCACCGTCATACACAATATTTGGATAAATCTCTAATAAACCTGGGCGAGCTTTAGTGACAATTAATTCAGCCATTTTCATTGCTTTAGGATTGGTCTTCTCTCCCTTATCAATAACAGCAACCGATTCAGTCAATGTGTAATTACCTTCACTGGGATCCACAAAATCAATTGGTAAACCTTTTGCTTTATTAGCGACTGCCTGATGACGTAGACCAAAACCGATAGGCACCTCACCTGCCATTACCTTTTTAAGAGGACCAGAGCCAGATAGCTCTAAATTAGGTCCTGCATTTTCACGAATAGCATTCATGATTTGTTGACCTTCAGCATCGGTGCCATATTCAGCAGCAATATCCTGTACAAACAACCAACCAGTTGATGAGCCATTTGGATCAACTATAGAAATTTGATTTTTATAAATAGGATTTGCTAAGTCTTTGGCACTGGTAGGTATGGAGAGATTATTGGCTTCCATCTCTTTGGTATTGAGTAAGATGGCACCCGTAAAGCTGAGGATCGGTGCATAGTAATTAGGCGTCGCAATCTGTGGATTTGCCGTAAATGCTAACGCTTTAAACATTGGGTTCTTTGCTTGAGCACTTTCGATATAAAACGAGCTCATTGTCACCATATCAGCTTCAATATTTTTTCCTTCTGCTAATAGTCGTCCACCAAGCTCACCCGTTCCGAATGATTGAAATATATATTGACCTTCAAAGCCTGCCTCATCAAGCACCTCTTGAATAACCTCGACTGCCTCCTCATCAGCATTACTATAGATAATCACTTCCTCGCCAGCCGTATCACCTGAGCTTTGCGATCCACAGCCTGCCACTAAAACTCCGCAAGTCAATCCCGTTATTATCGTTTTGAATAAATTCATTGTTTTTCCTAATTATTTGAGTGGTTAAAAGTTAAATTGGTTTTCGTAACATCAATGCCTAAACTGTGTTGAGATATTTAAGCGACCGTCGTCACTGTGGTCTTGTTCACTTTTATTTTTGTTGTGCCATTGATGCTTCTGGTATAAAAATATCGCGCCACTGCGAAGAATATTAATGCCGTGATATTTGTGAGTAGCACCATCAGCGACAAGATAAAGATCTCATCAAAGCGGGCAAAGTGCTGTAATTCAACAATCTTTGTAGTAAGCACCATCGTCTTTGCACCTGAAATGAATATCACTGCACTGATGCTGACCATCGCACTGATAAAGAAGTACGATGCCACTTCGATCAATGTAAATATTGAGTTGGGTACAACAATTCGGCGTAAAGACTGTAGCCATGAGTCTCCAAGTAAAGAAGCTGTGGTCTCCCAGCCTAAGTTCATTTTTGACAGTGCATTTTTGCTCATGAGATAAGGTGTCGAGAAGTAATGAATGATATTACTAATCACAATAATAAAGATGGTGTTCGATATCGATAAGCCTGAAAAAACCATCAGGTAAGCAATACCAATAACCATACCTGGCACTGTATTGGTCACTAAAGCTGAGCTTTCGATCGTCAACTTACCTATCTTGAATAGCCCTGAACGCTCGTATATCAACGCGGCAACATAGGTAATAATGGTGCCAAAAACAGCCGTTAAGGTCGCGACAATAAGTGAGTTCTTATACACTCGCATTAGGTTCGAGGACTCAATCACCTTAGTAAATGTGTCTGTACTAAACGCCATCTCGTAAGGCCATGTCTTAATCCATGGAATGATGAATATCACAGCAAATACGAATAATAGTGAAATCAAAATGCCACTGGACAACACACCCAGAATCCTGTCTTTGACTTTAGAGGTGGGCAAGTCAAAATGCTCTACTGAGTCATACCTGACATTAAATCGAGCCACATACCAAAGCAGTAGAATGCTCAAGACAGAGGGGATTAGCATAAACAAGGCAACCACAGAGCCCTTCTCAAACGAAGGAGATGCACCCAGTATTTGGGTATAAAGCTCAGTGGCTATAACCTTATACTGACCACCAATAGAGGCTGGAATACCAAAATCAGTAAAGGCCAAAAAGAAGCATTGAATAATAGCGGCTGCAAACGTACCAATTAAGGGACGAATGACCGTCATATCTATCTGGCGTAAGCGTGAATCGCCCATCAGTTCTGATACGATCACGAACTTCTTATCCAAATATTGAAAGGTATTGTTAAGCAGTAAAAAGGCTATTGGCAAGGTATAGATGGTGTAGCCAAGCCACATACCATAGAAACCATATATGTCTTCAAACAACTGAAAGCCAATCATCTTAGTGAGTAGACCTTGCTTACCAAAGGTGTAAATAATGGCAAATCCATAAGTCACTGTTGGCAATAGCATAGGGAACAGTGATGCAAGCTTAATGGTTTGTTTAAAACCCTTTGGCAAGTTAGTCCAGTGCACCGTATAGGCAAGGATAAATGCCAAAAAGGTGGCACTCATCGCACTAACAATGGCGATAAAAAAACTATTTAACATCACTTGTCTGAAGTCATTACTGCTGATGATATCGACATAGTGGCTTAGACCTAATCCATCAGCCACATTAAATGACAGCATCAACATTTTGCCCAAAGGCACAAACATAAAGACGATGAATAGCGCACCAATGAAAAGCCACGAAGCTTTCATTAGCGGTGAGTTATTAAGTTTCATAATGACCTACGCGCGAAATAAGGAAGTTTTGAGAGACCAGCATTGGTCTAGTGCGATTAGCCTTTGGAAGTGTTTTTAATGGATTTAGCAGCTGTGCGCTGGATTATGAAATTGATATCTTCAGTGACTGAGCTGCCATCTAGCACAGGTCTCATTTGAGTGTATTTTTCTAAGGGGTCAGTTGGCGCATTGTCCGCTTCAAATAGGCTCAAGATATTACGACGTTTGATGTTTAACTGATTTAAGATAAAGCTCTTAACGAAATCATTGGCAGGGTTTTTGATGATTTCTGATGGTTTAGCATATTGAGCTACTTTGCCGTCTGATAACAACAAAATGCGATCAGAGAGTGTCATCGCTTCTTCAGGGTCATGTGTCACAATCAAAGTGGTTAGCTCATAACGCTCTGCAATCTCGCGAATACGTGCCTTAATGGTCTCTTTAATAACCCCGTCTAAGGCAGATAAAGGCTCATCTAATAATAAAATTTTAGGCTTCATCACTAGAGTGCGCGCTAATGCAACACGCTGCTTTTGTCCCCCAGAGAGCTGGCTGATTCGCTTGTTCAAATGCGGCTTAATCTCCAAAAGGTCAACTAGCTCATCAACCTCCGCTTGCGTACTTACGTTAGGTCTATTACGTAGCCCATATTCAATATTCTGCTTTACGTTCAAGTTAGGAAACAAAGCATAGTCTTGGAATACAATATTGAAACCTCTGTGCTTCATAGGCACACGTGTGATGTCTTCATTATCATAAGCAAGCCGACCAGAACTAATATCGGTTAGACCTAAAATAATATGCAGCAACGTGGTTTTCCCACAGCCAGATGGGCCCAATATTGAAACAATCTCACCCTTATTTACCTTTAGGGAGATATCCTCAAAAATAACTTTACCATCATACTTCTTAGTCACATTTCTTAGTTCTAACATAATTCAAGCCCAAACTTATATTTTGGTATTGGCAATGAGTGATAGCTCAAGCAAATACATTTAGGTAAATTGTTCAATGCTTTAATCGTTTACATGTGACTAATATAAGAGATGAATATGACAGTTTGGTGTCATATATAAGGTTAGCTTATATATTTAATCATTCAGTCTTATTTATCGTGTATAACTTCTCGTACTTCCTAGAGATATGCCTAACAATCTCTGAAACCGATACAAGAGACGGCGGTCATATGACGAAAAAGCCCTATACCTATAATCAGCTAAACATCCTAAATTCTGTGCTTGAGGAAGGTAATTACACGCAGGCAGCTAGACGTTTGGGCGTGTCTCAATCTGCCATTAGCCAAGCACTATCTACGCTTGAAAACAATCTTGGATTTAAGCTATTTATGCAGCGTGGCAGGCACCTTGTGCCAACAGATTACTGCTTAGAGCTTGGGTCATTGACGAGTAAAATACGAGCAGTTGAAGATGATCTAGAGCAGCTGATTCAAAGAAGTAAAATCTTTGAATCAGCTATATTAAAGGTAGCTCTATGCAGCCCACTACCGGGCACTGAAATTATCAGGCAGTTTAGTAAGCGCTATCCCAAGCTACAGACTGAGATCTATTTTGGTAATTTCTATGAAACGTTCAGTAGAGTCGTTAACGGTCAAGTAGATGTTGGCATTCTTGCAAATGTGCCAAAGGATGATAGGTTGCAGTTTAAGAAGTGTGCTACCCAAAGGCTTGTTGCCTTATGCTCACCGAACCACCCTTTTGCATCAAGAGAGTCTATAAGCTTAACTGAACTGGCGTCGGAAACCGTTATATTCCGTACGCACGGCTCTACCACTCAAAAACTTATAAATGAGGCACTAGCAAAAATTAATTTAGAGATAACCCCTACGTATATCGTAAACACCCAAGAAAGTGTTTACGATGCGGTTTACCAAAACTTAGGTGTAGGATTTGCATGGAGCGAAAGCACAATAAGAAAGGATGGTTTTATGAAGGTGCCCATTGCGGAGCTACCTTCAGATTATGACGAAGTAGTTTTTTCACTCAAAAATGTAAACAATTTAGTGGTGACTGCTTTGATGAACTCTTTAGATACCTCTGGTTAGACTGTTTGAAAAAAGAATCCTAATGTTTTCAATATATACGCATCTTGCGAATTAGGTTTTTTGCATCAAATCCATATATCATAATTGCTCTCTTGGGAACAATAAATGTGGTTGTGGAGTAAGTGTTTAGGGCGTGTCTTCATTTCAAAAATGGTGATAAAAATGAGATAAATTGCCGTCAAACAAGGAAAATAGCGCAGATAATATCGGGATATTAACCAGCTATTTGACGATGTTTGGCAAGATTTAGCCATTTTTAGCCCATTTAGATGACTATCGAGTGAATTGAAGACACGCCCTAGTTCATTTGAGTACCTGTCACGCCTGTTTTTATCTGCATGATGAGTGATAAGCAATAAAGGATTAGTGCTAAGGCTAAAAAAATAAAGGCCAGAGGTAAAAACAAGCTTTCTTGAAGCACGCCATCAGAAGCAATGCCACCATAAAATAAGCTTTCCATCAGTCCAGACAGTGTAGCGAGGGCCAGCATAATTGAGCCACTGATAAATAATTTAGATGTCATGAAAGCTCCATAGGCTCATATTTAAGAATAATAAGTCATTTTAAATTTAGAAGCATTCATCAAGTCATGAGTGCCTAGGCCTATATCGTATATGAAATAATAAGCAGATTGGACGATCTCCTATTTTTTCATAAACTATTCATACTCGGTCTTTAATAATATTAACCTTTATGAAAGTGCATTTAGCAGTCATCGACTATAAAAATTTGTGCGATCAAGCTGTAGACCCAAACTCAAATCGCTATCATGTGTTCTACCAAAAAATCCAAAAAAACGCGTGTTTTTGGTGAGACCATATCTCGCTTTAAATAAATAGCGTAAGTAGCACTAAGCTCTTCATAGGGACTAAAAATATGATCTGGCATGACTTGAACCAATGACCCGTTCGCCAATTCACTTTTAACAGCCCACAGTGGTATTAGCGTCAGACCTGTATGATTCAATACCAGCTGCTTCTGACCATTCACTGAGTTCACTGAAACCTGACTATTAATCATCAACTTTTTACGATCTTCTGCTATCAAAAACCACTCTTTCCAACCGTTATAACCATATCGGATACATTGGTGATCAGCTAGATCGTCAACGCTACAAGGCGTGCCATTATTTTTTAAATATTGGGGGCTTGCACACAGTAGAAAATCATTAAATACCAAGCGTCGGGCAATCATGGTCGAATCAGATAGGCGTCCACTTCGAATAGCCACGTCAATATTTTCTTCTATAAGGTCTACAACCCGCTCTGTTAACTCAATTTTTATATCAATATCTGGATATAACGACATAAATTTCGGTATTAACGGCAATACCATACTTTCACCAAAACCGACTGTCATGCTGATTTTCAGCTTACCCTGTGGCGTTATTTGTAAGTCATTAACGGCTCTTTTGGCGTTATCAAACTCTGATACAATTCGCTGAGAGTATTCGTAATATTTGTGCCCCGCTTCAGTCAAACTGGTGTTTCTGGTCGTTTTATTGAGTAGACGTACCCCCAACTCTTTTTCAAGCACCGCTAACTGCCGTGAAATAGAAGACGGTTGTACATCAAAGATGCGGCTGGCTTCTGAAATGCTACCGGTTTCGACAACACTATTGAAATATGCTAATCGATTTATTGAGCTCATCGCCACTCCTTTATTAAGTTGATAGGTATTCCATTTAACTGTAACCATGACTTGCTCAAAAAGCAAAAGTAATTTGTTTACTAGGTAATGGTTTGCTGAATTAGCAACGTCTAAACTGATTGTCCTGAAACAAACAATAAGACATTCACACCAGTAAAGGGTAATAACATGAAAGCGATGATCATTAAAGAAATCGGTACAACTACAGTTTTTCAATTGGCAGAAAAACAAAAACCAACTGCAATACTAGGTCATATGGTTGTGGAAGTGAAAGCCACTAGTGTGAACCCTATTGATACCATGCTGCGCTCAGTCGAGCTGCCTTGGTCAGAAAATTTGCCAGAGATACTACACGGTGATGTAGCTGGTATTGTGAGCGAGATAGGTGCCGACGTCACTGAATTTAGTGTTGGTGACGAAGTTTATGGTATGGCTGGTGGCCTCAACGGTATTGATGGTGCACTTGCTGAATTCATGTTGGTTGATGTGCGTTTAATGGCTAAAAAACCTAAAACACTCAGTATGAAGCAAGCCGCAGCCCTGCCGTTGGTCGCACTCACTTCTTATGAGGCACTCGTACAAAAAATGAATGTCAAAGAAGGCGATAATGTCTTGATTCATGGTGCAACAGGGGGCGTTGGTCATATTGCCGTTCAGCTAGCAAAAGTACTTGGCGCGACAGTCACCGCTACCTACTCTCCTGCTAATCGTGCATTAGCACAAACACTAGGCGCGGATCATCTAGTAGATTATACAACAGCGGAGGTTGATGACTATGTGGCGACGTATACTAACGGCGTGGGTTTTGACAAAATTTTCGATACGGTGGCTGGTGATAATATTCAAAAATCTTTTCAAGCCGTTAGATTCAATGGCCATGTCGCCACTATTTTACCCATTGCGGATCCATTGCAAGTTGCTCTCAAAGCCTTATCCTTTCATGGTGTTTTGGTGCTCATTCCATTATTTCATGGCATCAACCATGAATCGCAAGGTCGTATCCTGACAATGATTGCGGAGCTGGTTGATACTGGCAAAATCATGCCTATCATAGATGATAGTAACTACTCTATTTGGGAGGTAGCACACGCGCATGACCATCTTGAATCAGGTAAAGCAGTGGGTAAAATTACGCTCACTGTATAGTATTATTCGGACGTGTCCTCATTTTGAACATGACGATAAAAATGAGATAAATTGCAGCCAGACTGTATTAAATAGCTGTGTTAAAAATGAGATGTTCACAGGTAGTAACGACTCTCTAAAATAACACAGCTCGCTCGTAGAAACTCTTATAACGGTAGGGTCATTCCTTTATTTAGAAGTTTCTAACAAATGGAATACGGGTAATCGCCACTTTGCCCTAACCGCTGCCATACGGATTAAGTAACCAGCAACCAAACTAACAATGATGCTGATATTACCACTAACAGTAAAATGCTCGAGTGTTAAATATAAACACGCAACGATCAAAGAAACTGAAGCGTATAACTCATGATGTAAAACCAATGGGGTTTGGCGACATATTAAATCACGCAGCAACCCGCCAAATACGCCTGTTACAATGGCAGCAACCACACAAACACCATAGTGAAGTCCCATGTTAAGCCCTACTTGGCAACCAATAATGCTAAAGGCCGCTAGCCCCAAAGCATCCAAACGCATGAAAACGCCATTAAATTTAACAACCCATCTCGCCAACCAGGTCGTTATAAGCCCAGCCACACAAACAATTAATAAATATTCAGGATGTTCTACCCAAGTTAAGGGGTAATTACCAAGTAAGATATCTCTGACACTACCACCACCTATCGCCGTTACACTTGCGATAAGCATAACCCCAAACCAATCCATATTTTGTCGTCCCGCGCTTAGTGCACCTGTCATCGCCTCTGCTGTAATACCAATAATGTAAACTATACTTAAAAGCATGGAATGCTCACCTTAAATCTATCTGCTAGTGTAAATGAGGTGAGATTGTAAAGATAAATCTGGTGTATTACGAATGATAATTTGAATCGTTTTGAAAGCATCAAGTACTACTCTATTTTAGCAACGGGAAAGCAAAAACTAATGCAACGTTATTGTCACTTTATATGCAAAAGCACTGCTTCTCCCAAGCATAAAACGCAGCTTATGCCTAATCATCAAATTTTCACAAACAAGTAAAAAGGTTACTGAATAAACACGGTCACAGGCTTTGAACTCCACCATCCTAGTGCCCTGACTTAAGTCCCATCGAGAAAAATGGGTACAAACCAATATTCCACGCCAAGAATTGATAATGGTTTTTTAAATTGCCAAATGATGTGGGCTGTAATGAATTTATTATGAATTGCCTATATAACAATCTTCTGAAGGACTAAAAATTATGATGAGAAAAACGTTACTGCTCAGCATGCTGATATTAAGTCTGACTGCATGCCAGAACACCAATAAGCAGAGCCTCGAGTCAACAATGATTTTACAAAACAACATACCTACAACAACCGTAACCGATAAATATACTAACAATATAACGGGCGATTACGTCACAGACGGCTATATAAAACGTAACGAGGGTTACGACTGGTTTGCGATCAGCGTACGTGATGCTGGTCCAGACGCTATCAGTTTGTCTATTCGTTCTCGCATAGACAAAAAGAAACCTACTTGTACATTAGACACCGTACTTCATAAAGCTCATGATGGACGGTATCAGTTTTGGGTAGATAATAACCCCGTTTATTTGCGCTTTAATGACAATAGCTTATCCATTGAAGGCGAAACATCCCATCTACAAAAAACAGCTTTTTATTGTAGCGGCGGTGCAACGCTTGGTGGCGTATATCAAAAATTAAGCGATACGCTGGATACTCGAGAATTGGATAACTCGCAATACGCTACATCACTCAACTATGGTGATTTTTCTACTCAAGTGACCAGTACCTCTGACGGCAATGGTGGTTATGTCTTGCAGATTCAGCCCATGGGTGAAGACATTATCAAGCGACCAATTAGCGATCCTGTGGTTAGTGCTGATGTGGGTGATATTAATGGCGATGGATATCATGAAATTCTGGTATTCACCCAAAGCGTTGATAGTGGTTCATATGATGACGTAATTGCTTATTCGAGCAATAAAGGGCTGTCATGGAGTGAAGTCTCTTACCCGGAGCTGACTGATAAACTCAAACAAGGTTATATGGGACACGATGCGTTTGCATTGGTTGAGAATGTATTAGTTAGACGTTTTCCACTCTACTTAGAAGACGATAACAATGCCAATCCACAAGGTAAAACACGCCAAATTCAGTATCATATGATAGATGGTGAGGCTTCTCGTCAGTTTGTGATTGACATGGTTAACGAATTTTAAATATTCCTTAAAGGTTTACTGGGTCATAGAATGGCACAAGTGCTATATAAAAACTTTGAGATACAGTTAATTTTAGCATTAACTGTATTCACGACTGCCTGTACAAAGGTGGACTTTATTCAAACTACAGCTATTGATACTGTATTTGAAGAGACAGAGCTGATAAAAGCTAAACCAACATCTCTCGAAAAATCGAATATAAATTTCGACAGTCACCCAATTGCAAAACGTTATAGAACTGACCTATGTTGCATATAGCGTGAGTAATGTTTCTTACTTAGCATTTTACTTAAGCTATGCCATCGATCTTAGGATTTTATCTACATATCAAAAATCTTGCCACGGTTCATAATATTATTGGGATCAAAGACTTTTTTGACCTCTCGTAAGTAATCAATCTCAGTCTCGCTGCGGCTGTAGTGCAAATAAGGCTTTTTGGTCATACCCACGCCATGTTCAGCAGAGACTGAGCCGCCATACTTCTGTACCGTCTCAAACACGTGCTTATTGACGATCTGACACTCTGCAAAGAAATCATCCTTACTCATGTTTTCAGGTTTTAGAATATTCAGATGCAAATTGCCATCGCCGATATGACCGAACCAGCACACTTCAAAGTCAGGATAGTTACTGCTGACAATGTGATCAATCTTGGTGATAAATTCAGGCACATAACTAATTAATACAGAGACATCATTCTTATAAGGGGTAAATATTGAGATAGTCTCAGAGATATACTCACGCAATTTCCACAGCTCTTCAGCCTGCGCGAGGCTTTGACTCATCACCCCATCGACGACCCAACCTTGCTCCATACAATGCTCAAATATCGCCATCGCCTTATCCATGATCGGCTCATATGGCGCTTCAAACTCTAATAGCGTATAAAACTTGGTGCGCGACTCAAATGGCTCTTGTACTTGACCATGCGCCATTAACTTATCAATCGCCACATCGTCAAAGAACTCAAATGCGGTTAAGTCAATCTGCGCTTGAAAGGCAGATAGCACATTCATAACATCGTTAAAGCTGTCCATACCGAGCACCATGATATTTAAGTCTTGTGGCTGACGCTCAAGCTTGATCTGTGCATGGGTGACAAACCCTAGGGTTCCTTCGCTACCGATGAACAGTTGACGCAGATCATAACCTGTGGCGTTCTTTACCATACCGCGATTCAGCTGCAAGATATCACCTTTACCAGTGACCACAGTCAGTCCCATAATCCATTGACGGGTCATGCCATAGCGTATGACTTTGATACCGCCCGCATTGGTACCGATATTGCCACCGATTTGACTTGAGCCTGCTGAGGCAAAGTCGACAGGATAGTATAAGTCTTTTGATTCTGCAAACTGTTGCAACTGCTGAGTGACCACACCTGCTTCAATCTCGACCATGCGATCGGCAGGGTAGAATTGTCCGATATGGTTCATTTTATCCATACTGACGACAATCTCGCCATTGGCGGCGACAGCACCAGCAGAGAGTCCTGTACGACCACCACTTGGGGTCAGAACAACGTTGTGCTCGTTAGCAAGCAGTACGATAGATTGCACTTGTTCGGTAGTTTTCGGAAAGACAATGGCGGCAGCCGCTGGCGCAAAGTGCTTGGTCCAGTCTTTGCCCCAATGCTCTAGACTCTCAGCATCGGTTTTGATTTGGGTCGGGTCGAAACTATGATCTTGTTGCAACTTTTGAATGATAAGATCAACCACCTCTTGTAAGAGGTCTGAAAAATTATTCACCGGATATATTCCCTACGATAGTAAATGAGAACGCATTAATAGCTGCCACTATTTTTATCAATAGTGACACAGAGGTTTTGCTATTTTGAGCCGACTATGCGTATTTAACGCTTATGCCGTCTTTTGCAAGGCAACAAAACAATTTTGCAGACTCTGAGCTTGGGTTATCTCATACAAAGCCAATTCATCTTGAACGTGAGTACCCAGTGCTTTTTCAAACTCTTGTTGATTTGAATTTCCCTCATAGCTACTTTGTTTATCATCACGTAGATTCGACTGAAAAATTCCTGCCGCACTCACAGGTAAAAAATCTTCGTAAACAATAGGCTCAATACGTATCACGTTTTTTTCGATCAGCTCAATAATCGCGGATTTGGACCCCGCCATCTCCAAGCTCGTGAGCTGCAAGTCAGTATTACTGTTATCCACAGGTTGATAATAAAAATACGCCAAGCCTTCGCTATGTAGCGTTTGATAATCATCAGGGAATTCAGCAAATGTCGCCTCTAAAATCTGATAATACTGTGAGGCATTGGCTTCATTTGGGGTCACCCCTAGCTGGTTACGAGCGTCACTCAGCAGTTTGTCATATAGTGCTCGACCCTTTGGCGTCAATGCCACGCCGCGCTGCTCAATCTCACCAAAGCGTGCTGTATGTTGGCCTTGCTCATGGCTATTTTGTCCTGCATCGGCCAACGTATTCTTAAAGCTAACCGCTTCTTCTAGGGCCTTAAAACTTGTTTGTCTTAACAAAATCGGGCAATTTCGTTTTGGTGGCCCTTCGATGATCGCTTTTGGCGGTATCCCTCTTGCTTGCATGCTACGCTGTACAGAATCAATATCCAAGGTTCGAGGGGTTAGATGGTTGATATGTGGGCCTTTGAACCCAACCACATCAGCGATGAGACCATGTTGCTGCAACAGCTTTTCATACAGCGTCTTTGACACAGGGGTATTATCATGCCAGCGAAACGTTTCTAGTGCCTCAGCGACGAACTGTTGGCCTGCTTGCTCACTTAATCCACCTTGCGCTTCAAAAGACTCAATAAGTTCGATGACAGTATTAGTAAAGATATTACGGCGGGCCAAAGCTGCTACGGCCTCTTCTTTGAGCGCTTCATCACCAATGAGATCTAAGCGTAATAATGACGTAAATACTCGGAAAGGACTTTTGCTCAATGACTCTGCATCTATCGCTCGAAATGCAGTGGAGTGTACGGGCACGCCAGCAGGGGCTAAATCATAGTAGCCCACAGGATACATACCCATCACTGCAAACAATCGACGCATCATACTAAGCTCAGCAGCAGTACCCACTCTAATGGCACCGTGGCGCTCCATACTGAGCCTATCCATTTCGCCAGTATGCTCAAGCTGCGCTTTAATATCAGGTTGAGCAGCTAAAACCTCGGTGTTCACGTCAGTGACCAAATCAACAAGATCGCCATATAACGGTACTTCTGCTTGGTACATCGCTGACATGGCCACAGAAAACTGATGGCGAATATCATCGCTACTCATAAAACTGTTATTGTTCATAGATATTTATCCTTTTTATAGCTACTGAGAGAGCCTATTGCTGGTAACTCATTTATTAGTAATTTGTGCTTAAGACCAATCAGCTGGATCTTGATCAGGAATCGTATTCAAGACGTCTCTTAAAATATCAAGGCCAGTTTGGAGCGTTTCAGGCTCAATGGTCAGAGGTGGTAACAATCGAATGATATGACGGTATTTACCACTTGGCATGAGCAGTAAGCCTCGCTTCCGCGCTTGGGTTAGTACGTGAGTCATCACACTAGGATGCGAGCCATACGTAGCATGACGCAGCTCAATACCGCGCATCGCTCCAATACCCGTGAGACCATATAGCCAAGGGGAAACGCCTTCCGCCTGCCATTGTGCGATACTTGTTTCAATCTCTTGCGCATAGTGCTTAGCAGATGCCCATATCTCATCCTCTTGCATGATGTCTATCGTGGCATTTGCCGCTGCACATGCCACTGGATTACCAGAGTATGTACCGCCCAAACTGCCTTTAGGCAAGCCATTTATCACACTGGCCTTCCCTACGACTGCACCTAAGGGCAAGCCGCCTGCGATGCTTTTACCAAGTAGTATCATATCTGGCTCAATGCCCAAATGTGAAAAGGCAAAAGGTGAACCAGTACGTCCATAGCCTGATTGGATCTCATCCATAATTAGCAAGATACCGTGCTCATCACAAAAGGCGCGCAGGTACTGAGCAAAAGAGGGTGACATTAACTGAAACCCGCCTTCCCCTTGTATGGGCTCTGCGATAATCGCACCAATATTATTGATATCAGTTTCTACTTCAAACAAACGATTTAGCGCATCGATTGCCTGTTGATCACTCACCTCATTGTCTGGACTGGGGAAAGGAATGTGATAGACACTGCCGGCTAACGGTCCCAACCCTCGCTTGTAAGGGGCAACCTTGCCATTTAGATTAACAGCAGCCAACGTACGACCATGGAACCCGCCATCAAAAGCAATAACACCGGTACGCTTGGTCTTGAGACGCGCAATTTTTATGGCATTTTCAGTAGCCTCTGCACCAGAATTGGTGAGCATGCCTGATAGCTCGCCACTAATAGGAATGAGTTCGCACAATCGCGGCATGAAGGTTTGATAGGGGGTGTGCGCAGCTGCATTGTAAGCATAATGAATGAGCGATTGGGTTTGATTGATAATGGCCGTCACGATGTGAGGGTGGCAATGTCCGAAGTTCAAGACCCCAATGCCACCCACAAAATCGATGTAGCATTGGTCGTTATTGTCCCAAACTGTTGCATTTTTACCTTTGGTTAAGGTGATGGGATGCACCATCGTAAAAGCATCAGTGACGTTGTATAGCTTATCCATTAAGAGTCTCTTATCTTCCTTAAATGTGACCCTCATTTCAGCAAAACCTGATGCACTCAGCAAACGAATAATAGTTGTGCTTTCATTCCTTTTCGTTATTGTGAGAAAAAACCAAGGCCAAGATAGAAAAAACCCAAGCATAAATACATGTTCAATCAAAGTCTTATGAAGCCTTTCAATAGTTTTTATTGCGTTGGACGCTTGCGCTGACCGCTATCGATTAGCGGTAAATATTTATCTAACCAATCATCACGACTCGTTTTTTAACGGTTCAACCTGCCCTAGGTTTCAAGGTAAGCAGATATCCAATTTATAATGACTTTTATTCTGTGTGACTCACCAAGTGATAATGGATAAGTCATATAATAAGACCCTCTGCCTTTTGCAGCATAATCCCATACGGTGACCAGCGCACCTGACTGCAGCTCACGTTCTACCAAGCGTAGCGGTACAAGCGCGATGCCATATCCCACTAATGCCGCTGATATACATGCCTGAAACGTATCAAAACGCGGGCCTATGAATGTACTATCAACACTGACCTCTTGTTGCTCAAAGTATTCGTACCATGCATTTAAGCGCGAATTGAGATGCAATAAGGTACAACTAGCGACATTGCTCGTGAAGGGTTTTTCGTCTTTTAAATAATCAGGATGGCAGACGGCCACACTGTATTCATCAAACAGCTTAATCGCCTCCATTCCACCCCAAATACCAGTACCATACAAAAACGCGATATCGACATTTTGGTCTTCAGAAAAAAATGGTCCAACCTGTTCTTTGATCTCTAAATTAATTAGGGGATGTGCTTCATTAAATCCACTCAACGCAGGTATCAACCAACGTGAACAAAACGTTGGGTGCGAGACAATTCTCAATACCTCGGTATTATCACTGTGCGACACTAAATTGGTCGTTGCCATCTCGATATGTTTTAGTATATCGAGCACATCCAAATAATACGTCTTGCCAGCAGGTGTCAACGAGATTTTCTGCGGTGTTCGATAAAACAGAGCAATATTTAGCACTTCCTCTAGCTGCGCTACCTGCTTACTGATGGCGCTTTGAGTCATGTGCATCTCTTGCGCCGCATTGGTAAAACTTAAGTGTCTAGCCGCTGTCTCAAAACATTGTAAAGCTTTGGTTGAAGGATATTTTCTAAAATCTAGCGAACTGTTAGTATCCGTTTTCATAACTTATTTTTAAATCCAAAATAGTAATTGTGGTTATATATATCCAATTTGAAACACGGTCAATTCAAAATGACGGTGGCACAAATGGTAATCCTGTTTTCTGCTGGTATAATCCTGCCTCGCTTGCTGTGCGCCAAACATTCCAAAGGCTGTAAAACCTATCCCAACCGTCCTGTATCTGCTTTAAATTGATCGACTATATATCGAGTAAATCGCCTAAGCATTCGTTAAAAATAATCGTGCACTCCTCCACTAGTAAGAAAAAAAGGAATGCTCGCCATAAATTAATTCGCTTGTTTCAGTGATTGTTGGTGTTTAGTATCTTTACCTTAAGGAAAAATTCTAATATCACATGTCTGAAAACTGACAGCATCCGTATCAAACCAAAGCGTTTGAATCATACAGGACTGGACAATGGAATGTCTAAAATCAAAATATTCTCTTGCCCATCTCCACATATCCTTTTAAAAGTCAGTAACAGATATTGTAAATAACAGGAGATAGTAATGGGAATAATTTGGCGTTGGTATACCAGCATGTCATTCATGGTGAAAATGACGGGCGGCTTTTTAATAGGTATTTTTTTGGCACTGGTACTGGGCGAGCACAGTAGTTTTCTGTCACCGCTTGGAACCCTGTTTTTAAACTTATTGAAAATGGTCGTGATACCTCTTGTCCTTTTCTCTTTGATGGTCGCCGTCAATCATTCCAACCCTAAAGAACTCGGTCGGATAGGACTAAAAATATTCCCCTTTTATATCGTCTCGACTGGTATTGCGGTGGTCGTTGGTATTGTTTTGGCAAAGATGACCAATCCTGGTGCAGGATTTTCGTTGCCGACCGCTGTAACTATGGATGCCCCTGCCCGCCCATCTTTCATTGATACCTTACTGAATATGGTACCCAGCAATATCTTCAATGCTTTTGCTCAAGGTGATATTCTCGCGGTCGTATTTGTCGCGGTTATCTCTGGATTGGCTATTTTGTTCATGCGCCATTCAGCAGACGAAAAGCAACAAGAAATGGGTGATTTTTTATTCAGACTGCTCGAAGCTTGTAACGAAGTCGTCTCTAAAATACTAAGTGGCATTCTATTATATGCACCGATTGGTGTATTGGGCATCACTGCCAATACCTTTGGTACGCAAGGATTGGATGTCGTTATTGCGCTGGGTAAATTTATTGGTACGTCATACCTTGGTGTTATCATATTGGTGGGGGTTGTGTTCCCCATTATGTTGAAGCTCTTTGGCGTAAAAGTCATTCAATTCTATAAAAATATCAAAGAAGCGGCTTTTACCTCATTTGTGACCAGCAGTAGCCTGAGCACGCTACCGATTACCATTAAATGCGCAGAAAAAGCAGGTATTGGTGAGCGTGTTGCCAAACTGACATTGCCTATTGGCGCAACTGTAAACATGAATGGTACGGCATTACGTTTTGGTGTCGCTGTCATCTTTGCAGCAGAAATCATGGGCATGTCACTGTCGGTACCTGAATTGGCCACCATTGTCATCATTGGAACTATGGCCGCGATTGGTACGGCTGGTGTGCCAGGTGCTGGATTAATTGGTATGTCTATCGTCTTTACCCAAGCGGGATTGCCCATCGAAATTGTTGCGCTCACCGCAGGTATCAATATCTTGGTCGATATGATCTTCACCTTTGGCAACGTCGTTGGTGACTTAGTGGGTGCCAAAATAGTAGACCAGACCGAAAAAAGAAGTAACTCTAGAGACTTAACCGATGCTAATTTGGGACATCAAAATGAGATGCAAAAAGTCATCGCTGTTGAATAGGTTTTAACTAGAAAAATTAATAATATCTGGGTATATTCTAGGATTACTCACATGAGTATTATGTACATCACATAATACTCATATCGATATTGCTGTTTGTCTATAACGCTGCTTAGAGTGTATCAAGTTTGCAATATATCAAAGCACCTTAAATCAAAGGGGCAATCGCGATAGAACTGTATGAGCTATGCTGAAAAAACTGTAGAACCAAACTTGGTAAACTAACGACTCAATGAGGAGTTTATCATGACTAAGAAAATCAGAACCTATAGTGCAGCATTCAAAGCTGAAGCCGTTAAAAAGATAGCAGATAATAATGGCAATGTTTCAGCGACTGCAAAGCAGCTTGGCATCGCCATGCAGACATTATCTAACTGGCAAAACAAAGCTGATAAAGGCAAGCTGATCGGTACTAAAGAATATAATCCTGAGCTCATGGCTATACTAGAAGAGAATAAACGTCTTAAACGTGATCTAAAAGTTGCTCAGGAAGAGCGAGATATTCTAAAAAAGGCCACGGCGTACTTCGCGAAACACAGTTGATGAAGTACGTCTTTATCAAGGATAATCAGAAGATATTTAGCATCACCTGTATGTGTCACGTATTAGATGTCAAGCCATCAAGCTATTACAACTGGATAAATCGTGGTGTTAGTAATCAGCAGATCCACCGCAACCAGTGTGAGCTGCTGGTGCGCGTGGCTCATGATGAAACTAAGCAGCGTTATGGCTGTGAGCGATTGCATGCTCATCTTGCAGAGCAAGGCCATCATATCAGTCAATACATGGTAAGACGCATTAAAGAAGAATACGGCATTGCTTGCCGTCGTCACAAGCGTTTTAAAGTTACCACCAACTCAAACCATAACAAGTTTATCTACCCAAACCTGCTCGACCAAAAATTTGATACCAGTCGTCCTAACGAAGCTTGGGTTAGTGACATCACCTATGTCTGGACCAATGAGGGTTGGCTATACTTAGCAGGTGTTAAAGACCTCTACACCAAAGAGCTTGTCGGCTATGCCATCAATAAGCGAATGACAGCAGATTTAGTTTGCCGTGCACTCAATATGGCCATCAAGAACAAACGACCCAACCAACAGCTGATTGTGCATTCTGATAGAGGCAGTCAGTACTGTAGTTATGACTATCATAAGATCATTAAGAAGCATAAATTTAAGGGCTCAATGTCCAGACGTGGTAATTGCTTTGATAATGCGCCCATAGAAAGCTTCTGGGGCATATTAAAGAATGAGTTGGTGTATCACGAAGACTATAAAACAAGGTTCGAAGCCATCAGTGATATCACTAAATATATTGAGCTTGAGTACAACCAGACTAGAATCCAAAAGGGTTTAGGCTATAAAACGCCAAGACAGGTGTGGTTTGACTTTTATCGTCAGGCTGCGTAACTAAAATCTCCCAAGTTAATGTCTACAGATTTGACAGCATAGGTCAATTCGTCCCATTCTAACTTCCTTCGAATAGCTTTTTATTCCAAAAGTTTAATAATATTCTTCAAAAAAGTTAATATTTAGGGCATGTCACTAATTGGAACATTGATACATTTAGTGATCTTAAAATCTAAATAATGACATTTCCTAGTTACTCAAAAATAATAGCACACTTACGTTTTTTGCGTTTTTTATAACTCTAAAAAAGTCTCAAACAATTACACTAGGAACTTTTTAAGGTACACAACGCTGATGAACGAGAGACTCACCGTGGAAATTGCATGTCAATTTAAGACAACACAAAAGTAAGTATTTAGATAGGATTCTGTGTATAAATCGGGTGTAATGGACAAAAAAGAAAACCCCTTTCGCGCTAGCAAAGGGGGTTTAACTTAGAATAGAGAGCTGACGATGAGCATTTCTGCACCAAAGGATATTTACAATCATTCAATCTACAGAAAAACCTCACTGATCTGCCAAAGCCTCTTAAACCATTTATTAGCTAAATCTCGCTGAAATATAAGTCCAATAACCTAACAGTAGTACAAGCAAACCCCACGATAACGAAAAGCATAAATAGTATGACTCGCTATCAAGTGCAACATAATAGTAAATGGCCAGTCCAGTACTTACTAACAGAGATGCTGTATATGCGATGAGTAAAGTAAATAGAGCAGTATTTTCAAATTTGGTTAACTCTAGGCTATTTTCTGCACAAATATAAAAGAGAAAACCAAGGGAAAAAGCCCCACCAATCGTAATATGCAAGAATGATATTAGAACCAGTGACCAAATTGACATAAGCTTTTCCTTTGCTGCCTTAATTCTTTCTTAAAAATTCTGAGTTATAACGTTTATAACTTAGTACGATTATATTTTAAATGGTGTCAGATCTATCTGTTCAAACTCACATACTGCTTTTATGCTAGGGTTTTCACTTAATCGCTTTAGATACATTGCCAAGTTTTTATAGGTCATCGGCGATTTTTCTGATACCAATGACCACTCCGCCAACATAAAAAGAAAGTAATCACATGCCGATAGTTTTTCACCAAGCAAAAACTCATTAGACTCCAGCTGATCATTAATGATAGACAAAGCCTCTGCAATACGATCATCTTGCGCAGATATAACACTTGGTATATTGCGTTCATCATTAGTATGACGATGTGGATAATAACGAACCATCAGCTCCGCTTGCAACGTATTGTTTAAGAATGCGAGCCACTGAAAAAATAAGGGCCGTTTAGGATCGCCAAGTGGAGGTATCAACTCGTACTCTGGGTGGGATTCACAAATATGAATACAGATAGCAGGACTTTCAAAGATTGGCTGCGTATCAACGACCAGCGTAGGGATACGCCCAGCAGGATTTAACTTCAGATAGTCGGCTGATTTGTGAGTGTCCTTCTCTCTTTCGACAAGCACTAACTCATAATCCGCTTGCACATGGTGCAGGAGAAAATGTGGAGCCAAACTAGCATTGTTTGGGTAATAGTAAAGTTTAAACAAAATGTAGACTCCATTCTAAAGTTACCAGACACTCCTAACAGCTTACTGTCTGACTAAAACATATCTTAAATATAAGCTCAAGCAATTAACAGAAGCTCCCTAATCGCTTTAGTGATTAAATCTACCTTTAATAGCAGGTTCATCATTATTGATGCTTTCTAGGGTCTCAAATCCTTTCTTAGTACCAAAGTATAAAGCGTCTGTTTTTTTCTCTCTATGAAAACGCATTTCATCGCCTTTATTATCAGTTAGCGTAAATTCATTAGAAACTTTTTCCCAGTGCGCTTTCTTTTCAGATTCGTTGTGATCAGCCTTAAATGTTGGCTTTAAAATATAGGAAATATCCTTACCTTCTTCAGTGGTTATCAGAGGCAATAGTTCTTTGTGTTTTGTTAAATATAGACATATTTTCTCAATATCGTCCAAATTTTCTCTGCTATCAGTTAGTTTAATAATTAACATCACTTTATATCCTAATTTGCTTTTTAGCTTGGTTTTATTGATTGTTTTACTCATCTACTTTAAACCGATATCAGAGATAATACTATATTACATTCCACAAACGTCAGGCAAAAGAAAACCCCCTTCTGCATAAGCAGAAGGGGGTTTTACTTTAGAATAGAGAGCTGACGATGACCTACTCTCACATGGACGAATCCACACTACCATTGGCGCTACGATGTTTCACTTCTGAGTTCGGGAAGGGATCAGGTGGGGCCATCGCGCTATTGTCGTCAGCAAAGGGGGTTAGATATGAGTCTGATGTTGTATTATGACTTCAAATTTTACTTTTTAGTCGACCAACTTACAACCTAACTGAATCAAGGTTAAAGGTGATATCGAAATATTCTTTCTTTTATTCTAAAGCTTTCGCTTTACAAGATAGATTAATTAGAGCTTTGATACAAACCACTTGGGTGTTGTATGGTCAAGCCAAACGAGCAATTAGTACAGGTTAGCTACACACATCGCTGTGCTTCCACACCCTGCCTATCAACGTCGTAGTCTCCAACGGCTCTTTAGGGAAATCTAATCTTGAGGTGGGCTTCCCGCTTAGATGCTTTCAGCTGTTATCCCATCCGAACGTAGCTACCGGGCAATGCCACTGGCGTGACAACCCGAACACCAGAGGTTCGTCCACTCTGGTCCTCTCGTACTAGGAGCAGATCCTCTCAAATTTCCAACGCCCACGGTAGATAGGGACCGAACTGTCTCACGACGTTCTAAACCCAGCTCGCGTACCTCTTTAAATGGCGAACAGCCATACCCTTAGGACCTGCTTCAGCCCTAGGATGAGATGAGCCGACATCGAGGTGCCAAACACCGCCGTCGATATGAACTCTTGGGCGGTATCAGCCTGTTATCCCCAGAGTACCTTTTATCCGTTGAGCGATGGCCCTTCCATACAGAACCACCGGATCACTAAGACCTACTTTCGTACCTGCTCGACTTGTGGGTCTCGCAGTTAAGCGCGCTTTTGCCTTTATACTCTACGACCGATTTCCGACCGGTCTGAGCGCACCTTCGTACTCCTCCGTTACTCTTTAGGAGGAGACCGCCCAGTCAAACTACCCACCATACATTGTCCTCGGTATTGTTATACCTGAGTTAGAACCCCAACATGACCAGGGTGGTATTTCAAGATTGGCTCCACAAACACTAGCGTGTCTGCTTCAAAGCCTCCCACCTATCCTGCACAAGTCAGGTCAAAGTTCAATGTAAAGCTGTAGTAAAGGTTCACGGGGTCTTTCCGTCTAGCCGCGGGTACACAGCATCTTCACTGCGATTTCGATTTCACTGAGTCTCTGCTGGAGACAGCGCTGCCATCATTATGCCATTCGTGCAGGTCGGAACTTACCCGACAAGGAATTTCGCTACCTTAGGACCGTTATAGTTACGGCCGCCGTTTACTGGGGCTTCGATCAAGAGCTTCGCTTACGCTAACCCCATCAATTAACCTTCCAGCACCGGGCAGGCATCACACCCTATACGTCCACTTTCGTGTTTGCAGAGTGCTGTGTTTTTAATAAACAGTTGCAGCAGCCTGGTATCTGCGACTGTCAACAGCTCAAGGAGCAAGTCCTATCACCATCAACAGCGTACCTTCTCCCGAAGTTACGGTACCATTTTGCCTAGTTCCTTCAGCAGAGTTCTCTCAAGCGCCTTGGTATTCTCTACCTGATCACCTGTGTCGGTTTAGGGTACGATTCGTTTATAACTATTGCTTAGAAGCTTTTCCTGGAAGCATGGTATTTGCCACTTCGCTGTACAAGTACAGCTTGCTATCAGATCTCAGCCATATAACAACCCGGATTTACCTAAGTTGTAAGCCTACATCCTTTCACCTGGACAACCAAGCCAGGCTGACATAACCTTCTCCGTCCCTCCATCGCATTATAAACAAGTATCAGAATATTAACTGATTTCCCATCGACTACGCCTTTCGGCCTCGCCTTAGGGGTCGACTCACCCAGCCCCGATTAACGTTGGACTGGAACCCTTGATCTTCCGGCGTGCGAGCTTTTCACTCGCATTATCGTTACTCACGTCAGCATTCGCTCTTGTGATACCTCCAGCATGCCTTACGACACACCTTCACAGGCTTACACAACGCTCCCCTACCACTTGAAAACAAATTCAAATCCGCAGCTTCGGCTCCTAGTTTGAGCCCCGTTACATCTTCCGCGCGGGCCGACTCGACTAGTGAGCTATTACGCTTTCTTTAAAGGATGGCTGCTTCTAAGCCAACCTCCTAGCTGTCTATGCCTTCCCACCTCGTTTCCCACTTAACTAGGAATTTGGGGCCTTAGCTGGCGGTCTGGGTTGTTTCCCTCTCCACAATGGACGTTAGCACCCACTGTGTGTCTCCCGGATATCACTCATCGGTATTCGGAGTTTGCATCGGTTTGGTAAGTCGGTATGACCCCTAGCCGAAACAGTGCTCTACCCCCAATGGTGTTCGTCCGAGGCGCTACCTAAATAGCTTTCGGGGAGAACCAGCTATCACCGAGTTTGATTAGCCTTTCACCCCTATCCACAAGTCATCCCCTGGCTTTTCAACGACAGTGGGTTCGGTCCTCCGGTTGATGTTACTCAACTTTCAACCTGCTCATGGATAGATCACTCGGTTTCGGGTCTATGCCCTGCAACTAAACGCCCTATTAAGACTCGGTTTCCCTACGGCTCCCCTAAACGGTTAACCTTGCTACAGAACATAAGTCGCTGACCCATTATACAAAAGGTACGCGGTCACCCTAATAAATTAAGGCTCCCACTGCTTGTACGCACACGGTTTCAGGTTCTATTTCACTCCCCTCACAGGGGTTCTTTTCGCCTTTCCCTCACGGTACTGGTTCACTATCGGTCAGTCAGGAGTATTTAGCCTTGGAGGATGGTCCCCCCATCTTCAAACAGGATTTCTCGTGCCCCGCTCTACTTAATATGTTAACGCTAATGTTTCGAATACAGGACTATCACCTACTACGGTCAGCTCTGAGACTGCCAAGGCACACAGGGGATAGGACTAATCGGCTTCTCCCCGTTCGCTCGCCGCTACTTGGGGAATCTCATTTGATGTCTATTCCTAAGGGTACTGAGATGTTTCACTTCCCCTCGTTCGCTTCTCGTACAAGTACGAGATACCTACCTTATGGTAAGTGGGTTTCCCCATTCAGAAATCTCCGGATCACAGGATATTGCCGCCTCCCCGAAGCTTATCGCAGGCTGTCACGTCTTTCATCGCCTCTGACTGCCAAGGCATCCACCATGTGCGCTTCATTACTTGACCATACAACCCCAAGTAGTCTTAACTTATAAATAAGTTTTAACTTCAAAGTGTCATAAAGTCTAATTATGATAACGATATCACCTAATTTTATACGCTTGATTCAGTTCTCTTTACTTTTTTAATAACTCACTACTGGGATAACAACTGATGTCGTTAAGTAGTGAGTTATTAAGGTTAGAAACAACGCGTGAACACGTGTTCCTAACCCAGACTCATATCTATGTTTTTAAATAGTTCTTACGCTCTCGTCGAGTCATAAGTTCTGTATAAAACAGAAAGAAATAATCGTATGATGTAATATCTGAATTATTTGTTTCTGTTTATGCTCGTTTAATATATCTACTATCGTATTTATTATGGTGGAGCCAAACGGAGTCGAACCGTTGACCTCCTGCGTGCAAGGCAGGCGCTCTACCAACTGAGCTATGGCCCCGTAAATAAATGGTAGGCCTGGGCAGACTTGAACTGCCGACCCCCGCGTTATCAACACGGTGCTCTAACCAGCTGAGCTGCAGGCCTGTGTCTGCCTGTAAAGGCAAAGCGCTAATAATAAATACTAGCTAAACTAAAGAACAACTTGTTGTGAATTCTTGCTGACCGAATGCCATCTATAAGGAGGTGATCCAGCCGCAGGTTCCCCTACGGCTACCTTGTTACGACTTCACCCCAGTCATCAACCACACCGTGGTGAACGCCTCCCCGAAGGTTAAGCTATCCACTTCTGGTGCAATCAACTCCCATGGTGTGACGGGCGGTGTGTACAAGGCCCGGGAACGTATTCACCGCGGCATTCTGATCCGCGATTACTAGCGATTCCTACTTCATGGAGTCGAGTTGCAGACTCCAATCTGGACTACGATAGGCTTTTTGAGATTCGCATCACATCGCTGTGTAGCTGCCCTCTGTACCTACCATTGTAGCACGTGTGTAGCCCTGGTCGTAAGGGCCATGATGACTTGACGTCGTCCCCGCCTTCCTCCAGTTTGTCACTGGCAGTATCCTTAGAGTTCCCGGCTTAACCCGCTGGTAACTAAGGACAAGGGTTGCGCTCGTTGCGGGACTTAACCCAACATCTCACGACACGAGCTGACGACAGCCATGCAGCACCTGTATTCTAATTCCCGAAGGCACTCCCGCATCTCTGCAGGATTCTAGATATGTCAAGACCAGGTAAGGTTCTTCGCGTTGCATCGAATTAAACCACATGCTCCACCGCTTGTGCGGGCCCCCGTCAATTCATTTGAGTTTTAACCTTGCGGCCGTACTCCCCAGGCGCCTACTTATTGCGTTAGCTGCGTCACTAAGTCCTCAAGGGACCCAACGACTAGTAGACATCGTTTACGGCGTGGACTACCAGGGTATCTAATCCTGTTTGCTACCCACGCTTTCGAGCCTCAGTGTCAGTATTATGCCAGAAGGCTGCCTTCGCCATCGGTATTCCTCCAGATCTCTACGCATTTCACCGCTACACCTGGAATTCTACCTTCCTCTCACATACTCTAGCTCAACAGTATCAGATGCAGTTCCCAGGTTGGGCCCGGGGATTTCACATCTGACTTATCGAGCCACCTACGCTCCCTTTACGTCCCACGTAATTCCGACTTAACGCTTGCACCCTCTGTATTACCGCGGCTGCTGGCACAGAGTTAGTCGGTGCTTATTCTGCAGCTAATGTCATCGTCCACGGGTATCAACCGAGGAGTCTTCTTCACTGCTTAAAGTGCTTTACAACCAAAAGGCCTTCTTCACACACGCGGCATGGCTGGATCAGGGTTTCCCCCATTGTCCAATATTCCCCACTGCTGCCTCCCGTAGGAGTCCGGGCCGTGTCTCAGTCCCGGTGTGGCTGATCATCCTCTCAGACCAGCTACAGATCGTCGCCATGGTAGGCCTTTACCCCACCATCTAGCTAATCCGACTTAGGCTCATCTAATAGCGAGAGCAGTAAACTGCCCCCTTTCTCCCGTAGGTCGTATGCGGTATTAATACGAGTTTCCCCGTGCTATCCCCACTACTAGGTAGATTCCTAAGTATTACTCACCCGTCCGCCGCTCGACGCCTGATAGCAAGCTATCATCGTTTCCGCTCGACTTGCATGTGTTAAGCCTGCCGCCAGCGTTCAATCTGAGCCATGATCAAACTCTTCAGTTTAATCTTGCTATGTAACCCTTTAAAGAGGCTACTAAACTTGGCTCATCTAATCTGGCAAAATCGCTAAAATTTATGTTCGTAATGAATTAACTTTGAGTTTTTCTGCTGTCTTAAATGATAATTTTTT
>NZ_AHVZ01000009.1:0-113662 GCF_000247495.1 Psychrobacter sp. PAMC 21119 | reverse complement strand
TAGGTAGATTCCTAAGTATTACTCACCCGTCCGCCGCTCGACGCCTGATAGCAAGCTATCATCGTTTCCGCTCGACTTGCATGTGTTAAGCCTGCCGCCAGCGTTCAATCTGAGCCATGATCAAACTCTTCAGTTTAATCTTGCTATGTAACCCTTTAAAGAGGCTACTAAACTTGGCTCATCTAATCTGGCAAAATCGCTAAAAATTATGTTCGTAATGAATTAACTTTGAGTTTTTCTGCTGTCTTAAATGATAATTTTTATAGTTAGAATCCTATCGAAAAGATAGTCAACCAACTTTATTTTTTAGCATTCTGAATCAGCAAAAATCCACACAAGTTGTTCTTTAGTTATGCTTTTAAATAGTGCTCAATCACTGTCGTCCAGTAACTGATATATTGGGTAACTCTCTTGCTGTTTAGACTTAATCCCTTGCGGGTTAAGCTATCTAGCGAGCCGACTATCTTATCATAATGATTGGGATTGTCAAGCTTTTTTATAATTTGTTTCATCAGGTTAACTGGGTTATTAATGTGTAATCTACACACTAGTTACTTCCAGCTCGTCTTGATGAGGGCGTATTATAGACGCTTTAAATTCTGTGTCAACCATTTTACTGAAGGTTTTTAAATTAATTTTGCGATATTTATAATACTTTATATATTTCAATTATTTAGCTACAAACTACTTATTAAAATTGAAGTTAGATTCTAAACATAGTCTTTGACGTTTAGCTCCTATCTATTATAAATAAGCTCAGCCTACTTATAAATAAGCTCAGTCTGCCCCTCAAAAACTGTGAATCATTTTATTACGCTATGAAATATACAGTCCATCTGTAGCTACGGATCACCCCTATATTCATCACTCTTGATATTGATCACAGCGCACCTATATATAGAAGCTGACCTAATCCCTTGCTATCTAGTGTTTATAGACGGTTTTTGCTATAATAGCCGCTTTTATAACATTGCTTAAGAGCATCTCTGCTTAACCTTAATATAGAAGGCAGCTTGTTTTCTATTATCGTGACGCGATTATATGTCTGCGCTTTTAAGTAATGCCTATCTCTTACAACATATCACAGTGGTTGGATATAATTGACGCAGTCTTACGGTTACATGATTGATTGTTGCAATCATCACTGCCAACGGACGCAAAAAGGTGAATAGACTATGGTAGCGATTACTTTACCCGATGGTAGCGTAAAACAGTTTGAAGGCAACACGACTGTCATGGAAGTGGCGCAAAGTATTGGTGCAGGACTTGCCAAAGCGACGGTTGCGGGACGTGTAGATGGTCAGTTGGTTGATGCCTCTGATCCAATCACCCGTGATGCCAAGGTGGAAATCGTTACCCCAAAAGATGCTGATGGTGTCGATATCATTCGTCACTCGGCGGCCCATCTATTAGGGCACGCAGTCAAGCAGCTCTATCCTGATGTAAAAATGGTCATCGGTCCAGTAATCGAAGACGGCTTTTATTATGACATTTATAGTGAGACGCCATTCACACCTGAGAATATGGAAGCCATAGAAAAACGTATGGTGCAGTTGATAAAGCAAGACTATGACGTCATAAAGAAGATAACGCCACGTGCTGAAGTGATTCAGATTTTTGAAGAGCGCGGCGAAGACTATAAGCTCAAGCTGATTAATGATATGCCTGGTGAAGAAGCTTTCGGTCTCTATCATCATCAAGAATACGTCGATATGTGCCGTGGCCCTCACGTGCCAAACACGCGATTCTTGAAAGTATTTAAATTGACGAAAATGTCTGGTGCTTATTGGCGCGGCGATGCTAAGAATGAGCAGCTGCAACGTATCTATGGTACAGCATGGGCGGATAAGAAGGATCTAAAAGCGTATATCCAGCGTATTGAAGAAGCTGAAAAACGTGACCATCGTAAGATTGGTAAAGCGCTTAACTTGTTTCATATGCAAGAGCAAGCACCCGGCATGGTGTTCTGGCATGCCAATGGCTGGACGATCTATCAAGTACTTGAGCAATATATGCGCAAAGTACAATACGATAATGGCTACGAAGAAATCAAAACACCACAAATTGTTGATCGTAGCTTGTGGGAGCGTTCTGGACATTGGGGCAACTATGCCACCAACATGTTTACAACCTCGAGTGAAAACCGTGATTATGCAGTAAAACCTATGAATTGTCCTTGCCACGTACAAGTCTTTAACCAAGGTCTAAAGTCTTACCGTGACTTGCCTTTACGTATGGCAGAGTTTGGCTCATGTCACCGTAACGAGCCTTCAGGCTCGTTGCATGGTTTGATGCGTGTTCGTGGTTTTACCCAAGATGATGCGCATATCTTCTGTACGCAAGCGCAGATTCAGCAAGAAGTCGCTGATTTCATTAAGCTAACGCTTGCTGTCTATGAAGATTTCGGCTTCGATAACATTATTATGAAACTCTCGACACGTCCTGAAAAACGCGTCGGTAGCGATGAGTCTTGGGACTTTGCAGAAAAAGCTTTGGCCGATGCACTTGATAATTCAGGGCTTGATTGGGATTATCTGCCAGGTGAAGGCGCGTTTTATGGTCCGAAGATTGAATTCAGTCTAAAAGACTCGTTAGGTCGCGTGTGGCAGTGCGGTACCATTCAGGTTGACCCTAATATGCCAGAGCGCCTCGATGCGGAATTTGTTAACGAGCAAAATGAGCGCGAAGTACCTATTATGCTACACCGTGCAATCTTGGGTTCGTTCGAGCGTTTTATCGGTATCCTGATTGAGAATTATGCTGGTTGGATGCCAGTATGGCTAGCACCACAGCAAGTAGTCGTCATGAATATAACCGATAAACAAGGCGAAGCTTGTGAAAACGTCGTCAGTGAACTAAAAAATGCAGGTTTGCGCGCCATTAGTGACTTGCGTAACGAAAAGATTGGATTTAAGATACGAGAGAAAACATTAGAACGTATTCCCTATATGCTAGTATTAGGGGATAAAGAAGTCGAATCGGGCAGTGTTAATGTCCGTACTCGCGAAGGTGAAAACCTTGGCGTGATGAGCGTTCCTGAATTTATTGCATTAGTACAGACAGCTGTCGCTGAGAAAGGCCGACAGAACCCAAAAACAGATGAGGAGTAATACCTATTAAACAGTCCAACCGTTTGAACATCAACGAAGATATCAGTGCCAAAGAAGTCCGTCTGGTCAAAGAAGACGGTGAACAAATGGGCGTGGTCGATATCGACACCGCGATGAAAGCGGCACGTGAAGACAGTCTAGATTTGGTTGAATTGGTTCCTGAAGCTAAGCCGCCAGTGTGTAAAATCATGGATTATAAGCATTTCCTCTATGATCAAAAGCAAAAGGCAAAAGAAGCCAAGAAAAACCAAAAGCAGACTCAGCTCAAAGAGATGAAGCTACGTCCAAGTACCGAAGAAGCCGATTATCAGGTAAAACTGAGAAAAATCGTTAGCTTCTTGGAAGATCAAGACAAAGTTAAAATTAGCATCCGTTTCCGCGGACGTGAAATGGCGCACCAAGATATTGGTCGCAAACAACTTGATCGTATCATTGAAGATACCGCTGATATCTCAAACGTCGAGCAGTACCCTAAGATGGAAGGTCGTCAAATGGGTATGCTGCTTGGACCAACTAAGAAAAAGTAATCTATTCGTTAGATGACTGTTAGTGGTGGCTGTGAGTTGACATAGTTGTAAGTCGACGTAGATATTTATAATCTTAACCATCAATATGCTGCGGGATATTGGTGGTTTTTTACTATTTAACCTTACAAATAATAGTGTCATAGACGGTTCCATAGATATATTAAACTGACCGTGATTTACAAAATCTGTCTTCTCAGTCTTTTAATTACAAGGTAGTCTAAAGGTCTGTTGTATATCCATTTCTTCCTATGCAAGAAACCTTGTGCAAATAAAAATTATTAAATGTATAAAGATACCGTGTACCACGACTATTAACGTTGTTGGCAAAAAACACTGCCTCTCTCAGATATTATAGGAAACTTCATGCAAGAATTGACCCCACCCGAAAACGCCTCTACGCCAAGTATCTCTCTAACACCACCTGAACCGGTCAAAGAAATACAAAAAAGTGAAGCTGATCAGATGGTCAAGTTGGATGAAAACCAAATCCCAGAACTTGATGCCAAGGTCGATGCGTTCGTCGATCATGTACTGAATAACTCTGTACGTAGCGCTGAGTTCCAACAAAACGTGCAATCTATTCATAATTTGGGCAATAAAGAAATCCGCGAATCAGCACAAATATCCAATCGTATGTTAGCGTTGCCTGCGAAAAGCCTCAATGACAGCTTGTTCGATAACTCCCCTATTGCAAAATCATTGACTGAGTTACGCGGTATCGTCGAAGATTTGGATCCGAGCAAAAAAGAGCTGACCAGCTCGCGCAAGCTGTTTGGTCTCATTCCATTTGGCAATAAAGTACAAGATTACTTCCGCCAATATGAATCAGCACAATCACATATTAACGCGGTGGTCACCAGTCTATATAATGGTAAAGATGAGCTACTCAAAGACAATGCGATGATTGAGCAAGAAAAAGTCAATATGTGGGAGCTGATGCAATCTATTCGCCAGTATGTCTACGTCGGCAAAAAAATCGATGAGCAACTAGAGCAAAAAGTATATGCCATAGAGGCAACTGACCCTGAAAAAGCTCGTATTATTAAAGAAGAGATGCTGTTTTATGTCCGTCAAAAAAATACGGACTTTTTAACCCAGTTGGCAGTTAATGTCCAAGGTTATCTGGCGCTTGATACCATTCGTAGAAACAATCTAGAGTTGATTAAAGGGGTGGATCGAGCAACCACAACCACCGTATCTGCGCTACGTACGGCTGTCGTCGTTGCACAAGCGATGACCAATCAGAAACTAGTACTTGATCAAATTACTGCTTTAAACAAAACGACAAGCAGCTTAATTGAGTCAACCTCAGCCATGCTCAAACGCCAGTCTGGTGAAATTCATGAGCAAGCAACCAGTAGCACTATTGAGCTTGATAAACTACAAAATGCCTTTAATAATGTCTATGATACGATGGATATGATCAGTAATTACAAAATTGAAGCGCTAGAAAATATGAAGCAGACGGTCAATACTTTGACCACTGAAGTCGATAAAGCGCAAAAATATTTGGATAAGTCTAATCAAACGACAGTATTAGAAGTATCGAAAGAGATAGACAGTAAAAAAATAACCAATAAATCAGGTACAGTCGATATCGATATTTGATTTTTTGATAGTTGTTGCCGATTAAAGATGACAACTTCCTGCTACCGAATACACTTAAGACAATTGACGCAAGATATTGCCATGTCGTTCGTGTTAAGATAGCCATTATTAATAATTTTAAAAATAGATACGGTAATTTATGAGTTGGAACGATCCAAACGCCTCAAGTGAGGCAAAAAAATATGACAATCCCATTCCTAGTCGTGAGCTGATACTTGGCACGATTAATGAGCATGGCGAAGTCACGCATCAACAATTGGCAAAAGCCTTTAATATTGATGATCCTGATCAGTTTGACGCTTTAGGCAATCGCCTAAAAGCAATGGCACGCGATGGACAAGTAAACCGCGAAGGTCGTCCTTATCGCTACCGCACAGTGACCAAGCAAGATATCGTAACGGGTACAGTATCTGCGCACCCAAAAGGCTTTGGTTTCGTGTTACTAAGCGACATGCCTGACCTATTCTTGCATGAAAAGCAAATGCGCTGGGTCTTTAATGGCGATACCGTTGAAGCGGTTGGCACCTCAACGGATAACCGTGGTCGTACCGAAGGGCGTATCGTCGATGTCGTCGAGCGTCGTCAAAACAACTTCATCGGTACGCTTGCGCGTGATGAAGATGGCTACTGTGTCGAGCTTGGCAGTCCCAATAACCATCAGCCGATTACAGTGACTGAAGAGAATGTGCAAGCTCTCGAAGTTAAGCAAGGCGCACCAGTCAAAGTAGATATTATCGACTGGCCAAATCAGCATGAGTTTGCTACTGGCAAAATCACTGAAGTCTTATCTGATGATAACGATCGTGAATTAATCATCGAGACTACCCTGCTCAACTACGACATTCCGTCTGATTTCAGTGAAGCGACGCTTAAACAGGCCAATGACTATAAAGAGCCGACTGAAAAAGATATAAAAGGTCGTACGGACTTGCGTGATTTGCCCCTCATTACCATCGATGGTGAAGATGCGCGTGACTTTGATGATGCGGTATTCGCTGAAAAGCGCTCTGGTGGTAACTACCGTGTCTTGGTAGCGATTGCTGATGTGAGTCATTACGTCACCCCAAATTCGCCACTTGATCAAGATGCTTACGAGCGTGGGACGTCAGTATATTTCCCACATCGCGTGATCCCGATGCTTCCTGAAGTACTGTCTAACGGTTTATGCTCATTGAACCCAGACCTTGATCGTCTGTGTATGGTTGCTGATATCAAGATATCTCGCGCAGGCAAGGTCACCGGTTATGATTTTTATCCTGGAGTGATCCATTCACAAGCACGCTTGACTTATAACCAAGTGAATGCCTATCTTGAGAATCCAAAAGATCCTAGTATCCCTGATTCATTAACAGGCAATAAAGCAGTCAAAAAATCTGTCGATACTCTGCATCAATTGTATGAGCTACTGCTGCAAAAGCGTGAAGAGCGTCATGCAATGGAGTTTGAGACGGTTGAAACTTATATCAAGTTCAATGAAAAAGGTGGTATCGCAGCCATCTTGCCGCGTACTCGTGGTGATGCACATAAGCTTATTGAAGAGTGTATGCTGCTCGCCAATACCTGTGCTGCCAATTTTGCGCTAAAAAATGAGCTACCGGTCTTATATCGTAACCATGATAAACCTGATGGCGAAAAATCGTTACGTGTCCATGAATACGCGAAAAACTTTGGTTTAAGCTTCCCAGAAGAAAATCCAACGCAAGCGGATTATCAGCGGATTATCGAAGCCACCAAAGAGAGACCCGATGCGATTAGTATTCACAGCATGCTATTGCGCTCAATGATGCAAGCGAATTATTCGCCTGACAATATTGGTCACTTTGGTTTGGCTTATGACGAGTATAGCCACTTTACCTCGCCGATTCGCCGCTATCCTGACCTCATGCTGCATCGCGCGATTAAAGCAAAAGTGACCAAAAGTCAGCAGCCAGTGATGGACTTCTCTTTAGAAGGTGCTGGTACGCAGACGTCAGATACTGAACGCCGTGCTGAGAAAGCATCACGCTACGTAGAGTCTTGGCTCAAGTGTCACTATATGAAAGATCACGTCGGTGAAGAGTTCGACGGTGTGGTGACGACGGTTACTAGCTTCGGTCTATTTGTGACCTTAACCGACCTATATATCGATGGCTTGGTTCATATCTCTAATGTCGGCGATGACTTTTTTGTCTATGATGAGCAGCAACAGCAACTCATTGGTAAAGATAAAGGTACGTTATTTGGCTTGGGCGATTTGGTCAAAGTAAAAGTGGCTGGGGTCAATATGGATCTGCTACAAATCGACTTTGATCTTAAAGCGAAGTTGCAATCTAGCGAAATGAATCAAACGAAAAAAGATCAGCCAAAGAAGAGCCCCGCTAGAAAAAGCAGTAGCCGAAACAATAGAGGCGCAAGCAAAAAAAGCTAACTATCAATAAGAACTGAACGTAATAAAAAAGGCTAAAGTTTATCTTTAGCCTTTTTTTGTGCGCGATGAGTAAGTGATAACTGGTCAACTACTGCGCAGCACTCATCTGCTCTACGCGCTCTTGACTGACCTGCTCTGCTTGCTCTATTTGGGCAGTGGCATTATCGAGAATGGCTTTAGGCTGCTTACCAAGAGGCTGGTTTGCGATATCTGTGGTAACGTTCACGGTATCTTCAGAGCTGATAGTAGTGTCCGGCGATGTGGTGCTACTGGTCGCCGCCGCTATCCGACTCTCGTGGCGATTGCTATTAAACATGTTAAAACCAATTAAGAGAACAATACCAGCTAGGGCGAATATAATCAGATGCTTCATTTGCATAAAAATGTCTCGTATATTTTATATGATAACTGTCTTATACGTTTCACTGCATTTTTTATGCCTAGTTTTAAGATTGCTTAGATATTTATTCTTGCGGACTATTATTACTCAATAAATCAGTCTCATCTGAACTTTCAGCAATTTCTTGTTCGACTTTTTCCATTAACTTTTCGTCAGGACGGGCGCTCAACACCTCTTCAGCATTACGTCCTTGTAGGATATATTTAGCGCGGGCTTTGGCTTGTTTTTTGTCTTTGTCATCAGCACTGCTATTATCGACTTTATTGATATCTATAGATTCTGATGTCGTCGGTGTAATTGTCATATCAGCATTAGTCCCATTAGCTTGGTTAGAGCGGTTATTGCCTTGCAGGTGTTCCAAAGCTTTTTCTAACTCATCATTGAAGCGTAGACGATAGATGGGTTCAGGGAGACTAAATCCTTCGTTTTCTAAGGCGTGCTTGGTTTCGCGTATGGCAATACTACGTGCCTTGGCAAAATCTGTTTCTGATTGATCCACCCAGATCTGAAACTCTAGAATAATATTGGAGTCACCAATATTGGTAATGACCGCAATGGCTTTGGGTTCATCTAAGACAAAATCCAACTGACATATCGCATCGATACCAACTTTAATGGCCGCAAGTGGGTCGTCATTGGCATCGACACCCAACTCAAAGGTAAAGCGCCGTTCAGGGTTTTTGGTGTAATTTAGAATAGTGCCTTTAAAGACTTCCGCATTTGGGATACGTAGCTGATTGCCATCTAACGTCATTAAAATCGTCGCGCGTGAGGTCAAACGCACCACAATGCCTTCTTGCCCGTTGATGACAATCTGATCACGAGCGCGAAACGGCTGACGAATACTCAGCATCAATGAGGCGATGTAGTTTTCAATGGTATCTTTGACCGCAAAACCAACTGCGATACCAATGACTCCAGCACCGCCAAGTAACGTGCCTAATATTGTCTCTGCCCCTATCAAGCTCAGCGCTAAAATCAAACCAAAAATAATAAAGATTACTTTGACGGTTTGTGCCAACAGTTCAGCGACGAAAGGATTGGGCGTGAGCCGTTGCCACATTTTTTTTCGATTCGAGAACCAACTACCAAACCATGTGACAAATCCAAAAATAACAATACCGACCAACAGTAAGGGCACGGCTTTGACTAGGTTTTTAACTTGTGCTTTAAGACCTTGATAAACCGTCGTGACATTATCCTGAACATCCAGCGTTCGATTGATATTGTCCTCGACGGTGACCACATCCGTCAAACGGTTGGTCAAATTAATGGCTTGTTGCGCCTTTTTTTCGTTGGGAGTTTCTCCTGCTAACGTCACAACGCCTTGAGTAACGCTGACACTGACCGCCTGCAGCCCTTCTATTTCAGAAAAAATACCATTGATACGTTGACGAATGTCATTGTCTTTTAGAGGGGTAGGTGTGGTTTCGATTTGAGCATTGTTGGTACTCTCGCCACTAATCACAGGTGGATCGGCAGCAGGTGGCAAACTTTGTGAGTCGGCTTCTACAGAGGTCTCGCCTTCTGTGGCAACAGGATTAGGCACTTCTTCTAGCGTACTCTCTATACCCAAGGCCGCCGTGACACTGGCTATATCTTCACCAGCAGCATAAGCGGGTAAAGTAAAAACGAGGCTTAGTAATAACAACAGCTGACCCCATACCATTAAAAACTTGCGTGTCATTAGGCGGTCAAGATAAGCGGCCATAAGCATCCTTTGCTCAGTGTTTTTTCTGGGTAATATTACGATTAAAAACTAGCGAGTGTCCTCAATCTAAACGTGAAGAACTTAATGGGAGCAACTAAATGGGCTAAAAATGAATATAGCCCATTATTAACCATTTAGACCCACTAATTGTCTAAATCAATTAGCTGTCTAAATAACGTTGTGCTTCCGCTAAGTCCAACGTGCCTTCATAGATAGCGCGGCCAGTAATAATGCCTTCAATACAATCACCATAAGGCTTAAGCAATTCGATATCTTGCATATTGGTCACACCGCCCGAAGCAATCACTGGCAAGCCACCTTCGCGCGCCAAATTGACTGTCTGCTCGACGTTGACACCTTGCATCATGCCGTCACGGGCAATATCAGTATAAACGATTGAAGACACGCCCACATCGGCAAAGCGTTTGGCAAGCTCGGTGGCTTTGGTGTCTGTCACATTCGCCCAGCCATGAGTCGCCACCATGCCGTCTTTGGCATCGATACCTACGATAATATGTCCAGCAAACTCGCGGCAAGCCTCGGTCACAAAATCAGGATCTTCAACCGCCTTAGTGCCAATAATAATATAAGTCAGTCCGGCAGTGATGTACTGCTCAATAGTGTTCATATTACGCACACCGCCGCCCAATTGAATAGGCAGCTGCGGAAAAGCTTTGGCGATGTCGTTGACGACTTGCTTATGTACTGGCACCCCATCAAATGCGCCGTTCAAATCGACCAGATGTAACCGGCGCGCGCCCTCATTTACCCAACGTGCTGCTACAGCGACAGGGTCATCTGAAAACACCGTATCATCTTCCATACGGCCTTGTTTTAAGCGCACACATTTACCATCTTTTAAATCAATAGCGGGGATAATGACAGGGACAGCACACATATAACATTCCTTATAAAACGTAATATTAAAAAATAAGAATAAACGGCAAAGTAAAACAATAAATCAGTTAAACAGTGATAAGCAAGCCGCATTCAAAAAATGATCTGATAGAAATTGGCTCTCAAAATCGACTCACGATTATCTTAAAAACTTTATGATCGTGTAGTATGAATAAATAAAAATATCGACAACCATAACCATAAGTTTGAGCACTCGAAGGTACTAGCAACATTAGGTAAATTCAATTACTAACTGGCAATTTTAGGTCAATTTAGCGTATAATCCTAGGTAAATTTGTATTTGTTTCTAAGTGATAGCAACCATGTACTGTGCATTTTTATTCACTCATAAGTGAGACAATGCTGCATGGCGGTCAGGATGAATCGAACAACAGCCAATTGTGTTTGTAGATAATTGGCTGATATATTGTTGAACGGATGATATTAGAACTCTAAACAGGCAATCTGCGATAGATTGATCTGCGCCATTACGCTCTAAATGACTATCTCGCTTGAATGATACTTTGCATTCATCGGTTATTTATTTGATTCACTCTTGTTTCTAAGCCCATCACTCTGGATGTACAAATTTTAAGATTTTAATAAATCGTATGGCAAAACTGTCTTTTTTAAAGCAATTGCTTTTAGCAACCAGCTTTGACAATAGACTTTGATTGGATGATTTTGCCATACACCTTGGTAGCCAGTCGCCACTTTGGTAATTCGAATAAGACATTAACGTGTTGTTAAGGAGTCTAAGGTCAGCGTTAATACTCTTACTAGTAGTTATGATCAAGCGTTATATTTGAGCACTTTTTCTTCGCCTTGCTATGGGAAGAGATACATGAGGGCTTTATTAAATGACGCAGATGTTCATGCTACCGATATACCAAACAGGACGTCTGGTATCGTTTTAGACTATGGACTAAGTTTTCGCTTATGATTACCATCAAAAAAGGTTTGGATTTGCCCATCACTGGTGAACCCTCCCGCGAGATATCTGAGCACAGACCTGCCCATGTGGCACTCGTTGGCTATGATTATGTGGGTATGAAGCCCACAATGAATGTCAAAGAAGGTGACACCGTAGCAAAAGGTCAGCCCGTTTTTGAAGATAAAAAACGGGTTGGCGTTATCTATACGGCACCTGCTGCGGGTAAAGTTATCGCGATCAAACGCGGTGAGCGTCGTGTGTTCGAGAGTCTTGTCATTGCGGTCGATCCCAATGGTGAGGAAATAGACTTTCAGCGCTATGACTCCCAGCAACTGGCTGACCTAGACTCAGAAACCGTTGAAACCCAACTGCTCGCCTCTGGCGAATGGACGGCGTTTCGTACGCGTCCCTATAGCCGCGCTCCCGAAATCGGTGCTCGTCCGCATGCCATCTTTGTCACCGCTATGGATACCAATCCATTAGCGTTTGACCCGATGCTGCTGATTAATGAGCAACTGCAAGCGTTCAACGACGGACTTGCGGTACTGTCGACGCTCAGCCCAAAGACCTTTGTCTGCCATCATGGTGATGCCCAGTTGACGCCAGTTGCGAAAACCGCGGCTAATAATGTCACTGAATATCATAGTTTTGCTGGCAAACATCCAGCAGGTCTGGCTGGCACACACATTCACTTCTTGCATCCAATCATGCGCGGCGTGAGCGTCTGGACGATTGGCTATCAAGACGTGATTGCGATTGGTAAATTATTTACCACCGGTCGCTTATATACACGTCGTATGCTTAGCTTAGCAGGCCCTGCGGTCAAAAATCCGCACCTAATCGCAACTGAACGTGGTGCTGATATCACAGCCTTGACGAAAGGTCAGCTGATCGATGGCGAGAACCGTATTATTTCAGGTTCAGTGCTATCGGGTCGCCAGTCATTCTCGAATAGTGCCTATGTTGGTCGTTTCCATGACCAGATCAGCGTTTTACCTGAAGGTCATGAGCGTCCAGCATTTCACTTCTTTAGTCCAGGTGCAAACCGTTTCTCAAAACTGCCTATCTATATTTCGCAGTTTTTTGGTGGCAAAAAGTATAACTTTACCACCACGAGTAACGGCTCACCGCGAGCGATGGTGCCTATCGGGGTTTACGAAGAAGTCATGCCACAAGACTATCTGCCAACGCAACTATTGCGCGCGTTAATCGTTGAAGACATTATCACGGCAGTAGACTTGGGCGTACTTGAATTGGACGAAGAAGATTTAGCATTATGCACCTTCGTTTCTCCTGGCAAATATGAATTCGGTGATATTTTGCGTGATAACTTGACGCGCATTGAACTGGAGGGCTAACCACGATGAAATTTTTACACAATATGTTCGATCGTATGGAGCCGTCTTTCACCAAAGGTGGCAAACATGAAAAATACTATGCCATCTTTGAGATGTTTGATACTTTTTTGCGTCAACCAAGCTCAACGGCATACGCGTCCTCACACGTGCGTGACGGTATTGATCTAAAACGCATTATGATTACCGTATGGCTATGTACGTTCCCAGCAATGTTTTGGGGTATGTACAACATCGGTCATCAAGCACTAACGGCTATCACTCAGCTTGGCTTACAACCTGAAGGCTGGCGTACCATCATTACCAGCATGGCAGGCTATAACCCAGACAGTATCTGGGCAAGCTTTGTCTATGGCGCGATGCAGTTTTTGCCAATCTACCTTGTGACCTTTGGCGTTGGTATTCTCTGTGAGATTATCTTTGCCGTCGTGCGCGGGCATGAAGTCAATGAAGGCTTCTTTGTGACCTCGGTACTATTTGCACTATGTCTACCACCAGATATTCCTTTATGGCAAGTAGCCCTAGGTATTATCTTTGGTGTGGTCGTGGCAAAAGAAGTCTTTGGTGGTACGGGCAAAAACTTCTTGAACCCTGCCCTATCGGGTCGTGCGTTCCTATACTTTGCGTATCCTGCTTACATGTCAGGCGACTCAGTATGGACAGCGGTTGATGGCTTCTCAGGAGCGACACCACTTGGCCTAGCGGCACTTGGTGTAGTACCTCAGGATTTTGTCGATGTCTATGGTAATGCAATCACTTGGAGTGATGCGTTCTTAGGCAATATGCAAGGTAGTATTGGTGAAGTATCAACGCTGGCTATCCTAATGGGTGCAGCAGTTTTACTATGGACGCGTATTGCCTCATGGCGCATCATGGCAGGTTGTGTCGTCGGTTTGATTGCTACGTCTCTTGTATTTAATATGATTGGCTCTAAAGACAATATGATGATGAGCTTACCTTTTTACTGGCATCTAGTCATTGGTGGCTTTGCATTCGGTGCAGTCTTTATGGCGACCGATCCTGTCTCAGCTGCGCATACCAATAAAGGCCGCTGGGCTTATGGTATTTTGATTGGTTTTATGACGGTATTGATTCGTGTCATCAACCCAGCCTTCCCAGAAGGCATCATGCTGGCCATTCTATTTGCCAACTTATTTGCTCCATTGTTTGATTATTTTGTGACTCAAGCAAACATCAAACGCCAAACCGCTCGGAGGGTTCGCTATGTCCAAGCCCAAAAGTAACAACGCGAAAACCATCAGCGTAGCGTTGACGCTATGTTTGGTGTGTTCCGTATTGGTCTCAGCAGTCGCGGTGGGTCTAAAACCAGCGCAAGTCGAAAATGCGCGCTTAGACCGCAACAAAAACATTTTAGTCGCAGCCGATATGTACGATGCTGAATCTGATACTGCTGACGACGTTGCTGAGCGATTCAAAGATTTTGAAGTAAAAATCATTGATTTGAATAAAGGCAATTATGTAGATGACGCCGCACTAAAAGCGGCAGGCATCCCTGATCGTAATGCTTATGACGCCAGCCAAGCCACCAAAAACAAAGCACTAAGCGATGACCTAGGTGATAACGATCCAGCCAGTATTGGTCGTAAACCTAAATACGCCAAAGTCTATGTCAAAAACGATGACGCGGGTAAGCCTGAGATGGTTGTACTGCCGATTCAAGGCTATGGCCTATGGGGTACGATTTATGGTTTCTTAACGCTCGAAAGTGACATGAATACCATCAAAGGTATCAGCTTTTATGAGCATAAAGAAACCCCAGGTCTTGGCGCTCGCATCGAAGAGCCGAAATGGCGCGCGATGTGGACTGGTATCCACTCATATGACGAAAACGGTGACGTGGCAACGGGCGTAACCAAAGCGGGCAATCCAAAAGATAACTGGGTTGATGGTATCAGCGGTGCGACGCTAACCAGTCGCGGTGTGAGCAACATGATTCAGTTTTGGTTGGGTGAGCAAGGCTATAAGCCTTACCTAGATTTGCTACGTGAACAGAACGGTAAAACGCTTGATAGCGTTGATGCCCAAGCGAGCCAGTCGACACAACCAGACAATAAGAGCGCTCAACCGACAACCGAACTGGCAGCGACTCTACCAGTAGCAAACGGCAAGGAGGCATAACATGGCTGACACTAAAAGTATTTTAACCTCGCCTATCTTTGATAATAACCCCATTGCCCTACAGATCTTAGGTATCTGTTCGGCATTGGCGGTGACGACCAGCATGGCCAATGCGTTGGTGATGTGTGTGGCGTTGACACTGGTAACGGCGTTTTCGAGCTTCTTTATCTCTATTATTCGTAAGCAAATCCCATCAAGTATTCGTATTATTGTACAGATGACCATCATTGCCTCACTGGTTATCTTGGTCGATCAGGTGCTAAAAGCCGTGGCTTATGATGTCAGCAAGGGCTTGTCAGTCTTCGTTGGTTTGATTATCACCAACTGTATCGTGATGGGCCGTGCCGAAGCATTTGCGATGAGCAACCCACCCGTACCCAGCTTTTTAGACGGTATTGGTAATGGTCTTGGTTACTCTGCGGTACTGTTGTTTGTAGCGACCATCCGTGAGCTACTTGGCTCAGGTACATGGTTTGGTATCACTATCCTACAGCCTGTCACTGATGGCGGTTGGTATATTCCAAACGGTCTATTACTGTTGCCACCGTCAGCATTCTTTATCATTGGATTATTCATTGCCATTGTTCGTATTTGGAAACCAGAGCAGGTTGAAGAAGCCGAGTTTGTAATGAAGCCGCAGTCTAAAGGCATGGCACATGGAGGCGGTCACTAATGGGACATTATGTTAGCTTATTTATAACCTCAGTCTTTATTGAGAATATGGCGCTTGCCTACTTCTTAGGTATGTGTACTTTCTTGGCAGTATCAAAGAAGGTTTCAACCGCTATCGGCTTAGGTGTTGCAGTTGTCGTCGTAATGGCCATCACTGTGCCATTAAACAACTTACTATTTCAGTTCATCCTAAAAGACGGTGCGCTGGCATGGGCAGGCTTCCCTGATATTGACTTAAGCTTTTTGGGCTTGCTCAGTTATATTGGTCTGATTGCTGCGACCGTACAGATTCTAGAGATGTTCTTGGATAAGTTTGTTCCAAGTCTGTATAACGCCCTTGGGGTATTCTTACCGCTCATCACTGTCAACTGTGCCATCTTAGGTGGTGTACTATTTATGGTTGAGCGTGACTATAACTTTGGCGAATCGATGGTATATGGCGTAGGCGCAGGTTTCGGTTGGGCATTGGCGATTACCGCATTGGCCGGTATCCGTGAGAAGCTAAAATACTCAGACATTCCAGCACCGCTGCGTGGTCTTGGTATTACCTTTATCACAGTTGGTCTGATGTCACTTGGCTTTATGTCTTTCGGCGGTATGTCAATCTAGACCGCTAAGCTTAAAACCTTATTTAGCGATTTGACCTATTTAATTCATTTATTCGGTAGGGGTTCAGGAAAAACGCAATGACGTCTTTTCGCACCCCTACTCCATAGATTAAGGATACCTACCATGGATTACGCTACGGCGATTGGTGGCGTTGCTATGTTTACCTTGATCATCATGGGCCTTGTCGCCATTATTTTGGCGGCACGCTCAAGACTGGTCAGTTCAGGCGATGTTACCATCCATATCAATGATAATCCCGATAATGACGTCGTGACACCCGCAGGTGGTAAACTGCTGCAAACACTGGCGAGCGAAGGTATTTTCTTATCTTCAGCCTGTGGTGGCGGTGGTACTTGTGCGCAGTGTCGTTGCCGCGTTATTGAAGGCGGCGGTTCTATCTTGCCGACTGAAGAAGGCTATTTTACTCAAGGCGAAATCCGCAATCACATGCGCTTAGCCTGTCAGGTAGCCGTCAAGCAAGACATGAAAATTGAGATTGACCCTGAATTCTTTGATGTACAAAAATGGGAATGTGAGGTTGTCTCTAACGATAACGTTGCTACCTTTATTAAAGAGCTGGTACTCAAAATTCCAGAAGGCGAAGAAGTTAACTTCCGCGCTGGTGGTTATGTACAGCTAGAAGCGCCACCGCATGAAGTACATTATAAAGACTTCGATGTGGCTGAAGAATATAGAGAAGACTGGGAAAAATTCGGCATTTTCAACTATGTCTCAAAAGTTGATGAGCCGGTTATCCGTGCGTACTCAATGGCCAACTACCCAGAAGAAAAAGGCCTGATTAAGTTTAACATTCGTATCGCTAGTCCACCGCCACGTGGTCCTGACGGTATCCCACCAGGTAAGATGTCTTCTTGGACATTTAGCTTAAAGCCTGGCGATAAAGTGACGGTTTCAGGTCCTTATGGTGAGTTCTTTGCCAAAGATACCGAAACTGAGATGATTTTCGTCGGTGGTGGTGCAGGCATGGCACCAATGCGCTCGCACATCTTTGATCAGCTAAAACGCTTGAACTCTGATCGTAAGATTAGTTTTTGGTACGGTGCGCGCTCAATTCGTGAGATGTTCTATGTTGAAGACTATGATCAACTAGAAGCAGAGTTTGCGAACTTTGAATGGCATGTTGCCCTATCTGATCCACTTCCTGAAGACAATTGGGATGGCTATACTGGCTTTATCCATAACGTCTTACTAGAAGAGTATCTAAAAGATCATCCAAATCCAGAAGACTGTGAATACTACATGTGCGGGCCACCGATGATGAACGCGGCGGTAATCGACATGTTACATAGCCTTGGTGTTGAAGACGAAAACATCATGCTTGATGACTTTGGTGGTTAAGCCGACTGGTTAGAGAAACGCGATTAAATTAATACTATAAAAGAGAGTCTCAATTGAGGCTCTCTTTTTGGCTTCGATTAAGTACCAAGTTCAAATAATAAGACTACAAATCTAAATAGCAGATTACCTGCCCTCTCCTATATGATTGATTATTTATTGCTTTAAGAAAGGATTCTTATGAAAACCAAAGTGAAAGAATTAACCATTTGGATAACTGGTGCTTCTAGCGGTATTGGCGAAGCCTTAGCCATCGCTTTTGCCAAACGCGGTGCTCGGATTATTTTGAGTGGTCGTGATGAGGAAAAATTAGCAGCGGTCAAAAAAAGCTGCAAGCACAGCAAAAAACACATCATCGTGCCTTTTGATATTAGTGATGCCGAGCAAGCGAAAGAAGCCTATGACGCTGCTATCGCACAGACAGGAAAAATCGACTGGCTGATTAATAATGCTGGTGTCAGTCAACGCTCACTCATTATGGAGACCAGTGAAGATGTTGAACGGCAAATTATGGAGATAGACTATTTTGCGCAAACCCGTCTGACAAGATTGGTGTTGCCTGACATGATCGCACAAGGCGGCGGCAAGGTAGTGATGATATCAAGTGTTGCAGGCTTACTCGGTACGCAATATCGCGGCGCTTATGGGGCAGCCAAAGCAGCCTTGCATATGTGGGCGAACAGTTTGCGTGCGGAATTGCATGACCAAGGCATAGAAGTTGCGACGATATTTCCGGGATTTATCCAAACCAACGTTTCTATTAACGCGCTGACAGGAGATGGTAGCGCGCAAGGCACGATGGATGAGGCGACCAGTAAAGGGCTGAGTGCAACTGAGTTTGCTAAACAGGTCGTGAAGGCGCTTGGTAATAATAAAGAATATATCATCGTTGGTGGCAAACAAGAAAAACTGGCCACTAGGGTCAATCGGGTATCACCGCCAAAACTCTATAAACTTATCCGTGAGTCACAAGTAAAATAAGCTGCTCGACCGAACGAATTGTCATTGAATAGTGCCTTCATTGGTATTTTTGGGCTCAAGGGGTGTAAAATAAGCATGGCTTGTTTTACACCCTACTCATTTTTGCGCCATACCGAAAACATTATGAATAATACCGAATACAGCTCATCTTCCAAAAAAACTATGAATCTTGCCCTATTTGGCATCATTGGTCTTGTCGGCACTTTAAGTATTAGTGCCTGCCAGCAAACACCAGACTATAATTATCTGAGTGGTGAGACGATGGGCACAAGCTATCATATTAGCTATCAACTGCCCGATGATGCAGATGAAGCCGCCATCCAAGCAGCGATTGATAAGCGTTTGCAGCAGATTAATGACAGCATGTCGACTTACCAGAGTGATTCAACGATATCCAAGTTTAATCAATTGGGTAGAGATATCCCTATTATTATCGACGCTGATTTTAGTCGCGTGCTCAATGTCTCACGTGTCGTTTATGAACAATCTGGCGGTGCTTTTGATCCTACTGTTATGCCATTGGTCGATACGTGGGGATTCGGTAGCACTATGACTGTCGAGCGTCTACAAAGCCCGCCAACAGCACTTGAGATTGCCCAAGCAAAAGCATTGGTAGACTTTGAAAGCATCATAAAAAAAGATAAATCGATCTATAAAAGCAAAGGTGGTGTTGGTCTAGATTTTTCTGCCGTTGCCAAGGGTTATGGGGTCGATGTCATCGCTGATGTGCTTAGAGACGATTATCAGATTCGTAATTATATGGTTGAGATCGGCGGCGAAATTGCGACCTCTGGCGTGAATAACCAGCAGCAACCGTGGCAAATTGCGATTGATGCCCCTATTGAAGGCAGCACCGTCAGCGAACGCCAAACGATATCCGCCATTCGTCAACCTATAAACACTACCACTCAAATGCATCTAGCGACTTCAGGAAACTATCGCAACTCCATCGTCTTTGATGGTAAGCACTATAGTCACACGATCGACCCCACCACTGGCGAGCCTATCGTGGGCGGCGCTCCTTCGGTTACGGTTGCTGCAGACTCGGTCGCATTGGCAGATGCATGGGCAACAGCACTGACTGCGATGCCTTATAAAAAGGCACTGAGAGTCGCTAATGAACAAAATCTAGCCGCACTGTTTGTTGTATTAGCTGAGGGTATCAAACCTAGTGATTCTTTGGACAGTACTGATGATTGGCAAATAGTACAAACATCGGCAATGAAAAACTTGCGAGCAGATAAACAACCGTAAATTTCTAGGGCGTGTCCTCATTTTAAAAATGAGGATAAAAGTGAGGTAAGTGGCAGTCAAACAAGGACAATAGCGCAGATAATATCGAGATATTACCCAGTTATTTGATGATGTTTGGCGATGTTTAACCACTTTTAGCATATTTAGATCGCTATCGGTTGAATTGAGAACATGCCCTAGTGTGATGCTATAAAGCACACCATAAGCATCAACGAGCGGCGTAAAAATTTGCTATACTATTAATAGGTTATCCCTATGGATAACTGCCCCATTTTTAAAACGAGGTCTCCTCTATGCTTAGCCAATTGCTTCCCATGCTTGCTATTACCTTTACCGTATTCGTCCTGTTCTTTCTGTTTATGGGCATCGGTTATATGGTCAAAAAAAAGCCGCTTAGAGGATCTTGCGGCGGTGTTGCTAAACTGATGGGTGATGAAAATTGCTCGTTTTGTGGCAATGATCCCAATAAATGCGACTCAATCATCGCAGAGCACCAAGAAAACGCGCTCAGAGCGGCTCAATTAGGCAAATCAGTCTAGCAGCCATAGTTGTTACCATACGCTGGTAGTATTTGTGTCGCCTCTATTCTTATAATAGCGTCAAGTCCTTTAAAAGCGACTTGGCGCTATTTTTATTGTGCGATGCCATCTTTTATTATCGCCATCCTTTATTATCACTGTTCTAAAGCAGCAGCTCGAAATAACGCTTCAAAACAATGTCTCAAATAAAGTTTCGAAGCAACCACATACAACTTACTAACCTGCCTGCCGATTTAGCAAAGTCAGTCTAGAAAACTCGTATGTTTTACGCTCTATAGTCGATACTAAATAAAATGGGTACACGACATTATGATGCGTGACTGGCACAAACTTTTCTTGCTTTCTGTGCCTACGCAGACAGAGGCTACGAAAAATTTATACCAGTCACGCTGTCTCTTTTTTATATTGACCTGACTATACAACGATCTCTCATTCTGATTTATGCTGTCGATTGCCGTCTAGGTACGTGTCTGGATAAATGCTCTTTGGTGTTATTTTACAAGCGACGATGTTTCGGCGCTGTTTTATAACGTGTTCTTTTTCATTGTCATCGTTGTGCTGCTATGTCTACCTCATCCAATCTATCCTCTTCCTCCAACCTACCCTCCTCACGCTTCACTTTTTGGCTCGTCTTATGCGCCATGGTTTTGCTCGCCACCAATATGCGTGCACCGATCGTTGCTCTTGGCTCTATTGCGCCAGTGGTGCAAGAGGCGCTCAATATTTCTGAGACGCAGATTGGTTGGCTAGGGGCAGTGCCCATGCTGAGCTTTGCAGTGGGCGCGCTTATCGCGCCATCCATTGGTAAGCGGTTCGGTCTTGAGAATACGCTCATTGCGATGATTGGGTTATTAACGGTAGGGATGATTGTCCGTACCGTTATCCCGACTTGGTCTGGGTTTTTAGTTGGTACATTATTGCTGACCTTGGCTATCGGTTTTGCGAATACCTTAGCTGCTCCTGTTATCAAACAGCGCACGCCCAAACATATTCCATTGATAACAGGGCTATTTAGTCTAACGATGACGGTAACGGCAGGTATCGTCGCAGGAGTGGTACTGCCATTATCTGAGCAAGTGGGCTGGCAATGGGCACTGGGTGGATGGTCGCTATTGGGTATTTTTGCCATCGTTATTTGGATATTTTTACGCTTGCGTCTAGGCTCGTCTAGTCATCAAACGGTTGTGCTACCTACGTCCGAGTATTCAGAAATATCCATGTGGCGCACCCCTTTTGCTTGGCAGATTGCGGTCTTTATGGGGCTGCAATCATTATTATTTTACACCGTTGCCAGTTTCTTGCCGTCTATTTGGGTGAGTAAAGGGCTATCCGCAGTCCAAGCAGGACAAATGGCTTCGGTGTTCCAGTTTATGGCACCGATCGCTATCTTGAGCCTAACATGGCTGGTAAACCGTGGCCGCCCTATTCAGGCGCTGGCGGTGTTTGCAGCGGTGTTAAATGTCATTGGTATTTTAGGCATCAGTTATTTATCCACTGAACTCGCTTGGCTGTGGTCAGGCCTGATGGGCATTGGCTGCTCCGCTATTTTTACGTTGAGTATGATGCTGTTCTCCTTACGTACTTATACAACCAACCAATCTAGTGAGCTGTCTGGTATGGCGCAATTCGTCGGTTATTTGATTGCGTTTTTTGGTCCACTAGGGACAGGCTGGCTACATGAGGCGACTGGTAGCTGGGATTTGCCGCTATTCATCATGCTCATTTTGATGATTATCAACGTTGTGATTGCTTGGCTGGTAAGTCGCCCAGCGATGGTTGATGGCAAGAAACTTTAAGATAGAATGAATCTACTTGCCGTAACTTTAAGCTAATATTGATTATCTTCTTATTTTGCTACACTGGTTCGATTGATTAAGAGATGTATCTATGATGAAAAATAACAACTTCGACCTACTTAAACGACCTGTTTATAGCACAACTATTTACAAGATGAGTATCGGTATATTGACAGTAGGCTTGATGCTAAGTGGCTGTCAAAAATCTCCTGACACAGAAACGACTAACGAGCCACAAACCACTGAAACGGCAACTATAAATGCGCCTGTAGCGGTTGAAGAAACCACAAGTGCTAGTGCTGCCGCGCAACAAGTCGATTCATCATCGTTGACTATTTTAGCCCTTGGCGACTCCTTAACGGAAGGTCTTGGGGTAGATAAAAATGACAATTACCCTGCTCAGTTAGAAGATCGTCTGCAAGAAATGGGCTACGCTAATGCCAAGGTTATCAACTCAGGTCTAAGCGGTGAAACCAGTACAGGGCTGGTCAATCGTTTAGACTGGGTATCACAAACCAAACCCGATATTACGATATTAACCATCGGTGCTAACGACGCCATACGTGGTATCGATGTGGCGACAATTGAAGCCAATATTCGTACTGCGGTTAAGCACCTGCAGGACAATGGCAGTGTCGTCATCTTAGGCGGCATGTCGATCTATGACAATTTAGGCAGTGAATACGTTGCGGCATTCTCAGACATTTATCCACGTGTTGCCAAAGACATGAACCTGACGCTTATTCCATTTTTCTTAGAGGGCGTTGGCGGTGACCGAGAGCTCAATCAAGCAGATGCGATTCATCCGACTAAAGATGGCTACAAAATTATCGTCAATGACAATATTTTGCCTATCTTAGCGCCCAAACTGGAAGCACTAAAAACAGCCAATGCAGACAGTACAACTGAGACGGTTCAAAACGATATAGTCGATACGAAATAAAATAGATATACGACATCATGAGGCGTGACTGGTACAAATTTTTCTTGCTTGCTGTGCAGACAGAGTTGACAAAAAACTTATATCAGTCACGCTGACTCTTTTCATATTGACCTGACTATATGACAAAAAATACGACAAATGAGACTACTTAACGAGACACTGTAATGACATCATCACCTTCGATGGCCGCATCAATGCCACAAGCAGATTCTAAAAAAGCTGCCCTACTCACCGCTAATAAACTCAATAAAACTGTGCAAGTCGGTGAGCAAAAGTTATCCATCATCAAAGACGTAGATATGTATGTCAACGCTGGCGAGTTTGTGGTCATCATGGGCAAATCAGGCTCGGGTAAATCTACTCTGCTAGGGTTACTCGCAGCATTAGACTATCCCGATAGCGGTACGGTGTCGCTGGCAGGTCAAATGCTTAGCAGTCTTGACGAAGATGCGCTGGCAGTCATTCGTCAGCAGGATATGGGCTTTGTCTTTCAGTCATTTCATCTACTGCCAACACTGACCGTCGCTGAAAATATCGCCTTCCCACTTGATATTGCGAGACGTCCAAATCAAGCGAGAGTAGATGAGCTTATTGACGCGGTCGATTTAGGGCATAGACGTAACAGTTTACCCAATCAATTATCAGGCGGTGAACAGCAACGTACAGCAGTGGCACGAGCGCTGGTATCGCACCCAAAGATTGTGTTTGCGGATGAACCTACAGGCAATTTAGATGAGCAAAATGCCGATCAAGTTATGCAACTATTATTAGACTTAAGACAGCAAGTCGGTTCGGCACTAGTGGTCGTGACCCATGATCCTGCGCTTGCCGAGATGGCAGATCGCGTCATCACCATGCATGACGGCCACATTGTACCTACATGAATAACTGGATTGTATCTTAATGAATAGTAAGCCCACAGACAATAAATCGCCTGATACAAAAAAGACTGATACCAGTATGCGTCAAGAGTCCAGTTATCCTAGCGGCATCCTTAGTCAACTATTTGCCCGTACCCTAGGGTTTCAAACACTAGGCTCACAAGCACTAAGCCGCAGTTGGTGGCAGCGCTGGGTGTATCCTGTATTGTTTCTACTGACGTTGACTCTGTCGCTTGCAACTTATTTGACCCTCGACTCTGTACAGCAGTCTGTTGATAGCTATATCAATGACAATCAGCGCGCGCTCGTTGGTGGGGATCTAATCCTAAACAGTAAGCAAGACTGGCCCAGCGAAGTATTGACGCAGGTAGAAACTATCCCTGATACCCAGACGGTGTATGACTATCAGTTTAGCGCCATGCTGGTCAATGATGAGCAAACCTTGCTTGCCAGCGTCAAAGCCGTCACGCCGTCGTATCCCTTATACGGCACAGCGGAGCTTGCCTCAGGACAGCCGCTGTGGGAACAGCTAACATCTGACAGTGTCATCGTCGCACCAGAAGTACTCAGTAGCCTACAGGCCAATGTCGGTGACCGTATCACCATTGGCGATGCGCAATTCACGATCGGTGATGTACTGACCAAAGAGCCTGACCGACCGCTGACCACATTTGGGTTCGGGGGTCGTGTCTTAATGCATCAAGACTCGCTTGCAGCGACCAACCTATTGGGTCAACGTAGCCGAATAAACTACCGCATTGAGATGGCAGGCGATCCTGAGCTGATAACCACGCAACGTGACAAGCTCACAGACATCCTGACCAATTATCCAGATATCGAGCTATCTGACGCAGAGTCTGCAGATACTTCGGTCTCGCGTATCTCTGACAATGTCCTAATGTTTTTAAAACTACTGGTCATCGCGGTGTTGCTACTATCTGCGGTCGCCATGTATGGCGTCATTAGCGCGTTTGTCAGTAAGCAGCAGTCTAATAATGCCATTCGCTTAGCGCTAGGCGAGCCGCTTGGGTCACTTAAACGTAGCTACTATCAATTGCTCATCATCACGACCGCTATCGCTTGTATCGCAGCGATTGCGCTTAGTTTGGGCTTACTCAAAATCGGTCAACCGTATATGGTGGCTATCTTGCCTGCTGACGTTGGCCTAGCCATCAATCCAATCAGCGCCATCAAGACCATTGTCATTGCCTTAGTCCTGACGCTACTGATCGCTCAGCGTGGTTTGAGTACGCTGAGCACCACCAAGCCCGCGACCCTCCTGAGTCAAGGTGCGAGCACGCAAACGCAAAATCTGCCTTGGTATCGACGCGTGCCATTACTGTGGTATGGGCTAATGCTGGCAGGGCTATATGCCTTCTTTGCTTATGAGGTTGGCTCGCTGTCATTAGGGGCACAGCTATTGGGCGGCTTGATTGCTCTAGTGGCGATATTTTGGCTATTCGCTCGTGGGTGGCTGTGGTTACTTGCCAAGGTAGCGACGAAAACCAAGATCAGTTGGATGCAGCGTATCGCTATCCATAACCTTGCGCGTAAAGGCAACCAATCAGCGTTGTTCTTTGTCACCTTATCACTATCGGTGGCGGTACTGACGCTTATCACTACGCTCAATCATAGTATCAATGCGCAGTTTATCAATGCCTATCCTGAAGACGCGCCCAATCTGTTTTTGCTCGATGTGCAGAGCGATCAACATGACGATATTGATGCGATCATTGAGGCGCCCGTCACTTATTATCCAGTCATTCGTGCGCGTGTGGAGACGGCCAATGATGTGGTGGCAAAAGATATCGTGCCTGCTGATGGGTTTGATGATCCTACGCGTGTCTTTAACTTGAGCTACGCAGATACGGTCATGGAGACCGAATATATCACTGAATCACTCACAGATGACGCGCTATACACCCCTATCGATGCGACAGATGAACAAGTCAAACCCTTGTCTATCTTGGACACTGCCGCAGGTATGCTCAATGTCGGCATGGGTGATCAGGTACGTTTTAACATTCAAGGGATCGAAATCATCGGGCAAATCACCAGTATTCGCACGCGCTATGAGCGTGGCCCAAGCCCGTATTTTTACTTCTTGTTTGAGCCGTCCGTGCTATCGGCTGCACCGCAGATTCAGTTTGCTACCGCGCACGTGTCAGAGAGTACCATTCCAGATCTGCAAGGCAAACTGGTACGCGAGTTCCCTGCTGTCACCACCATTGATGGCACTGCCATTGCGAAGCAAATCCAAGAGCTGGTGGTACAAATGAGCCGCTTGGTCTATGTGTTCACCTTGCTTGCCCTGCTCACTGGAGTCATGGTGCTGATCAGCTCACTACTGTCTACTTCACAAGATCGTATGAAAGACAGCGCGTCCTTTAGGCTGCTAGGAATGCAAAAGCGTGACTTGTATATGCTCAATATCTTAGAGCTGGGTGTACTTGGTATCAGTGCAGCGACCTTTGCCGTTGTCATCGCTAGCGTTGGCGCATGGGCGGCCATCACGCAATGGTTTAATCTACAATTTAGTGTGCCGTGGACGAGCTTGGCTATTGGCGGTGTGGCATTAATCGTATTGCTGTTTGCCATTGCCATTATTTATGTGAGATTGGTGATTGGACGCGGGATTATGGCTAGGGTAAGGGCGATGATTTAATCATATTCGATTTTGGCTTTGCAAAGAAAAACCCCTTTATAGGGGTTTTTTTAATTCGATATCATTTATCAGTCTACGAGAAGCTCAGTTCATCGGAAGAACTACTGCTATCAGAGCTAGCAGTAACGTCATGTACTTGCTAATATCTATTAACATTTCATCACTCAATCTCTTAAAGGTACAAAATGATAATCCAACCAGATTGGAATGTATTTAAAGCAAAATTCAGTGCTAACCCTCAAGATACTTTTGAATGGTTTACTTACCTATTATTTTGTCGAGAGTATAATTTGAATAAGGGCTGGTTTGGATACAAGAATCAATCAGGTATTGAAAAACAACCACTTGAATTAGAAGACAGAGTAATAGGATTTCAATCTAAATTCTATGATATATCCCTATCATCAAAGAAAAATGAGTTAATTAAAACCTTAGATACAATTAAGGAAAATTACCCTGAGCTAACCCACCTAGTGATTTATACAAATAAGTTATGGGGACAAGGTAATGGTGAAGATAGTAAATCTATAGCTCTTATAGCTATTGAAGATCGCTCCTCTGAATTAGGTATTGAAGTTATTTGGAACGAGCATTCCTTTTTTGAATCTGAATTTGTCTGTGTAGAAAATAATGACTTAGCCAGACACTTTTTTACGAATGATGATTATCAAGGTTGGGATAGATTTAAGGATTGGTCTAGCACCCAAGCCAATGTAGACTCTCTATATTTTACTGATAACAATATTAAGGTAGTACTACCTAATCAGAAAAGAGAAGATGCAAGTCACGTAATCAACGGCATAAACGCTATACGCAACGATTTAAAACAGCCTAAAAACTCTGTTCGGCTTGTAGGCTTATCTGGTGTCGGTAAAACTAGATTAGCTCAAGCACTATTTGACGACCGTATAGGTAAGAATCCACTAGACGTTAGAGAGGTTTGGTATTGTGATTATGGTGAATCACCATCCCCTCTTCCACTACACTTTATAGAAGGTCTTAAACAGAAAAATAAGAAATTTATCGTTATCGTTGATAACTGTGGGCGTGACCAACATGAAATATTAACTAAATCTATCACTAATGACGATAGTCAGATTTCTCTACTGACTATCGAATATGATATTTCTGATGACTTACCCGAAAAAACGTCAGTTTTTAAACTTGAGCCAAATAGTCCTACTCTTGTTCAAAAGGTAATAGAACGCCATTACCCTGAAATCAACAGTCCTATCCCACATGATATTGCGCAGTTAACAGGGGGTAATTATCGACTAGCTCTTGCTATCGCGTCGACTGTGAATAATGTAGATAATATTGCTATATTAAATGATCAGCAATTATTTGAGCGTTTGTTTTATCAAAATGGCCAGATCAATGAAGAGAACTACAAGATTGCTCAAGTTTTCTCACTGGTTTTTTCATTTAATATTAAGGATTTATCAGAGCCAGACTCAGAACTGCAAATATTGTCTGATATCACTGAAATATCACCTAGAACCGCAAAACAAGTCATTGAGCAATTAAAGGCTAAAGATGTTGTTCAACAACGTGGTGATTTCAGAGCCATATTACCTCATGTCTTAGCAAACCATCTTTCTAAACAAGCACTACAATGGATTGATGAGGACGATTTATATGACATATTTACTAAAATGCCAGCACGATTACAGCGGTCACTCATCAAACGTTTGAGTTACCTACATGACAATGAAGTAGTACACAATTTTGTTCAAAAAATACTAGATAAAGATGGAGTTATAGGTGAAAGTCTTCTCGACGGGTCTATCTCTGAAGAAGAAATTAATTACTTGCGACTACTCTCCCATATTGAACCTAGAACTATCTTAGACTTAATAGAAGAACGTCATACTCGAGATAATCTCTTTTTAACTGCTACAAACCCTCACATCTCTAAAATTGAATACCTTCTTAAACTCCTATCTTATAGGCATGAAAATCTTAGCCAGTCTTTTAATTTACTATTGGCTATAGCAAAAAATAAACCAAAAAACTCATCTATTCAAAGCACTTTAGACTCAATTTTTAGTCTTTATATGTCTGAAAGCTTAGCTACATTAGATTTGAAAAAACCACTACTACAACAGCTATTCGATAATGAAGATTATGAGATACTATTAAACATATTAAAATCAGCATTAGATTTTAATTCGGGTGGCATTTTATACTCCAATTCGGATAATGGTTTAAAAAAATATAGTTACGGTTATCAACCCAAGACCAATGGTGAAATTTGGGATTGGACTGAATTTTTGTTAAACCTTTTGAACCAACTTGATATTTTGGGGTATGAAGAAGCTAAAGAGATTTTTACCAGTCAGCTAAAACCACTCATTCGAAGTTGTTATCAAGGTGGGTTTATGGATAGATATATACTAGATTTCCATAGTAGGAAACCGTTTATTAAAGCCTCAATTGCCTTGAATGAGCTTATTGCATATGATTATGAAGAGTTACAAAAGAAACACCCTCAAACTCTTCAAAACTTGCAAAGTTTAATTATTACGCTTCAACCTAAGTTAAGTGAATTAAAACAGTTAATTCAGCATTATATACTGATAGGTGGTTTTGATTTAGCAAGATATCAAAGACAAGCTGATAAACGCTTGAGGCTTAAAGTTCTCAACTTTTATAATTATAATAATTTTATTCAATATGTTTCTAACGAATTAGTGAACAACAATGACTTGCACTCTTATCTTGCACTATTACTGAGTAGCGACAACCCAAGTCTTGAATACACCGGTACAGTAATCTATCCAAAATTGATAGAACATAGCAATTTAAATGACGTCTTACAGGGACTGACAGACTTATCAATAAGTAGGCGTCCTTACTTATTACTAGGCTTGTTAAAGGAGTTGAAAAACAACTCCTTTAGTGACTATAAATCAACTATCTTAGAGCTAGTGAAATCAGATGAATTTAAGCAAGTCGTACCTTGGTTAACTTTTGAGTTAAGTCAAACATATGACGACTTTGACTTTCTGTGTAAATTGTTAGACTTAAAACTAGATATTGATTTTTACGACTATGCTTGGATTTCTGTGAAAAAAGAACGTGGAGAAATATCATCAGAGCAATTCGAAAAAGTTTTTGATTCTTTGATTCAGAATGGTTATGAAAATGCCATTGAACAAACCTTTCAGTTTGAATCAACCTACATGGTTAATCTATCTGATAAATACATTTCACCCTTTTTAGAACGTCTACCTTCAATCTACAATAGTAATAAAACTTTTGAATTAAAGAGTATGCTTAAGCTTTTACTCTCTAATAGTAAGAGTATAGAAAAATCTTTTGAGGTATTTATTGAACTATTTGACTCAAAAAAATATTTATCATTATCTCAAGAAAATTACACCTTTGTAGCCTTAAAATCTTTATTGGAAACTGATACTAAGCTGTTTATCAAAAAATTTGTAGAGAATGGATATCTAATATTTAATGTTATATCGTGGGGTCGCTCAGATTTGCTATTTCATGCTGAAGAAAGTGCAGTAACTGAATGGATAAGTGAAGATGATCAAGTAAGGATAGATTTTTGGATTAAATACGCGAATTTATTAAGGATTGAAGACTCAATAGGAATTAGAAAATTCCATTGGAGTAACTTAATGGTTTATCTAATTGATAAGAGCAATAACCCTGAGTCTGTTATAGATGCAGTGTTAGCCCATAATGTCTATGAAATACACAGTTATACAGGTAGTTACTCCAATGGCATGCGAGAGCAACTTGATATCTTCGACTCACTCAAAGAGCACTTGATTAAGAATAGCTTAGAAAAGTATATTCCGTATTTAGAAATTAAACGCACTGAATGGTTAGAAGCTATCAAAATTCAAGAGTTAGAAGAAGCTAAAAAGGGAAAAGAAAACGAAGGTTTTGATTATTAGATAATTGCAATACGTTGTACTTCTTCTACTCACCTAAAGCCTCACTAAGCTCCTCAAATCAAAACGCTCTCTATTCATGTAGAGGACGTTTTTTTTGCTTCATAAGCTGTATAGACATATAAGTCAATATCAGCTCCGCACTTTGCTTATTTTATACTTTTCATTTGCTATACTAGCCCAACTTTATCGGTTAAATACCAACTTATAACACCCTCCCAAACAGCATGGTAGCCTTATGAAATTCTCAAAGTTCGGTCAGAAATTTACCCAGCCCACTGGCATCTCACAATTGATGGATGATCTAGGCGATGCGCTAAAAAGCGATCAGCCAGTCAACATGCTGGGCGGTGGTAACCCTGCCAAAATTGATGCCGTCAATGAGCTGTTTTTGGAGACGTATAAGGCGCTAGGCACGGATAACGACGCAGGCGTACCCAATAGTAGCGCTATTATCAGCATGGCGAATTACTCTAATCCGCAAGGTGATTCGGCCTTTATTGATGCCTTGGTTGGCTTCTTTAACCGCCATTATGATTGGAACCTTACCTCAGAAAATATTGCTTTGACCAATGGCTCACAGAATGCTTTTTTCTATCTGTTTAATCTGTTTGGCGGCGCTTTCGCTGATGAGAATAGCGAGTCTATCGACAAATCCATTCTACTGCCATTGACCCCTGAGTATATCGGCTATAGCGATGTGCATGTCGAAGGTCAGCATTTCGCAGCAGTATTGCCGCATATCGATGAAGTGACTCATGATGGTGAGGAAGGCTTCTTTAAATATCGTGTCGATTTTGAAGCATTAGAGAACTTGCCAGCACTAAAAGAAGGTCGTATCGGCGCGATTTGCTGCTCACGCCCGACCAACCCGACTGGCAACGTGCTGACCGATGAAGAAATGGCGCATCTAGCCGAGATTGCCAAACGTTATGACATCCCTCTCATCATTGATAATGCCTACGGTATGCCCTTCCCGAATATCATCTATTCAGACGCGCATTTGACGTGGGATAACAATACGATTCTTTGCTTTAGCCTGTCTAAAATTGGCCTGCCCGGTATGCGTACTGGTATTATCGTTGCCGATGCGAAGGTAATTGAAGCGGTCAGCGCGATGAATGCGGTGGTGAATCTAGCACCGACACGCTTTGGTGCAGCGATTGCTACACCACTGGTAGAAAACGATCGTATCAAACAGTTATCTGATAACGCGATTAAGCCGTTTTATCAAAAGCAAGCCACCCTCGCTGTGAAGCTATTAAAAGAAGCATTGGGCGATTACCCGCTAATGATTCATAAGCCTGAAGGCGCGATATTCTTGTGGTTGTGGTTTAAAGACTTACCGATTAGCACCCTTGAGCTATACGAGCGTCTCAAAGAAAAAGGTACGCTTATTGTGCCAAGCGAATACTTCTTCCCCGGTGTCGATGTCAGCGATTATCAGCATGCACACGAGTGTATTCGTATGAGTATCGCCGCTGATGAACAGACACTAACCGATGGTATTGCAGCGATTGGTGAAGTGGTGCGTGAGTTGTATGATGAGGCCAAAAAATAAGATGAGCTGCTAGAATCAAATTTCAAATAGTAAAACGAAAAAAACGGACTTATTAATAGTCCGTTTTTTTATGCTATGACCGTATGAGAACAGTTTAGCTAAGCTCTTTTAACAAAGCCTTAGCACTGATCTTACCAAATTCATTAGCGGCTAATGGCCCATCACCTGAAATCAGCTTTCTATCTTGATGCGTCTGTCCTGAGGCGAGCTTATTGCTAATCGTGACACCTAAATCTTCTAACTTTTCACCGAAGTACCAAGGCATCGTACCGGGCAGATAGCCAATTTTTGGCATTTGCTTATCCATATCAGTGGGGAACGCCACCATCTTATAGCCTTTAAAGATAAAGTCGCTTTCAGACTTATCCGACCCATTAGGACTGTCGAGATTAGCGGCTAATAAAGCCGCAGGGCCATGGCAAATAGCTAAAGTAAATAAATCTCTATTATGACCCCAACGTAGCAATTCACCGAGGTTTTGGTCTTCGGGCAGACCTAACATCGCGCCATGACCACCCGGAATAAAGATTGCTGCATAATCTTCACTATCAGCCATATCGTTTTTGACAAAGTTAGCAATACTTTTTGGGTTATTCAGCGTTGATTCATATTCAGCATAGATTTTTTTGACGTCGTCATCTTTGTCTGGCATTGCCCACTGTTCAACTTTCACAGACTCGCCTGTAGGGGTGAAAACGTCTACCTTAAAACCTGCTTGCTTAAAATGCAGTAAAGGTACCATCATTTCAACGGGATGATTGCCAGTATCGAATTTTTTACCATTTTCCATGGTCATGTACTGCTCTTCGGTGCAGACCATTAGAATTTTTTTATCACCAGTGTACGGCGCGTTGTATTCCGTATGGTCATAGTTAGTTTTACTTGGTGCGGCCAATTTGAGTGAGGATACGGAGGGAATATAAATCCCTTCCTCAATTTGAATTGATTCTAAACCTAAGGTATCTTTCGCCTTGTCTAATAAATCTTGGATATTCATAGTTTTTCCTTTTTATTATTAATTATGGAGGATGGATGTAGTCGATTCAATTTAAAAGTAGTACAAGGCAACCAAGTGTAGATGTATATGTGATACTTCAAGCGAGGTTAACGCTGTAATACTTTTATAGTGGAATGACTATACCTAATCAGGCGATATTTAAAGACAATATGCTTAGGATATACGCCGATACCGCTCCTCTTTGATCTTAAGATAACAAACTGAGAAAGGGTTAAATAGATAAGACTTTTTATATTTCGTAAGCTTTGTAAAGAGAGCGTGTTTAATCTGTCAAATTACAACCGCTGCAATAGCTATAGTCAATCCTCTATAAATTGGATACGGTGTCAAGCTTGCTTAGTCTACTACTTGTAGTACTTTCACTCGCCTTCCTTGTATCCAAATTATACTGAACCGACTATACCTACTTGGGCAGAAGCTATTTTAGAAGTCACTTATGTGGATGTTCTTATAGGAGTATTGTTATTGACGAACAAACGCAAAAGCATGGTATCAAAGTGATTTGGTGAAGTGGTACGCGAGTTGTATGATGAAGCCAGAAAATGAGCAATCATAAACTCAAAGAGCAAAATAAAAAACGGACTCTAATAGTCCGTTTTTTGATGTCGTTTAATCATAGGTTTAACTTTACTGACTGACTGAAAACTCTTTGTCCATACGGTAAAACCATATAGTACGTAAGAGAGCAGACACGTATTGATCAAATCATGAATGCTGGCTTTAAGCTCTACGCTGCCTATCGCTGAGAGGCCAAGCTCGGTAATCGTCTGGCGATTATCCAAATACTCGCCCAATAAGGCGATAGCTGTCACCATAATTAAAGCAATAAATGCCCTAACGCTGTACTTCTTAAAAATTGGACGCATCAGGATTAAACTTAATAGATAAACGCTGATACCTACATAAATATGTAAAGCATCTTTTTCCAATCCTGTGGCATTCACGACACTATTTTTGAAGATATAAAAATCCACGATTTTATTCCGTGTATAAGAGATAGAGAATAGCTGAGTATAAATAAAAACCGATTAAGTATAAATTTAAAATAAAAAAGAGTTTGCGACAATGCAAACTCTCTTGCGTGAGGGAAAAGCAATGCTTTACTCCTTCCTCGCTCAGGTTACGCCATTGCGAACCTACCTGATTGCTAAATCAAATATTTGACGCATATTTTGCTAAATATCCCACTCTACAAAATTCTTGAGCAGTTGCAAGCCAGCGGTATGGCTCTTTTCTGGGTGGAATTGGGTGGCAAATAGATTGTCTTGGATGACACTGGCACAAAACGGCTGACCATAGTCACAGACAGCAGCAACTTGTGAGCTATCGGCAGGCTCACAGTAGTAGCTATGCACAAAGTAAAAGTGCGCATTGTCCTCGATACCCGTCCACAATGGATGCTCAAAGTCCATACCACTGATCGTATTCCAGCCCATGTGTGGTACTTTAATCGTAGCACCTTGTTTGTCTTTCCACGTAGGGTTAAAGGCTTCTACCGAGCCGTTCAAGATACTAAGACAGTCTGTACCGCCATTTTCAGATGACTGCTCAAACAATGCCTGCATGCCCACACAGATGGCCATAACGGGCTTATTAAACACTGCATGGCGTATGACGTCATCAATCCCTGCCTCGTGCATACCAGCGATACAGTCGCGCATGGCACCGACACCGGGGAAGACGATCTTGTCTGCCGCAGCGACAACTTTGGGGTCATTGGTGATAGAGACTTCTGCCCCGACCGCCGACAATGCTTTACTGGCGGAATGCAAATTACCCATACCATAATCTAGTAGTGCTACTTTAGTCATCGATTGGTTCTCATTTTTAAATATTTTGACTACTGTACTATCTATATTGTTGGCTATTACCAAGGTGTAGATAAGGTTTTGCTACAAGGAAGTCAAGCGCAGGCTGTACAGCTAGTACGCCAAGCTTGACTGACACCGTAGAAGAACCTTAAATGCGCCTTAGAAAGCCTCTTTGGTCGATGGTAGCGTATTTAACGCACGCTCATCATATTCACAAGCCATACGTAGCGCACGAGCAAAGGCTTTGAAGGTTGATTCGATTTGGTGATGGCTGTTTTTGCCTTTTAGATTGTCTAAATGCACCGTCATCCATGAGTGATTGACGAAACCGTAAAAGAACTCACTGAACAAATCAACATCGAAACGACCCACGTGCGAGCGGGTAAATGGAATGTCCATATGCAAACCCGGACGACCTGATAGATCGACAACCGCACGCGTCAACGCTTCGTCTAGCGGCGCATAAAAGTGCCCATAACGACGGATGCCTTTTTTGTCGCCCAATGCTTTATTAAAAGCTTGCCCAAGCGTAATACCCGTGTCTTCCACGCTATGGTGATCATCAATAAACGTATCACCGTTGCATTTGATATCTAAGTCAAACAAACCGTGACGCTTGATTTGATCGATCATATGATCCAAAAACGGCACACCAGTGTCTACAGTACCTTGACCCGTACCATCAAGATTCACGGTACAAGTGATTTGCGTTTCGGCAGTGATGCGTTCAACGGTCGCGATACGTTCAGGGCGACCATGTAGATTTAGGTTTTTTGGTGCAGTTTGCTCAGGTGTATCAGCGGTCGTCGTTGTATTGGCTGTCATGGCTACTCTCTATCAGTTTTTTATCAGTGAAAAGCGGTCAATAAATAGGGCAAAAAAGCGCCTATTACATTGTTGCTAGTACCTGAATCAGCACTAGCAAAAAATGTATTAGAAAATGATATATACAAAAGATATCAAGGCATTAGGGTTTATACGTACTAAATATTATATAGCCTCATCATAGCAAACCCTAACATTTACCGCCACGGTCAAGCGGTAAACCACGCACAAAATTACCGCATTCTGCTAAAATAGTGTGTTCAGTATTATCAATCATGACTCGCACTGACTGTGAGACATCATATTCTATAGCCTACTCTCTATGGCATAGTGCTGTGTCATACTGCTACTTTATACTATAAAAACCCTTTGTTTATAGGAACTGCCATGCCTTTAGAAGCGATCGCCATTAATAGCTTGGATGCCCCACTTATTAAAAAACCTGCTCGCGACAATGAGCTAGCAGAGCGCTTGCAGGCATTGTACGATAGCGATGACGCGCAGCCTGATGGTCTCGAGGTATTAAATATCGTTGAGCAAGGCTTTAAGCGTGGGCAATACCTATATGTCGGTATGTTCAATGACAAGCCTATCGCTGCCGTTGCTTGCTTCGATGACGGGCAAACTGATGCCAAGCGCTTACAGTATCTTACTGTTCATACCCAAAATCGTGGTCGTGCTATCGATGCCAAGTTTATTAAACTGGTTTATGATGCCGAAGTGAAAAAAGGCGTGCGTGAGTTTGTCCCTGCTGATGCGGATATTCACCGTATCATGAGCGAGTATGAGCTTCTGCGTGTCAAAGATTAGTTTTAGCGTTAAAAAGCGATATTTTGATAAATAAGTCATTTTTTTTAATCTTTTATCGCTTATGATGCAAAAACTACTTGACAGTAACGCCTATATTTAGTTTAATAGCGCCTCAACGAAGACGGCTCGATAGCTCAGTCGGTAGAGCAACGGATTGAAAATCCGTGTGTCGGCAGTTCGAACCTGCCTCGAGCCACCATTCGTTTAAAGTATTCTAAAAAGCCCCAGACATTTAATGTTTGGGGCTTTTTTTATGCTTAATTTTTATCGTATTCTTTAGTATTGATTTTATTCATGCGTTTCTCTTATTCGTATAGCCGACCACGTAATAATAAATTACAACGCTCGCGTGAATCCAAGTCATAAATGGTCGCACGGTAATCAATACCGTGACGGCCTTCAAAAAACACCACCCGATCGCCTACTGCCAAAAAGCAAGACGTACGCGCATCATAGATAAAACCATCAATGACGAATGCCAAATCACGATCTATCTCGCGTACCGTATAGGTCTCACCTTGCGGAATCAAACGCTCAAACCATGCGCTATGGGCGGCATTGGTGCTTAGCACACTTATCAGCAGCAGCGCTGATATCATAAAGGTACTTTTTAACAGCATCGCAAAAGTCGCGCCGGCTACGCTGATTTTATTTAGGATATTTCTATTAACTGTCATGACCTTAACCTACTCAGACCTGCTCAACAATTGATTCTATTCGCTACACTTCTTATGCTAAACGCTTACTGTCACGGTTGCATAACATTTCTGTGCTGTTTTTTAAACGGCAGTGCTCAGTATACTCGATAGCAATGTTAATGATAAATAAGACAGATAAATGCTAATAGGGATAAGTGATGAGAGAGTTTGATTATGATTTGGATTATAAAAACTTAGACTTGCGCGCGCAGCCTGAGCTGTATCGCGTCGGTCGCGGTGAGCAAGGCGTATTATTGGTAGAGCCTTATAAGTCTGAGATACTGCCGCACTGGCGCTTTGCCACGCCTGATATTGCGACTGAAAGTAGCGAGGCTATTTATCAGATGTTTTTAGATTATCTGGCAGCTGATGACTTTGTCGGTGCGGATATGGCGCGCAAATTTATTCAAATGGGTTATACCCGCGCCCGTCGCTATGCCAATCACAAAGGCGGCAAGAAGTATAAAGGGCCAGTGCCCGATGATAAAAAAGGCCAAAGCGGTGCACATGGTCGCGCAGAGTTACCACGACAAGAGGAAGACCCAATCAAAGCAGAGTCAGCCCGTATTTTTAAACAAAAATGGGATGAGTGCCGCGAGAACAAAGATTATCTAAAAATGAAAAAAGAGCATCGTGAACGTTACAAAGATATCGAGTGACTGCTGATGTTTATGATATTAAGAACAGTAGAACACTAAATTGACTGGTCTCAAAACACTACTGTGCTAAGGTATGGCACGATATACCAAACATAATAAATATAACGACTTCCAATAGTGAGGAACAATGGATAAGCAACTTTTAATTTTTGATTTTGATGGCACACTGATCGATAGCGTGCCAGATTTGGCTGATGCGACCAATGCGATGCTGACCACGCTTGGCAAAGAGACCTATCCTATTGACAGCATACGTAATTGGGTCGGCAACGGCTCCAGAATGCTGGTCGAGCGCGCGTTGGTGGGTAAGGTAGAGGTATTAGAAGGCGAGCTGACGATCGAAGAAGCTGATCATGCCGAGCAGGTGTTTTTTGAGGCTTACAACAATATTAGCGGTAGCAAAACCGTCGCCTACCCAGATGTCGATAGCGGACTAAAAAAGCTACAAGCAGCAGGCTATATATTAGCGTTAGTGACCAATAAACCCATTCGTTTTGTACCGAAGATATTACAATCCTTTGGCTGGCAGGACTTGTTTGCCGAAGTGCTGGGCGGTGATAGTCTAGCTGTTAAGAAACCAGACCCCGCGCCGCTACTGCATGTCTGCAATGCTTTGAGCATTAACCCAACGCAAGCAATCATGATTGGTGATTCTAGAAACGATATCTTAGCCGGACAAAACGCCAATATGGACACCCTTGGTCTGTCCTATGGTTATAACTACGGGCAAGACATTCGTGAACTGAATCCTACCGAAGCATTTGATGACTTTGCCGCCTTGGTTGATTATCTTTTATAAGGATAAATGACAAATAACTGAACATCACGCCAGCTACTTACTTCGATAGCTCAATGCCTCTGACACATGGGCACTCGTGATATCGACACTGTCGGCAAGGTCTGCGATGGTACGAGCAACGCGCAAGACTCGATGATAACCGCGTGCCGATAGATTCAGACGTTGCTGAGCAAGTTGTAATAGTTGTTGTTCGCCCTCTCCTAGCTGAATATACTTATCAATCTCGCTAGGGCTAAGCTCGTTATTGACCTTTTTTTGCCGTTTTAATTGATGCTTGTGCGCGGCAGCGACCCGAATCCGCACTTGCTCGGAGGTTTCACCAGCTTGAGCATTTTGCAAGTCGGCAATCGGTAACGCGGGCACGGTAATATGCAAATCAATGCGATCAAGCAGTGGGCCCGACAGCTTATCTTGATAGCGCTTAATCTGCTCGGGACGACAACGACATCTTGCCGAGCCGTCACCATCATAGCCACACGGACACGGGTTCATGGCTGCCACCAGTTGAAAGTTGGCTGGGAAGGTCATCTGTGAATTGGCACGGCTAATGGTAATTTGCTTCGCCTCTAATGGTTGGCGCAGTACCTCTAACACCGTACGATCAAACTCCGGCAATTCATCAAGGAATAACACGCCTTTATTGGCAAGGGTAATCTCGCCCGGTTTGGGACGTGAGCCACCACCGACCAAAGCCACCGCTGATATGGTGTGATGAACTTGCCGAAATGGCCTTGTCCCATAATCATAATCACTGTCTGCCACTGAATAAGTACTGGCAACTTCTAACGCATCCTCAGCACTCAAATCTGGCAAGATAGTCGGTAGCCGCGAAGCTATCAGTGTCTTACCCGAGCCGGGAGGGCCTGTAAACAACAGCGAATGACCACCAGCGGCGGCAATCTCTAGCGCACGCCTAGCATGATGTTGGCCTTTGACATCAGCCAAGTCCACTTTATAACCGGTGTGTTTTTCTATCGCAGCGGGCGGTACAATCTCTAAGCGCTCGTAAGTGGCATTTGGATTGGTCAAAGATTGCAAATGATCGCAAACGGCTTTTAGACTATCCGCCGCCAATATCTCTACACCCTCGACACGGCTAGCCTCGGCACCATTATCGATCGGGACGATTAACTGCGGCGTTTGTGGCTCTTGACCCTGCTCCGTCAATTCCAGTTCATCATTATCTGCTGTCTGTAAGACTTTGGACGCCAACACTTCCGCCTTTATCGCTCGTGCTACTGCCAAGCTGCCAGTGACTTGCCGTAAATTCCCATTGAGCGCTAACTCACCGATAAATTCAAACCCTGATAGTACTTCTGGATCCAACTGATCGCTGGCTGCCAAGATGCCAATGGCAATAGGCAAATCCAGCCTCGCACCATCTTTTGGCAAATCTGCTGGCGCTAAATTAATCGTCAGGCGACGATTGGGAAACTGAAAGCCGGAATTTAGAATGGCTGAGCGCACTCTATCTTTACTCTCGCGCACAGCGGCTTCTGGTAGACCGACGATGGTCAATGCTGGCAAGCCTTGCGATAAATGCACCTCAATAATGACCTTGGGTGCATGCAAACCGACGACTGAACGGGTATAGACTTGAGCAAACGACATCAGCATTTCCTAATAAAGGGAGCTTTTGATCATAAAGTATTATGTATCAGTGCGCAAATGTCGTGTATTTTATAATAAAAATGGTTTGGCTACTGTTAAACCTTACTTTCTCGACATTTTAACGAACCATTATCTATGGGTTTTTTGAATGCCGAGCTATGATTTTAAAGAATAAAAAGCGCTTCTAACTTCTATTTTTATAAGAAAAATAATTTTATTAAATTACTGGTAAAGTTATTTCTTTTAGGTATATGATTGGTGAGTATTTGTACACTGAAAGCAACAATAGTAATTTATTGACTATTTAGAGCACGACAGATAAAAGGATTATCAGTGCTTTAAATCGTAAAAATTAACCATGGATGGTAAATACAATGAATATATTGATTAAAAATCGGCGAGTGCCCACGCTCACCCTACTCACAATGGCTGTTTCTTTAGCATTATTCGGCTGTTCTGATAGTGATAATAGCTTTAACGATGACGATACTGATACCCCTGCATCGACGTATGAAGCTGACATTCAACGTACCGAGTTTGGTATACCTCATATTACCGCAAAGGATTATAAAGGGCTGGGCTATGGTGTCGGCTATGCTTTTGCGGAAGATAACTTCTGCTCACTAGCGAAAGAAGTTGTGGTCGCTAGCGGTCAGAGCATGCTGTATCTAGGCGATGAAGGTAATGTTGATAGCGATGTATTTTATACTTGGTACAACTCTCCAGAGAGAAAAGCTGAATTCTTAGCGGCTCAAGATCCTGAAACTATCGATGCGGTCACAGGCTATGCAGCAGGCTTTAGCCGTTATCTGCGAGATAAAGGTGTGGCGAATATTGATCCTGCTTGTGCTAACGCTGAGTGGGTTCGAGAGATTACTATTGATGACCTACTGACAGTTTATGGTAAAGCCAATCTACGCGGTGGGCTCTCTAACTTTGTCAGCCGTATCGTAGCGGCAGCTCCTCCTACAACTACTGGCATTCAAGGTAGCTCTAGAATGAGTAGCGTCGAGCCTACAGTAGAGTCAGATGAAGAGTTTGACATGACGACTATCAATGTACTGAATGGCGGTAGTAACGCTTATGCCTTTGGTAGTGAGGTGACAGGGACAGATAGTGGTGTCCTATATGGCAACCCACATGAGCCATGGAACGGTGTCCAGCGTTTTTATGAGTTTCATACAACCATACCAGGCGAGCTTGACGTGATGGGCGCCGCCCAACAAGGTCAACCTTTTATCAATATTGGCTTCAATAAAGACGTGGCTTGGAGTCATACCGTATCAACTGCCAAACGCTTTACGCTTTACCAGCTTAATCTAGTAGATGGCAACCCTTTGAAATACAAATACACAAATAGCGCGGGTGTGGTTGAGGAACGTGATATCGAAAAAGTCGATGTGACGGTTCAATTGCCAGACAATCAAACGTTGGTTCAACCTATCTATTTGTCTCAATATGGGCCTATGCTCGCGGCTAACTTGCTCGATGGTCGTTTGCCAACGTGGGGTGCGAACAATCTGGCTTATACGATTCGTGATGCTGCCTCTGAAAATCCAAGAGCACTTAATCAGTGGCGTAGTATGAACATGGCCACTAGCGTTGAGGATCTCGTCGATAGAATGCAGACTATTTTAGGCCTAGGCTTTGTTAATACCATCGCCACCGATCGTAATGGCAAGGCGCTCTATGCTGATATCTCGACCGTGCCTAATGTCACTAAAGAAAAGCTAGAAAGTTGTGGTACTAATGCGGGGATTTTCCTGAATGCTCTGATTGCATCTGACTTGCCCGCACTAGATGGCAGTAAAGCTGCCTGTGAATGGGGCAATGATGCCGACTCACCACAAGCTGGTATTTTTGGCGGTTCAAACTTACCATTCTTAATTCGTGATGATTATGCGCTAAACTCGAATGACTCTTATTGGTTTAGTAATGCAGAACAGCCGTTGACAGGGTTTTCACCGTTATTGAGACGTGGCTTGTTACCGCTTTCTGAAGATGCCGCGCCATTATCTCCACGTACTCGTATGGCCTTTACTCAAATATTTGATCGATTAAGCAATAAAGATGGTTTAGGCGGAAATACCTTTAATCTTGATAATATGCAACAAGTCGTCTACGGAAATCGCAGTTATGGCGCTGAATTAGTGCTTGATGATGTTTTGGCAGATTGCCAAGCTAATCCGACATTACCTTTGACTGACGGTGGGACTATCGATGCCACTCAAGCTTGTACTGTCTTGAGTAATTGGGATCGTCGTAACAATCTTGATAGTAAAGGTGCTCATGTCTTTAGAAAATTCTGGACCAATTTTGGGTTTAGTAGTTATGCAGGATTTAGTGTTCCCTTCGATAAGGCTGACCCTGTTAACACGCCTCGTGACTTAATCATCAATGATAAAACACGTAAAGCTTTGGGCGACTCTATTAGCTATTACAATAGTAAAAATATTGCGCTTGACGCACCGTTAGGTAGCTTACAATTCGTTATTGATGCGGACAAAAACGGTGAAAAAATCCCTATGCATGGTGGCTTCGGTGGTGAAGGCATCTTCAACGTCGCCAGCTCAGGTCAAAACAGCGATGGCACTTATGGTCCAATTACCAATGGTCCAACTTATATGCAATCGGTAACGTTTGATAGCAAAGGTCCGGTCGTGGAAGCGCTGTTAGCTTTCTCGCAAGCTGGTGATACCACACGTCCTTTCCATCGTGATCAAACCCGTCGTTATGCAGACAAAGACTGGATACGTCTGCCTTTTAGTGCTGGTGAAGTATCTAAACAAGCAGTTGGTGCTAAAACTGAGTTAAGAGAATAAAATTCTTCGTTATTTTAGGGTCTGTTGAACATTCAAATATTAGGACTGCTGATCGCTAAAATCTTCCCAAACTAGGCGTAAACCGACGATAATGTCGAGACCTTAGCTAGGTTTACAACAACGTTTAGGGTGATTTTAGCATCAGCCTTTCAGGGCAGAGCTATTTTTGCCAATACATGGCGAAATTGTCTAACCTAGAACGACTAGGCGTCAAAAATTTCACTGCGTATTGTCTAAAAAATAGACACTGCCAGTTCCACATTTGAATGTTCAACAGACCCTAATAAAAGCAAAAGCCCTCAGATAGACTCTGGGGGTTTTTCTATTTTTAAAACAAAGTAAATCCATAGGCTAAGAGAACTTACCAATCACCCTATTATAAGCAAGGATTTGCTATACTATCCTTTACAAACCAAGTCACTACTATCGCTAAAAGACGCTGATACGTTATCTATTATCACTAGTGGATAAGGTTGCTTTAATAGGCGCAAACAGCATCAAAAAGGAATGCCACATGACAGAACACTCTGAAACAAACACCCAGCAGCCTTATAATCGTGCAGGAGAGCAACCCACCACGGTACGCCCTGTCATGCAGCCGGACAACCCTTACGCCAGTACGCGCGGCAGTATTATGACCAAGCAGCTACCTACATTTGATGAATCGATTATCAGTAAATACAATCGTTCAGGGCCACGCTATACCTCTTATCCAACGGCATTAGAGTTCTCACCAATCGCTGATGGCATTGAAACAAAAATTCTCCAAAATCGCGAAGCCCGTGCGCCATTATCGCTCTATTTCCACATTCCATTCTGTCGCCATCTCTGCTATTACTGTGCCTGCAATAAAATCATCACCAAAAAAAATAGCGATTCAGGCGATTATTTGCAGTACTTAATCACTGAAATTAGCCACAAGCGCCGTTTATTATCTGCACCCGATGACAGCAGCAAACCACTCGTTAAGCAGCTCCATTTAGGTGGAGGCACGCCGACGTTTTTGAGTGATGAAGAGATGGGTCAGCTGTGGGATTTTTTGCAGACCCAGTTTGAGTTTTTACCCGAAGGTGAAGGCGACTACTCTATTGAGATTGATCCCCGTGAGCTGGGTGACGAGACATTAAAAACGCTACGCAATCTTGGTTTTAACCGCGTCAGCTTAGGTGTGCAAGACTTGGACGAAACAGTACAAATCGCTGTCAATCGTGTGCATTCAGCAGAAATGATCGAGAATGTGCTCACTGAGGCACGCGAGCTGGGTTTCCGTTCTATCAATATTGACCTGATTTATGGTCTGCCGCATCAAACACCTGCAACCTTGGATAAAACCGTACGCCGCATCATTGAGATGTCACCAGATCGTCTGTCGGTATTTAACTACGCTCATTTGCCAGAACGCTTTAAAGCCCAGCGTCAAATAAAAGAAGCAGACCTGCCAGACCCAGCGGCTAAGCTTGCCATGCTCGGCAATACCATCAACACACTGACCGAAGCTGGCTATCAATACATTGGCATTGATCACTTTGCCAAGCCTGACGACGAGCTAGCGGTGGCGCAACGCGAGGGCAAACTGCATCGTAACTTCCAAGGTTACACCATTATGGGTGACTGCGACTTGCTAGGCTTTGGTGTCTCCTCTATCAGTCAAATTGCCAATGCCAATACCCGCTACATTTTGCAGAATGATACTGATTTACAAGCGTATCAGGCCAATATCGCTGCGTCGAAAAACAACCTTACTATCATGCCAGCAGTAAAAGTAATTAAAACGTCGATTAAAGATCGCTTACGTGAATATGTGATTATGAAGCTACTCTGCCACGACTATATCGACTTTAAAGATGTGAATCAGAAATTCGGTGTCGATGCGATTACTTACTTCATTGATGAGATTCAGCAATTGGGCGAGATGCAAGATGACAAGCTCATCGATATGGATGCCGCTGGGATTCGGGTCTTACCAAAAGGTCGCCTACTCGGTCGCAACGTCGCCATGGTATTTGACGAGTACTTGGCAAAGAAGCATCAAAATCGCTTTTCTAAAGTTATCTGACTATAGTCAAAATATCCTAAAGACACGACGGTATTGCTGATATCAGTTTTTTGTAGCCTCTGTCTGCGCAGGCACAGCAAGCAAGCAAGGAAAATTTATATCAACAGTGCATCATGTATAGATATTGCTTTTTACTGACTATAGACTGGCTTTTGAGTTAATTATTAGCAATAAAAAAGACCTCAAGCGAGGTCTTTTTTATTGCTAAATGCGGTGGCTTACCATCCGTCACCTATCACTACTCAATAGGCATGACGATGTACAGCCTATTGGCATCTATGATCGTTTTTTCTTTATCGAGATATTTGTGTTCAACGGTGCTTTTTGGTTTTTTATTATCCCGCCCTACTATGTCCGTATCTGTCATCGCTGAATCTGTGATAGAAAAATCATCATCGTTTAGCAACCCAAGTGAGCCATCTTGGCGTAGCCACAGACCTTCAAGCTTGTCATGTGGATAATCTAAAGTAGCAAGTACATCGACGACCAGGGTTTTCTTAACAGGCATAATTTTGATATTTTTAAGTACCTGCCAGTTATCTTCATCAGCTGCAATAAGCTGCTCGAGCGTTTTTCCTTCGACGGTTAGACCAACATGCTCATCTTGTTTAATCGCCTTTAGGTGGTTGGCAGTACTAATGGTTTCTATGTCTGTTGCCTGAGAGAGGTTAATTCTATAAATATATTTTTTTGCCGACTCATCTTGGAGTGGAAATTTACGATCATGTTCAATGAGATAAAATTCATGATCGCTGAGCGCGACTAACCCTGACACCACATGCTCCGCTACATCCAGACGATATAAATATTGAGCGATCTGGCCAGACTTTAGGTTAATGGTAATAACTCGCGTCACGCTAGAACCGCGCCCTGATTTATCAGGATTGTCCATTGACGATTCTATGATGCCTACCAGCGTGGTTTGATTTGGCGTAATCGTTAACGCTTCCATTCCACGATTAGCACGGCGCTTGGTAAACTCCATCGGCAATAAAACTGACGTGCCATCAATCATCACATTGTTACGCTCATCACTAGCAAATGGGTTAATACGCTCAATCTCGAACCCATCCGCGTCATAGTGGACGAGATGTGGACCATACTCATCACTAATCCAAAAACTTCCGTCTGTAAGTGCAGCGAGTCCTTCGGGGTCTAAGCCATTGATATCAGTCTTGATAGGATTGCTTACTTTATCAAAAGGCAAGTTAGGATTTACAGTCATCGGCTGACCATCGATATCATAGGGCACTTCATTGGTCCCGCCCAATGCTTTTGGATTCGGTAGCCCAGAGATAGGATTGCCATTGCTGTCTTTTAGCACTATCTCTTTTATCTTGATAATTTTGCCGTCCTCATGTAACTCAAATAGCCCGATAGACGGTATATAATTCGGCACTAAAAACTGTTTACCTTTACCCGCAATCCCATCAAAATCAGCATTGGGACCTCGATCAGTAAGTACATAAAACTGATTGGCATTGGTTGGATGTGCTGCTGCGTCTGAGCCGTAGCCACCACCACGAATCTCTAGTTTTTGCTCAGGATAGGCGGCATTAATATGTGTCGCATCAAGCACGGTATAAGGTAATGGGCTGCCTTGAGGGAAATTATCTATTGAGATTATTTCAATATTTGGATTTTGCTTGGTCATTGTTTTTTTCCTTGTATCAGTATTTTTATTATGTGAGAAAAGATGTTTCATGTTTCGCGCTTGAAAAACCAGCAAAAATAGTATGATCAAATTTAAGTCAAAAAAATAGCCAGTGCTTCGCATACTCACTGGCTATTTTTATAAGTTGTAGCTATGTGATCAAAGAACATGTGATCAAAGTACATGTAATCAAAGCATCATTGCTTAAACCTTCAGTTTATCACCCACCATACCTTTCACTGTACTGAGGATATCAGCAGGTAATACCACCATTTTTGAGTTATCAGACTCAGCCAGCTCACGAATCGCCTTGATATACTGCTCACCCAGCAAGTAAACAATCGGCATCTCTTCAGTACCCATGGCATTGGTAATCAAACGAATAGACTCTTCTGACCCTTTGGCAAGCACCACCTGTGCCTCTGCATCGCGACGTGAGGCTTCCAAACGCCCATCTGCCTCTAAGATAGCGGCTTGCTTTTGACCATCAGCACGCGTCACTGTTGCACGGCGTTGACGTTCAGCAGCGGCCTGCTCTTCCATCGCTGTCTGCATGGTCGCTGACGGGTTGATATCTTGAATTTCTACTGTTTTTAGCGTGATACCCCAATCAGAAATATCTTCTGAGATAGCATGCTTGAGTTTGGCCTTGATCTCGTCGCGGCTAGATAATGCGCTATCTAGATCCATCTCACCGATGATTGAACGTAGCGATGTTTGTACCAGATTACGAATACCGTATTCATAATCTTCGATACCATATACCGCCTTATCAGGACGAACGATATTAATATAAGCGACGGCGTTCGCGATAATAACCACGTTATCTCTCGTGATGACTTCTTGAGAAGGAATATCGAGCACGATGTCTTTGGTCGTCACTTTGTAAGACACATCGTCAACATAAGGAATAATAAGGTTTAGCCCTGGTTCTAGTGTTTGGCTATATTTACCAAGACGCTGCACGACCCACTTATACCCCTGCGGTACGATCCGAACACCTTTAAATACGGTAAACACCACCAGCGCGATCAAGACCACCATTACGATATTGAAACTTTCCATATTTCACCCCTATTATTATATTTGCACACTTTTATGTATCGCTGCCTGCGATTTCATACTACTGACGACCAATTCATTACCAACGATATCTGTCACGATTACCCGATCACCGACCGCCACTTGTTCTCCTTGCGTTCGGCACATCCACTCAGCGGCACCAACGATAGGCACACTAAACCGTACCATGCCCGCTCTTTCAGGCTGCGGCGGTACGATAATCATACCAGTCTCACCGATAATGACGCTACCGCCTAGCCCTGCCTTGGTACGATCCACTGACAGAGGCTTGATAAATTTAAACCATGCCAATAGAAACACCGCAGAAAGTACCAGCCAAATAACAATTTGGACGGCGAGCGAGATAGGTAATAGCCACGACAGTGCCGCGACGATAATAGCAGCAGCACCAAACCAAAGGCTGGCAAATGTCGGAACAAACATCTCGACAATCAGTAGCACAAAGCCTAATACCAGCCAATGCCACGGTTCAATCATCCAGAGCATCTCAATCATTGATATATTCCCTGTCTTTGTCATTCTAACTTTCAATGTAGCACATTTTTAGGTTAATAATGTCTTAAAAATCATTAATATACTGCTGACTTTGCCGAGTGGAGGCAAAAGCCTAATGAGTATTTGTAAATGCCTCAACCAAAAAAAACGACCACATCCGTGATCGTTTTTTTATTAATCTCTTTGCAGTCAGGCTAACTTAGAATTTTACATGAGCACCTAAAGTAACGCCACTTACCTCGAGATCATCCACTTCAGGATAGATGTTATACATAGCTTCTACAGAAGCCATAGGAGTGAGGTTATAGCCCAATCCTAAGCTACCAGCGACACCTGTATCAGAAACGCTAAAGCTCTCACTGTTGCTAGCAATAACTTTATCTGTATAGTCTACATCAATTTCATTTTTCGCAACACCTAGGCGGCCTTTGGCGTATAAACCGGTATTTGGAAAATTGTAATCATAAGTCGCATAGAGACCATATACATCAGCACTATATTCTGACTTTTCAAAGGTGTCATCAAACGCATCTGCATCATTAGTCGTCAAATATTCAGCTTCCACACCAAATTCTGGAGTGAATTTATAGCCACCATAGACACCGTATGATACTGCATCATCTTCTACATCATCTGGACTGTACTGACCCACTTTTACACCAGCGTATGGCTGCCCAGCGTAGTTAACTGCTGCTTGCGCACTAATACTCATTAGAGAACCAACTGATAATGCGATCAAAGCTTTTTGTAAAGTATTCATCTGTCTTCCTATTAAATAAAACTAAAATGTAGCCTGAGTGGACATAGCAGAGCACATAAGTTAGCTGAACTATTGTTGAATTCGAGATTCTAGCAGAAGATTATTTTTAATGCATTCTTTTTTAATGACTTTAACCGTAGCTTTTTTCGTACAAAAAAACGACCGCCGAAGCGATCGTTTCTTATTCTATAATTAACTAGCAATCATTTAGAATTTTAGCTGTGCACCAACCGTCATAAGATCAGCATCGCTACCTAGCTTGTCGTATTCAGCTTCAACGCTGAAGTTAGGATTCACTGAATAACCAAGGCCTACACCACCAGCAAGACTCGTATCACTTTCTGAATAAGTCTCAGTTCTGACTTCAGTGTTGCCGATATTGCGGGTGAAGTCACCTTCTATCTCAGTTTTGGCGACCCCTAATTTACCTTTGGCGTATAAGCCAGTATTAGGGAACTGGTAACGGTAAGTACCGTATGCGCCATAGCTTTTAGCATCGATATCACCGCCTCGATAATCCGCATCGTCTGAGCCGACATATTCTGCTTCGACACCGAAGTTAGGATCGAAGTTATAGCCACCGTATACACCATAGGCTGTTGGATCATCAGCATTATCGACGTCTAGATCGAATTGACCGACTTTAACACCAACGTATGGCTGACCGGTATAACCGTTGCCATAAGAAACGGCTGCTTGTGCACCCATGCTTATTAAAGAACCAGCGGCTAGTGCAAGTAATGTTTTTTGTAGAATTTTCATTGTGTTCTCCTAATATCGTCTTTTTTTAATTGCTTTTATATGAATTATTGGGGTAAGAAACGACCAGTAGACTGACCATTTCTTGCTTTTATCATGTATCTATCTGAGATTTAGAACTTAAGATGTGCACCAACGGTTAACAACTTAGCATCGACATCACTGTCCATCATTGAGTATTCAGCCTCAACACCGAAGTCAGGGTTTACTGAATATCCAAGACCGACACCACCAGCGATACCTGTGTCACTAGTAGAGTTTGACACTCTAACCGGACCAACAGTATAGTCACCTTCTACTTCAGTTTTGGCGACACCAAGTTTGCCTTTAGCGTATAGTCCCGTGTTTGGGAAAGCATAACGGTAAGTACCGTAAGCGCCATAAGTCTTGGCATCGAGATCACCGTTTCTGTAATCAGCATCATCTGAACCGACGTATTCCGCTTCAACACCGAAGTTAGGATCGAAGTTATAGCCACCGTATACACCATAGGCCGTTGGATCATCAGCATTATCGACGTCTAGATCGAATTGACCGACTTTAACACCAACGTATGGCTGACCGGTATAACCGTTACCATAAGAGACGGCTGCTTGTGCACTGACCGTTAGTAAAGAACCAGCTGCTAGTGCAAATAGAGTTTTTTGTAGAGTTTTCATTATTAGCTCCTTTAACTTATATGGGCAAGCAAGTTATTCTTAATGGCTTTCTAAGCCTCATCGCCCTGCTTGCTAACGATGAATATATAGTAACAAAGTATTTCATACAGTCTGTCTGTGTTTGATAGTATCAGAGTTAAGATTTGCAAGTGTTTGTCAGCCTATGGGTTACAAAGGTCGAGATATGAAATTTTTTGTTACAAGTAGCCGATTTGTGCAATACTTCCTACTTATCAGGCAGTCAATGAACACTAAAAAGTCAAAAATAAGATAAAGGAAGACATCAATATGACAAGTTCTATCGTGGTGCAACTGCAAGAATCATTGACGCATATGAAGTCTCAGCAGCAATACCGCAGTTTACCAAGCTTAGAACATCAAGGACGTTATGTGGTGAGCCAAGGTAAAACACTGCTGAATATCGCCAGTAATGACTATTTAGGTTTGGGTAGCGATACAGAGTTACAAAGCGAGTTTCTCAAGCAAATAGATCGGTTACCAGTGGCACAACGACCAAAGATGAGTGCCACTTCCTCGCGGTTACTCACCGGCAACGATACCCAGTTGCAAGCTCTAGAGTCTGAGTTGCAAGCGTGGTATCAAGCTGCCATAGGTGAACAAGGCCTATCTACCCCAAAATCTGTGCTGGTATTCAATAGTGGCTATCATGCCAATATTGGTATCCTGCCAGCTCTGACGGCGCTACCAGTCAAAACGCTTATTTTGGCTGACAAACTGGTGCATGCCAGTATTATCGATGGGATGCGTCTCAGCCAAAGCAAACTGGTCACCTACCGTCGTTACCGTCACAATGATTACGAGCATTTAGCCAGATTTATTGAGCAAGCAGATGAAACGGTTGAGCGCATTATTATTGTGACTGAGAGTGTTTTTAGTATGGATGGTGACCGTGCTGACTTGCTTCAACTGGTACAATTAAAAGCCAAAGATGCTCGCATTGAGCTATATGTTGACGAGGCTCATGCCATTGGCGTGTTAGGCGACACAGGATTGGGGTTGGCGGAAGAAACTCACACATTGGCTGATATTGATTATTTGGTGGGGACGTTTGGTAAAGCGTTTGCGTCAGTTGGCGCTTATATCATGTGTGATGAGGTCGTCAAACAATGGCTGATCAACGCCATGCGTCCGCTGATTTTTAGTACTGCATTGCCACCGATCAATCACGCTTGGACTCGCTTTATTTTAGCAAAAATGCCAAACTTGACCCACCAACGCACACATCTGGCGCAGATCTCTATCAAGCTTAGTCGAGCCATCGACCAACAACACCGCGCATCGCCAACTGCTCAAAATATAAGCTATGATTCACCTATTATCCCCTATATATTGGGCGACAATGCGTGTGCGCTTGCCAAAGCAAAACAGTTACAAGCCGCAGGGTTTTACGCATTGCCCATCAGACCACCTACCGTTCCTGCGAACACCGCTCGTATACGATTGGTCATGAATGCCAAACTAACCAACGAAGACTGTGAGCAGTTGATAGAACAATTATAAGTCTGTCATCTAACCGAGACGTCAATCCTACTATCGACTGATAATGGACTTACTTGGATGTAATACACCCTATGGAAATACTCGTTACACCTGATAGTTTTAGCGCTAGAAAACAAACCATCGCTCGCCATTTTGCCAGTGCCAGCGACTATGACCAGCATGCCAGTATTCAGCAGACAGTCTGTCAGTATTTACTAGAAAATATTGCTCATACCAAACAAAGCAGCGTATTAGAAATTGGTGCGGGCACAGGTCAAATGACACGACTACTGGCTGAACATGTCCGAAGCCAGCATTGGCTGATCAATGAATTGTGCGCTGAACAAGCGGCTACCTTGCAATCAATTTTACCAACGGCTGACATCGTGATTGGCGATGCTGAAACCATGGATTTGGAAGGAATACACAGCCTGATAGTCAGTGCCAATGCAGTGCAGTGGTTTGATAATCCGTTGAATTTTGTCACGCAATCAGCACACCGTCTACAGACTGGAGGTCAACTACTCTTCAGCACCTTTACGTCCAATAACTTTCTGCAAATTAAAGCGCTAACAGGTCAAGGCCTTAATTACCCAGATATCACTGAGTGGCAGTCAGCATTGACGAATGCTGGCTTTGAGCATATCGAGCTTTCAATTGAGCGTTTCGACTTACCATTTATCAGTCCCTATGCTGTGTTGAAGCATATGAAACTGACAGGTGTCTCAACCAGTCAAACGCAAGTATCGTCAAGGAACACGCCACCTTTTAGATGGACGAAAGCGCGTTTACAACAGTTTGAGTCAGATTATTGGCAGCATTTTTCTGCACAAAACGAAGATGGCCAGTCTTGCGTTAATTTGACTTATGAAGTACTGACTGTGAGTGCGTTTAAACCCTAAATCAGCCATATAGTCAAAACATCCTAAAAATGCGACGGTATTGCGGATATATCGATATTACTTTTCACTGACTATACCTAATATTACTAACAGAAATTATAGCCATAAAAAAACGCACCCCGAAGGATGCGTTTCTTAATTTAACTGCTTATCGACTCTACCATTTTCAAAAACTTGAGTAGCAAGGAAAACGAGCGTAAGTACTACATTGAGTAGACTAAGCAAGTTTGACGCAGCTAATCGCGTTTTTGGATTTGGTGCTACTTCTTATCTTCGTCTACTTCAGTGAACTCAGCGTCAACCACGTCGTCATCAGCTTGGTTGCCACCAGCAGCATCCGCGCCTTCTTGGAATTGGCTTGGATCCATACCTTCAGCGCCAGCACCTGCATCAGCGTAGATTTTTTGGCTGATTGGTAAGAAAGCATTGTCTAATGCTTCAAGCTTGGCTTTGATGTCATCATGGTCATCTTCTTTAGCCGCTGTTTCAAGCTCAGTGATAGCCGTTTCTACTGTTGATTTTTCTTCATCAGTCACTTTATCTGCTGCTTCTTTCAGCGCTTTTTGTACGGCATGGATGCGACCATCTGCTTCGTTGCGAACTTGCGCTAGGTTAGCGAATTTCTCATCTTCAGCAGCATTGGCTTCTGCATCACGAACCATTTGTTCAACTTCTTCGTCCGACAAACCAGAATCCGCTTTGATCTGGATACTTTGTGCTTTACCAGTACCTTTGTCCGTTGCTGAGATGTTCATGATACCGTCAGCGTTGATGTCAAAAGACACTTCAATTTGTGGTAGACCACGTGGTGCTGGTGGAATGTCCGTCAAATCAAAACGACCAAGCTGTTTGTTTTGGTTAGCGATTTTGCGCTCACCTTGATATACCTGAATCGTTACTGCTGGCTGGTTGTCTTCAGCGGTTGAGAATACCTGTGATTTCTTAGTAGGAATCATGGTGTTTTTCTCGATAACTGGCGTCATGACACCGCCCATCGTTTCGATACCAAGGGTCAATGGCGTTACATCAAGTAGCAATACGTCCGTTTTTTCACCAGACAATACCGCGCCTTGAATGGCTGCACCAGCTGCTACTGCTTCGTCAGGGTTCACATCTTTACGTGGCTCTTGACCGAAGAATTCTTGTACTTTTTGCTGTACCAGTGGCATACGAGTCTGACCACCAACCAAGATAACGTCATCGATGTCGCCGATTTTTATGCCAGCATCTTCAAGGGCAATTTTACAAGGGCCCATAGTACGCTGTACTAGTTCTTCCGTTAAGCTTTCTAGTTTTGAGCGGCTGATAGTAACAACCAAATGCTTAGGACCACTGCTATCAGCAGTGATATACGGCAAGTTTACTTCGGTGCTTTGGGCACTTGATAGTTCAATTTTCGCTTTTTCTGCCGCTTCTTTTAGACGCTGCATTGCCAATGAGTCACCTTTTAGGTTGACGTCTTGGTCTTTTTTGAACTCGTCTACTAAGAAGTCGATCAATGCTGAGTCAAAGTCTTCGCCACCAAGGAATGTATCACCGTTGGTTGCTAGTACTTCGAACTGCTGCTCGCCATCAACGTCAGCGATTTCGATGATTGATACGTCAAAAGTACCACCACCCAAGTCATATACAGCAACAGTGCTATCGCCTTGCTTTTTGTCCATGCCATAGGCAAGTGCAGCAGCGGTTGGCTCGTTGATGATACGTTTTACATCAAGACCAGCGATTTTACCCGCATCTTTAGTGGCTTGACGCTGTGAGTCATTGAAGTAAGCAGGTACAGTTACGACTGCTTCAGTCACGCTTTCACCAAGATAATCTTCTGCTGTTTTTTTCATTTTTTTCAAGATTTCAGCAGAAACCTGTGGTGGTGCTAGTTTTTTACCGTTGACTTCTACCCATGCATCGCCATTGTCTGCTTTAGCGATTTTGTAAGGCACCATGCCGATGTCTTTTTGCACGACTTTGTCATCAAAACGACGACCGATCAGACGCTTAATCGCAAACAAGGTGTTGTTTGGGTTGGTGACAGCTTGGCGCTTGGCTGACTGACCAACCAAAATTTCGTCGTCTTTATAAGCGACGATCGATGGTGTGGTACGCGTACCTTCAGCATTTTCGATGACTTTAACTTTGTCACCTTCCATTACTGCAACACATGAGTTCGTTGTACCTAAATCAATACCAATTACTTTACCCATAATCAAATGCTCCTAATTTATTTTAAATATAAATACTTATATGTTCAGACCATAGTTGGTCACTTGTTGCTATATATCGGTTTGCTTATTAATTTTTTCAAGTCAAAAACCGCGCAAAAACTGTCTTTTGTGTGACTTTTTGTGAAAACCCTTACTAATAATGAGGTTTAGCACAGTTAAAAACTGATTGTTCACCACTTATATAATAAACCGATGACTTAAAGCGTTCCTGCTTCTGACGATATCAGCTCAAATATTATTGACCGACACGAACCATCGCTGGGCGCAACAGACGACCATTCAAGCTATAGCCTTTTTGTAGTACCGTACCGACAGTATCTGCTTCGGCGTCTGGATCAATGCCTACCGCTTCATGAAAGTCAGCGTTGAATTTCTCACCTTGAGGTTCAACGACTTCTACGCCATTTTTGGTTAGCAGTGCTAATAGCGCTTTGTGCGTTAATTGAACGCCTTCAGCGACTGGGTCATTGGCATCAGCGTTTTCCATGGCACGCTCTAAATTATCAACGATGTCCAATAGCTCTTTGGCAAATTTCTGTAGGGCGAATTTTTTGCTTTTATCCGCTTCTTGTTCCATACGTTTTTGCGCGTTGTAAGCTTCAGCATTGGCACGGGCGGTGCCTTCTTTAGCTTGCTTTACTTCGCCTTCTAGCTCAGCGATACGGGCTTTAAAAGTGTCAAGATTGATGTCATTTTCGATCGTCATCTCTTCACCTGAGTTATTCTGTGGCTCAAACTCTTTCAAGGTTTCTTCTAAAATGCTCTCATCGTGGTCAATATTGTCATGTGACACATTTTGCTCAAGAGATTCTTGGGTCGTATTCTGCTCGCTCATGGTAGCTCCTTAGGATTATTAATATAATGGTTGGTTTTAAGGCACAACAAACCGACCAAGGGCTGATCATTGTGCTTTTATTAATGGCCTAACTGTTTTTGTTCATTCTTTTTTAAATGCGCTTCAATAGCTGCTTGATAAAGGTGATGACCATAAATTTCAAGCCTAATATGAGGAATTTTTCGCTTTAGCCAGATAAATCATTGCAGAGCATAAGGATTATTGTCAATAACGTAATAAATGCTACGATAAATAACGGGTAGACATGATTAGGTTTTTGTCATCGAGCCATGCGTCACTTTACCGTCAAGCTTTTAAGATAGATTTGAATGTAGGGTCTGTTGAACATTCAAATGTGGCACTGGCAGTGGCTATTTTTTAGACAATACGCAGTGAAATTTTTGACGCCTAGTCATTCTAGGTTAGACAATTTCGCCATGTATTGGCAAAAAATAGCCCTGCCCCTGCTTGTATACTTGGGGCTGATGCTAAAATCACCCCAAACGTTGTTGTAAACCTAGCTAAGGTCTCGACACTATCGTCGGTTTACGCCTAATTTGATAAGATTTTAGCGATCAGCAGTCCTAATATTTGAATGTTCAACAGACCCTAATAATATAAACTTTGCGATTAGCTGCTATATTAATCGTTCACTTATAAAGCCGACTAGTTTTGTTTAAACATCGATTACAAGAGAGGGTTTATGCCTATTTTACCAGTGCCATCGCTCAATGCTTTATTGACAAAAACAATCAAGACCGTCAAAACTGGGGCCGCTAAAAATGCGCACCAGCATCATGTTTTGCACCATACGCTAAAAGGGTTGGATAATCTGCCAACGCCGCTACTCGAACGTGTTAATCACCAATTAAAAGCGTCTACAGCGGAGCAATATCCCCTTGCTGACGCCCATCTGCGCCTGATACTTGCTGTCAGTAATAAGCTCAAACGCCCGTTAGCATTGGATAAGCTACCCAAACTACGGCAGAAATTTGGTACAGATGCGGTGTCGTTACAAGCGCCTAGCGTCTGGCAACAAAATGCGGATGCCTCAGGAAATTCAGAGAATGCCATCAGCTGGCAAGATAAGACCATTGCTAATGCGGATGGTGGTGACATGACCGTGCGCTGCTACCAGCAGTCGAAGCGGAATAACGAGGGAAAAAGTACGGATGAAGTCGCCATGCTGTTTTTTCATGGGGGCGGGTTTTGTATTGGTGATATCGACACGCACCATGAGTTTTGTCATACGGTCTGTGCCCAAACTGGCTGGGCAGTCGTGAGCGTCGACTACCGCATGGCCCCTGAATATCCAGCGCCAACAGCCCTTAAAGACTGTCTGTCGGCGTATGCTTGGCTGACTAAACATTCTCAGTCACTTGGTGCATTGCCATCGCGCATCGTATTGTCTGGTGATAGTGCAGGTGGTTGCTTGGCAGCACTGGTGGCGCAGCAGGTTATCAAGCCTATCGAGGCGTTATGGCAAGATAACAATCAAGCTACTGAGACTGCTAAAAAAGCCAATAATACCTTTAAAAAATCACTGGCTGATTTGCCGCGACCTTTAGCTCAATTGCCGCTCTACCCTGTCACTGATTATGAGGCTGAATATCCGAGTTGGGAGCTTTATGGTGAAGGCTTGCTGCTCGATCACAACGATGCAAATGTCTTTAATACTGCCTACACTCAGCACAGTGGTCTAGCGCAGTCCCACCCGCTTATCTCAGTCATGCACGGTGACAATGCGCACCTGTGTCCAAGCTATGTCGTCGTTGCGGAATTAGATATCTTGCGAGATGAAGGACTGGCTTATGCTGAGCTTTTGCAAAAAGAAGGCGTTAAGGTAGAAACCTATACAGTGCTAGGCGCACCGCACGGTTTTATTAACTTGATGAGTGTCCATCAAGGTCTTGGCAATCAGACAAACTATATTATCAAGTCGTTTGCTTGTTTTGTACAAAACCTACTGACCAGTGAGGGTGATGAGCCAAATCTCTGAGCGCGAGCCTAGTCGAAACGGAATGCCCCAAAAGCCGTAACCAGATGACACCACAAAGTGACTGTTATTGATGACCTCATAGCCATAGCCCAAGCGGTTGATGGCACTGACAATGAAGTTGGCGGGGAATATCTGACCGTTATGGGTATGCCCTGAGACTTGTAAATCAATTGGCATTTGACTGTGCTCAGTAATATCACTTGGTCTGTGGTCTAACAATATCAATGGCTCAGCGCTATTGACCTGCGCCAACAGCTCAGTCGTAAGGACACGCTGACGCTTATGGTTATCAAAGCGTCCCATCAGCCAAAGTGCTTGCCCTTGGTGCGTGAGGCGTATGACTTCATCATTTAACAACTGCACGCCAGCAGCACGCAACGCTTGGACAATCGGCTGCTCGTGCCCGTATAAATCATGGTTGCCTAAAGTTGCATAAACCCCATACGGCAAACTTTTGCATAACTCAGCCAAGTTTTCTGCCATTTTATATTTGGTAAATGCCTGTGTATTGTCATCCATGATATCGCCCGGCATCAGCAATATGTCGGCTTCATTTTGTATTATGAGATGATGCAGCCTATCTATCGCGCCAATGCCAAACAATCTCCCGATATGCAAATCGCTAGCGACCGCAATACGTAGCGGCTTGGCCAAAGGCTTATCAATATCAATAGATAACTCACGTACCACAGGCGCATAAGCGCTATATAGGGTATAAACAAACAACCCGATAAATACTGCCAATGCTAATATGCGCAACCCAAAATCGACGGTAGCCGGTGTAGCGAGTACATCACCAGTTAGCGATGTGATTAACCAATAGCCACCATAAAATAGGCTGGTAACTAAAGCTGTCAATAGCATAAAGTGCATGGCCAACATCCAACCACTGATCCAGCGATAGCTATTGGCAAATGCTCTATTAACACTGAGTAGCAGCAAAACGTTGGTAATAATGAATATGATGACCCATACCGAAGTTTGCAAACTTGCTGTCTGCCAAGGCTGTAACCACCATTGCACGCTTAGAGCTGCGCCAAAACTAAACAGCTGCAATAGCGCAAAAATGGTAATGAAAAATGCGTAGCGCATGAAGAATCCCTGAGTATGATGGTGTCAATGCAGTATGTTTTTAGCTAATTAGACAAGGAAAAAGGAAAGTAGCTATTAGCCAGCCTAACAGCAAATAAAAGCCTCTACCATTTAGATATGGTAGAGGCTTTATCATAAGGGTAACACTGTTCATTTAAATGGCTCATACACCAGATTGCAACGTAATTATCCAAATCTCAGAACGCGTACCCAGTCTAAATGGTACGGGACCGATGCCATAACCAGAGGTCACCAAAAACTGCGTATCGGCTATTTTTTTGCTGCCATAGTTTAGCGGTGTCAACCAATCCATCAATATCGTTAGTGGAAATATCTGCCCGCCATGGGTATGTCCAGACAGATGCAAATCGACTGGCAGGGCGCTGACCTCATCCATCGCGCTAGGACGATGCTCCAAAAATATCACCGGTTTGTCTGTCTGTACTTGTGTCAATAACTCCTCAGCTGACAGTCTGGTACGATCGATATCGTCTGAGCGACCCACCAGCCATACCGAGTCATTTAATAGCACACTCTCATTATCAAGGGCTTTGATGCCCGCCTCTTCCACCGCCTGTGTGATCTGCTGGTCATAACCGAAATAATCGTGATTGCCTAAAGTTGCATAGACGCCAAGCGGTGCCTTTAGCTTTGATAGCTGCTCATGCATATTCGTATTATCGTAAGCAACGGTGTTGTCATTCATAATGTCACCAGCGATAACCACGACATCAGGATGTTGCGCATCGATAAGGTTTACCATTTTCTTTATCTGTCGATTGCCAAACCATCTACCCAGATGCGTATCAGAGACAAGCGCGATATCCATTGGCTTATCCAGTGGCTTATCTATAGTGACTGTTAGACGGTGTACAACGGGCGAGTAAGCATTAAATACCGCTAAGCTAACAATGGCGACATAAGTCGTGACGGCAAAGGCGCGCAAGAGTATTGGACGAGATTTTCGCTTGATGACCTGATAAACGAGTAGCGCTACCGCAGCCGTTATCACACCAGCATAAAGCATAAAACCTTGCAAAATACTAACGACCAAATAGACATGAAAGCGCTCACCCCAAAACTCAGTCAAACCATAAATGAGAGCCACATTATTAATAATAAAGACAGCAGCTATCAGCGCGATTTTAGCAGACGTAGTTTTTGGCTTTACAAACCAGCAGAGAAGAACGCTGGTCATAACAGCTAGCAACTGAGTGAAAATGATAAAGAACCACATAGTAAGATCTAATCAGATGAAGAGGATGCTATCTTACGTTAAAAGCTGAATGCTCTGAACATAGCCTCCTTTTTTCCACGAAAACTTCATATGCTTTGCCTCTAGACTGCTGTTGCCATAAAATTAAATAGTAGCCAGTAAAAGCACTTCAACGTTTATCTGGTGCTATTTTGCAAACGCCGTTTTCACAAGCCTGCATCAGCGCTTTGCCATAGAGCAATTTGGTCACCCAATTCGGAATTTTATAGCGATTGCGCGCGACATACGGATAAGCAAAGTCACCCAGTTGTTTGACTACTGGCAAAAACAACAACGGTGACCATTTAACGCCGCCCGTCCTGTAGAGCAGCCGCACGGCATCCATGTGCGTGTACCAATTGCCGTAGCTGTCTTGCATACACATATAAGTCATCGCATCATTGCGACTAAATCCTGCGGCGACTAACGCATCAAGCCCCTCTTCTACAGGAACTAAGTGTATCTTCTCCGGCTGGCGCATTTTCATATTGTGCGCCTCGGTGCTGCATATCACACACGCATCATCGTAGTACATGGTAATGGATAAACTCGCTTGCTCTCGATAGCTGTTGATATGATTTTGGATAATCATGTTAGAACTCCTTTATAAGTGATACCTCAGCATCGAGGCTATTAGATTTTTCGTTCATGTTCACTATGTTCAATCATGTGTACTACTGGATACTGATTGGCTGGGGCCAACAAAGCGATTACTGGCTGCTGCGTCCACTGAGGTGCGGTAGCATCTAAACGCTTGGCAAGCTTCGGTAAATGATTGGTTGGTACTGCTGGAAACAGATGATGCTCAATGTGGTAAAGTAAATTGAAAGTCAGTAGGTTAATTAAGGGATGACGCTCACTGCGGGCATATACCACCTCATCACAACCATGATGGACGCTCCATACGGCAAAGAACCCCACCATCGTATTGGCCAATATCATCACCAATACGTGATACACCAATACGGGATGCATCGTGATAAAAGCAGCGGCAATTACTGCGAAAATAAGCAGCATATCAAAGCCAACGAGAATACGATTGCGGCGGCTACCATGCGTCAAACCAAACCACTGAATCATAATAGAAAAAACACCACCGCCTAATATCGCCTGATACCAAGGCAGGCGTGCCCAGTTACCTTCGACATCGCTGTCTCCAAGCGGATCTCTGTGATGATTGAGATGGGTGTGCCGAATAGCATGCGTACTACAGAGCATCGTGATACTGAGAAGAAACAGCATGAGCTCAGTGGCGACTTTGCTCACACCTAAAGTGCGGTGATAGCAATCATGGGCTTGTCTAAGTGCGGCAGTAAAAAAGAAAAACGTCGCAGCCAGCGCAAGTAGCCAAAACCCCTGCCACGCGCTCCACCATGACAATAATAAAAATGGTAACGATAAAAAGATATTGTAAACGGTCTCAGTGGGCTTGAGCTGACGCAAATCTTGCCATTCAATATTGGCTAACGAAGGATGACGCATGATGTTCTCCTTACTTAGTGATAAGCAGTAGCTGTCTTACTGGCGCGACCACTTGATTTAGTTATTTAGTGTTATTTATTTAATTTCTGTCAAAAGTGAAATATATGGATAAATTTTATTTATGTTTAGGTAATGCGATAAGACCTGTGACTATTGCACTTGCACCACCGATACAGCAAAACAAGACAATTCCTATTACAGAATCTATCGAAGCCGACTCTAGCATAAACCAAACTATGCATAGAAAAGTGCTCGTAAAACCAATTATAAATAGTGGAAATACCTTTATTATAGAATCGAAATATATCTCCAATTTAGATGCACAATAACCCGTTAAAAATGCTGGTAACAAACCCAGAAAAAAACCAAAAACCGCACCAGCTGCTAACATTTTAAGAAAGTCGAGAGCATCGTTTACAGAAATACTTTCTTTAACTATAGTTATCACAATGATATATGAGATGAGAATTAAGCCACCTATCGCACCACCTAATAATCCATAAATCCCTATTACCTTCCCTTTTGGATAGTTGATCACAGTAACTGTAGCACTGCTCTCAATACTACTCATACACACCTCCATTTTGTTTCACATGAAACATAAATCTTAAACAACAAATTGGGTATGTTTCACATGAAACATCTATTCACTCATTATCGAAGCCGTATACATCGCTTTGACATCTGTAGTCGCAGAATCATCAATCGTCAACATAAACAGCATCTTTCTCTGTGTATCAGGCGCACTCCAACTATATGACAAAGTTGTTTTAACACCTCCTCCCACTGGTTTGGTGGTGTTATCTATTTGAGTGGCGATAAAAGGTGACGGGGGTTTGCTATAAACCTCAGTAAATTGTTGATTAGCCAATTGAGCATCTAACTCTTTGGCATAAATAGCACAAAGGTTCTTGTTATCAGGAATTGCCAATATATAACTACCGGTATCAGCAGGTACTGGCCAAGCCGAACCTGTTTCACCTGCTAAAAGTTGAGAAGCTTGTGCGGTAGGAAATTTAGGTAAAGCTTTGAGATTACCTCGCAACTCATCAAGCTTGAGTAAATACTGCATACAAGTTGAGGCATATATAGCTTGAAAAGTCTCTGCCTGCTTTATCCCTAAAACATTTTCGCCGCTACTCATCACGACTGCCTTATCCTCTGCATTAGAATCAGTTTGTATAATCGACCCTTCCTTTGAGTCAGTAGCCGCTATTTTCAGTTCCGGTTTTGGTTCCGCTGTTAATTCTGATTGTGGCGTTTGCGTTTTTACATCGGCATTATCGCTACAAGCTGTAGTGATAGAACCTGACAGCGTAGATAGTAGAATTAAACTGACTGCTTTTTTGTTCATAATTATTCCTCAAATGTATTCGAAAGTTTACTTCTGTCCTTCCAACGCCTGCTTTAGCGTTGGCTGCTGGAACTCATAACCTGCGCTCTGTAGTGCTTGCGGCAATACCTTTTGTCCATCTATGAGTAGCGTCGACATCTCACCAAACATCAGCTTAAGTAAGAAATTTGGCAAAGTAAAAAATGTCGGACGGTGTAACCATGACCCCAGTGTTTTGGTGAAAGTATGATTGTTCACGGGATTGGGTGCCGTTAGGTTATACACGACCGCTGTCGTATCATTTGTAGTCTGTAGGGTATTTTCATGGGTGGTTTGACTGCTCGCATCATCAGCAAGATGCTGCTCAATGATGAATATCGCTGCCCCTACCCAGTCCTCACGGCTGACCCAACTCATGATTTGCTTGCCATTACCCAATTGTCCACCGACGCCCATTTTAAATGGGGTTAATAACTTACCGAGCATCCCGCCATCAGGATGAATCACTACACCTGTACGCACAATAGCCACGGGCACGCTATATTCGGTTGCTGTCAATGCTAGCTGCTCCCATTCATTACATAATCGATGAGCAAAATCAGTCTCAAAACCACTGCTTTCGGTAAGAGGTTTGTCACCTTGCGTGCCATACCAACCAATCGCTGAACCACTAACTAATAGCTTAGGTTTGATACTGGTGCGCTTAATAAATGCCAATAAGGACTCAGTAGGCTTAATACGGCTCGCCATAAGTTGCTCTTTGCGCTCATCGCTCCAGCGCGAGTCAGCGATACCTGCACCTGCTAGGTTTAAAATAACCTCAAAGCTTTTATCCGAGCTCGCCAGCTCATCATAAGTCATCATTTCGATATCATTCGGATGTGCTTGGCTGCTATCACGCGTCAGCCAAGTAATATGCAGCGCTTTATTTTGGGCACGGTAACGCGACATAATTTCATTGCTAAAGGCACTACCTAAAAATCCTGAGCCACCACTGATTAAAATATTCATGTCCTATTCCTTATATTTTTCGCTTATCGTTTAGTAAAACTTAATTCGCTATAGTCATCGTCTTCTTTTTTAACTTTTATATCAAAACGACTTTTACATGCTTTTGGTAAAGCAATGCAGCCAGCGATGGCTGAATTGATAGCGCCAAATAGTCCTATACCAATCATAAAGGCCAGTAGCACGCCAACCTCTATCAAGGAGCTGATGCCTAAATATAAGATGATTGCACCCATATAACCTGCTGACGTTATAAACCCAATCAAAAATGTCGTGCGTAGACTCTTATGATCACCGCGCCATATCTGTTGAGTAGCGACAATAATGCCTGTTAATAAAGCAGGAATAAAACCAAGCAGACCGACATATAGCAATGGCTGATAACCAATCTGCGCAAAATCCGCATCCCTAAAAATAAATAATAAAACCAGCTCTGCAATCAATCCACCAACTATGCTACCAAGCCCTGCAAACGAAATAATAACTTGTAGATAAGGATACGTACCTAACTCATTATTAGTTTTCATTCTATTTATCCCATTAACATTCATCGTGAATTGAGTATAAATACGGCGTTGGCAAAGCTAATGAAGTTACTGTGGATAATTGATGATTAATTATGTAACTTATCTCTGTGAATCATGCCTTTGGTAAGACAAATAACCCTGTGAAATATCCACTAGAACTTCCAATCAAGGTAGCAAAGATACAAGCAGCAAATGAAAAAGGGATATCGTTAAAAACCATGAGTAGAAAAGTACAGATAACCGTCGATATTGTACCGATGATAGCTGAATACGATAAACCTTTATGATTGCGGTATAGTTTCAAACTCGCGACTAAACAACCAGTCAATGTTGCAGGGATCAAACCTATCATGAAACCAAAGAATGCACAGATGGGTACTGCTAATATAGCTAGCACTATTGACCTACCGATATTCTGCCAGACATCATTTTGCAAGATAGCTTCTGAAACCACAAATATAGCTATTATTAATCCTATTAAGCTGCCACCAATAGCTCCACCAAAAAATAAATAGGATGCTATGATATTTGCTTTTGAATAATTTTCATGACCTTTGTTAGAATCTGAACCCATGACGATATCCTTAGAGACAGTTTTTTAGCTATTTTTTCAGTCGATTAGCTCAAGCATTCAACATTTTCTTCTAAAGTAAGTAATGCTGACATGCCTGTCCATTCTACTAAGCAAAACGCTTACGAATAGGACATTCACTATCATTACTATTTTGATCTTTATCTTTTAACTTACTCGCATAATGATTTATAAATTCCATCACAGTCGCCATATTTGGCAATACATGTGCCTTAGTCAGATGTGGTGCTGCTGCATCTAAACGCTTAGCAAGCTCAGGTAAATGATTGGATGGCACAGCAGGAAAGAGATGGTGCTCTACGTGATAGAGTAAATTGAAGGTCAGCAAGTTGACTACAGAATTACGCTCAGTGCGAGCGATTGTCTCATCACAATCATGGTGCACACCCCATACAGCAATGATGCCAACGCTAGCATTGGCCAACATCATGGTCAATATGTGGTATATCAATACTTGCGCTAACATGGTCAGAGCAGGAACAGCGACAGTAAATACGGTCAGTACGAAGGCAACCAAGATAACTAAAGCAATCAAGCCAAATTCTAGCCAAGCCAAGCTTTGATTGCGACGGCTGCTTAGACGCAGTCCTTGACGATAAATATCGAGCCGATAAGTTATCCCGCCGAGCAGTGCTTGCCACCATGACACTTTTGCTAGACTTCCTTCAATGTCACTATCGCCCAGCGGATCACGATGATGTGCCATGTGCGTGGCTCGAATGCTGTGCAAACTGGTCATCAGTAGCACGCTAAGCAATAGTAATATCGCGGTGGTCGTACGCTTACCTGTCCCTAAACTATGATGATAACCATCGTGCGCTTGGCGAAATGCGGCAGCAAAAAATAAGTAAGAAGCCCCGCATGCTAAGACATACCAAGATTGGCTGGCGAACCACCAAGACAACAACAAAAATGGATAAGGCAAAATAACGTTATAAGCGATTTGACCGCGCGTTAACTGGCGCAAGTCTTGCCACTCGACTGCAGCGATAGCCTTTTTAATGGCTTGCTCTTTATTAGCGTGTGTTTGATTGACTGTCATTTTACACATCCATTTGTCGTTGTTGTTTCTTGCTGCTACTTTTCCTGAAGCTCGTGTCACTTAAACTTAGCTGGCCTTTATATTTATTACATATATTTCTGTCAAAACAGAAATAATATCGCAAAATTTTTATTTTAAATCGTACAGCTTACTATTAACGCAAAACCTTTTTAATACTAGCGCCAAGTTTGAGGACTTTTTTGAGGATGCTTGTGGGCAGCTTAAGCATCTCAGATGACCATGTAGTTAAGGTACTAACGAATTCTTGGGTATCACGGATACGTGACTTTACCTCATTATTTTCATGTTCAAATTCAGGGCTGTCCATAAGTTCTTGTAAAAACTGCACTGTTGGCTCAAGCTCACGCTTCTGACGCTCAACGACAATAATACGTGCCAACTCCCAAACATCGGTATTGGTCGTAAAGTGGTCACGACGGTCACCCAATATCGAAATCTTTTGTACCAAGCCCCAATGCTGCAACTCTTTAATACTGTTTGAAACGTTAGAGCGCGCGACGCCAAGTGTGTCAGTGATTTCTTCAGCATTTAGTGGCTTGCCAATGATAAACAATAACGCATGTATCTGTGACATGGTGCGATTAACGCCCCACTGCGAACCCATTTCACCCCAATGTAAGATAAATTTTTCGGTCACAGGATTTAGTTTCATAAGAGCCATTCACTTAATTTTTTATACGATTAGATTAACTTATCTTGCGCTATTCTTTTATTTCTGTCAATAGTGAAATAGATATAAATATCAACCTTTAAATAACTGTAATTTGTCTAGCGAACAATTAATCCTGTCGCTGCATCACGAATTTGACTAGGCAATGTATAGCCTAGAGTGTCAGCCTGCAAGTAGCTGATTTGCTCGCCAAAATACCCATATGCATCAGTGAAAGTCGTAGCAGGCAGTTGCCCTGATGGATTACAACTTGTAGAAACCAATAGCCCAAAGGGGTTTTGAACGTCGACCAATTGTTGGCACAATTGACGAACCATAGGATGGGCAATAACTCTAACTGCCACTGTTTGATGCTGCCCGGTTATCCAAGAAGGTATCACTGTCGTTAGAGCCTGCGGAATAGGTAACAACCAAGTATGCGCTTGCTTGCATTGCAGCTCTATATTGTCGCTATCTGCCTGCCAACTCTTGATAATTTGTTGGCGCTGACTGTCTTCTAAAGGCTCTAGTAAAGGCATTAAACGCTCCGCACTGTCAGTAACGACAATCATGCCTTTGGCTTGTGGACGCTGTTTGATATTTAAAATGCGCTGAACGGCTATCTCGTCGTAAGCATCACAACCGATACCCCAAACGCTTTCGGTGGGATACGCAAGCAACTGCCCTTCTTTTAGCCACGTAGCAGCTTGAACGACAGAATCAGTAGTAAAGGATGCAGATTTTTTCATGGCTTGAAGGCTTCGAAAAGGTAGGAGTTTAAGCATTAATAATAACATAGGAGAGAAGCTGACTAAGTGAGCCAAATTCAAATATAGTCAAAATATCTTAACAACGCGACGGTATTGCTGATATCAATTTTTTGTCGCCTCTGTCTGCGCAGGCACACACAGCAAGCAAGAAAAGCTGATATCAGCAGTGCGTGATGGTTCGATACTACTTTTCACTGACTATATTTATGAAATTGTACCGTATTCAATCACTTAAAATTAATAAGTAGAAAAACATAAAAGTAGAGAAAATACGACTTTAAACGCGTAAATAACGCCCACCTTGCACGCTGATGACGCCTAGTAACTCAAGCTCCATTAACTGCCCTATCAGCTGCGGTGGCGTAAGCTTGGTACTGACCAATAGCGCGTCTAAATCTTGTCCATGCCAATCAAGCTGCTCATAGACCAGCGCTAAATGCTCTGGGACGATGATAGCGCTTTTAGGGGATTTGATGTTAGACGGTGTCGATTGGCTCGTCGTTGCCAAAGAGTCTGCCTCTGCGGCATGAGAAGGTTGATGACTATTCGATAGCTTATGATTGGCCTTGGCTGTCTGTTGTGCTGGTCGATAGCCATTATTGTCATAATCCAGCTGACCATTTACATCCTCGATTACTTGCTGCGGATGATAAATCAGCGTCGCGCCTTCACGTATCAAATGGTGACAGCCTTCAGCATTGCTATTGTCAATATGACTGGGAATCGCAAAAACTTGCTTGCCTTGCTCAGAGGTTAGGCGCGCGGTAATCAGTGAGCCGCTTTGAATAGTCGCTTCGGTGACAATAGTGGCTAAGCTTAAACCCGCCACCAAGCGATTGCGGCGTGGAAAAGTATGCTTATGCGGCTGCGTGTGTGGTAACAGCTCGCTGATAATACAGCCATCTTGATCGATGATTTGAGTAAACAACTTATCATGATGATTGGGATAATTGACATCAATCCCTGTACCCATGACTCCAATTGTTCGACCTTGATACTCAGTATCTGTCTGAGCCAGCGCACCCAAATGCGCACGCTTATCGACCCCCATGGCAAGACCACTGGTGATGATATAACCAGCTTGCGCCAAATACTGTGCCATATCGAAAGTAATTTTTTGCGCATGGGCGGTGGGTTTTCGACTGCCGACGACGGCTATTTGTGCTTGATGCAGGCGTGCATGATTACCACGATAAAACAATAATGGCGGTGGGTCATAGATTTGTAAGAGTTGGGCAGGATAGTCAGGCTGATCAGAAAATAGCAGACCGTAGCGTCCCTCGTTGAGCGCTTGCTGAATTTTATCGATACTGGCTTGCGTGTGCTCTGGCTGTTCATGGCGGGCAAGATGCGTATGGTGAATACCCAACTGACGCCATGCTTCTGCTTTGGCTTGCCAAGCAAGCTCTGCCGCACCAAAAGAAGTAATAAGTTTATGATAAGCCGATAATGACGCATTCACCTCGGTCCACAGCGCCAATATTGCGCGCTGCTCGTCGGATAACACTGGAGAAACTGCCGTCATAATGGTCTGACTCGCATTTACGGATTCAACGGACTCAAGAAGTCTGGCTTATAGATAAGGGGGAGGTAGTAATTGATCACCCACATTGAGCGGTAGCTCAGAATCAAGCACATAAGCGTAGCTGATATGGTCAAAAGTATTGAACACCATGACCATACCGCTCTGCTCACTTGGCAAGCGTACAGAGGCATCATTATCTTTGGTATCGCGTACCAACGCCCCTTTTTGATAGACAGTCAACACATCGCCGGGTTTGGCACCCTCTGCGCTGCCCAAATTAATCGCGACCACACTGCCCTTCGCCGCTGAACTGATTGAGTCCATGACACGGACAATCATACCGCCGCGGCTAACCGTTGCAGGCGTTGGGTAAAATACAGGCGGGATAGAGTTGTTTAACTCAACAAAAACGCGATCACCTTCACGCACTTCTTTACCGTAGCTGTCGGTAAGTTGCAAACTGGTAACGCCATTGGTTTCTGTAGAAGTAACCAATCCAGTCGCTACTTGGGTCACTTCGAGACCTATGACTTTCTGAGTCTTTGGCTCGACATACATCTCACCTTCACGGTAGATACCATAACGCTGACCAACGATAAGCGGCACGCCTTTGGCATACACTTTATCACCGCTTGCCGTGATTAAGTTGCCTTTTTTAGATGCTAATATATAAGGTGTGGTATTGAAATCTGCTGGATTAACGATGATGGTTTTATCTAGCCAATGCTGGATAGCAGACCATGGAATAGGTGGAATGCTATTCGCCGTCGACGTGACCGTTACCGAGGTGGCAACTGCAGTACCGGTCAATTGTTTTTCAATCCCAGCACAGCCCTCACCCGTATCGACACCAATCAAAGTCTTACCTTGAATCACACATAAGATAAGAATATCGTTGGGATAAATAAGGTTGGGATTTTTGATTTGCTTATTGGTCGCCCAAATTTCTTTCCAGCGCCATGGACTGTCTAGATAGCGTCCTGAGATATCCCACAATGTGTCGCCTTTTTTGACCGTATAGCGATTGGGCGCATCCGCTTTAATGGTTGGTGCTGGATTGTTAGCGTGGGCAGTAGTCATTAGCATTGCACTACTAAATGTCGTGATCAACAGGGCTTTTGCTATCGTTTTTAAGCTCATCTTCATTGTTATATCCACAATATGTACCGCTGTTGTCGCCACAATTAATACTATTTAGACCCATTATTTAATCTTAATCCTTGAGCATTATTAAAATCAATGACAAGCAATTAAGAGCATACAAGGACTTAACAGTACGGTTATCATAACGCCTATAGGGCAGCTGTTCAGTGTAATTGGCTGGTGTGATTGCTAAAAAAGCGTCTAGCAAAATGATGAGTCGCCGACGCTGTTTCCAATATTACAATTATATCTACCATAACACAATCATAAACACTTTATTACAATGGCGTAACTTTTATATGGACGCTTGTTTAATAGTTAAACAAAGCTAATAACAAGTCCAGCGTTGATTTAGGCTGGATTTGGTCTGACATGCTGGCGAATTTGCTCAGCTACTTGCTTAGCGTCGTTATCTAGCACCACCACGTGCTGTGGTAAGCTCTCCAAGCCTTCGGTATGCGCTGGGCGAGCGATGTCTATTGGCCCAATCGCTTCAACGATCGTGTCAGCAAATTTGACGGGTAATGCTGTCTCTGCACAAACGATGATTTCGCCCTCTTGCTGCAATTCTTTAGCGACCTTGATACCGTCAGCAGTATGCGGATCAACCAACTCACCATGCTGCTTATAAAGCGTTTTTATGGTTTGCAGGCGGTCGTTATGGGTAGACTTGCCAGCCGCAAAACCGTAACGGCTGTTGACTGCATCCATCAAGTCAGATAAGTCAAAACCTTGACCAGATTTCACCCCTTCAAACAACTCATGAACGCGCGCGCTGTCTTTTTCTAGTAGCAAATAAACAAAACGCTCAAAGTTGGACGCTTTGGAGATATCCATCGATGGGCTTGAGGTAATGTAAGTTTTTTCAGTCGGGCGCGGCTGATAAGCACCTTGGTTAAAGAAGTCATTTAGCACATCGTTTTCATTGGTAGCGACAATCAAACGATCAATTGGCAGTCCCATTTCACGAGCGATGTGACCGGCACAGATATTACCGAAGTTACCTGACGGTACGCTAAAGCTGACTTTTTCATCGTTGCTCGTCGTGACTGCAAAATAGGCTTTAAAGTAATAAACGATTTGCGCTAGGATACGACCCCAGTTGATAGAGTTTACCGTGCCTAGGTTATAAGCCGCTTTAAACTCAGCATCTTGCTGCAATGCCTTGACGATATCTTGGCAATCATCAAACATACCATCAATAGCGATATTATGGATATTAGCATCCGCCAAACTATACATCTGTGCACGTTGGAACTCACTCATTTTGCCATGCGGTGACAGCATAAAGACTTCGATATTCTCTTTACCACGTAGCGCATACTCTGCCGCACTACCCGTGTCACCACTAGTCGCGCCAATAATAGTAATACGCGCGTCTTTTTTCTTAAGCACATACTCAAAGGCATTGCCCAAAAACTGCATGGCAACATCTTTAAATGCCAATGTAGGACCATTTGATAGTCCTAAAATATATAAATTGTCTTCAATCTTGCGGACAGGAACAATCTCTTCACTACCAAATACTTCCGCGGTATAAGTACGCTCAATGAGGTCTTGCAAATCAGCCACAGGAATATCAGTGGCAAAGCGCTGCATAATCGCCATCGCAAGCTGCGGATAGCTAAGCGTACGCCATTCATCGAGTACAGCGCTATCAATGTTTGGATAATGCTCAGGCAACATCAAACCACCATCTGGGGCAAGACCCATCAAAAGCACATCACTAAAATCCATCGGCGCTGTCTGACCACGTGTACTTATGTATTTCATGTTTTGTCCTGTCAATTTTTCTAGCTACTGAATAGTGAATTTATTTTATTTCTGCATCTATCTCGTTTATGTACTCTTCCCACCACTGAATGGCTTCAGCTAGAACATCTCTACAATCAGTCCCAACATAAAATCCATTTTGTAAAGGTATATAAATCCCATCACCTAACGTAAATTTACTAGGAATAGAGTCAGTATCTACAACAAATAAATCAATAGGGGAAGATAGTAGTCCAAACTCATATTCTTTTAGAATTTTATTCCTTTCATCTTCAATGAACTCAAAAAATATTTTATTGGCTGCTACTTCTTTGTTTTCTTTAAGACTTTTCCATTTATTGCTGACAGTTACTTTCATTAGTTCAGATTGTCGAGAGTCAACTTTATCTAATATATGTCCAATTGCTCTCGCTAGAGTAATAGCAGCAACCCATAGTACTCTAAAACTCTCATAATTCGTTTCATTTTCTAACATTAAGTATGACTGCCGTAAATCACCCAATACTTTTTTAGCTTGAGTAGTCATTACTTTAACTCTTCATCAACAACGCATAATAAAACCCATCACCACTCGCGCTATCAATCGGTAAGCACTGACGACCTATTGCTTGTTCGATACCCCAGCTGCAATCGTCAGTAAACTCAATCGCTACTGCATCATTATGATGAGTGATAAAGTCCTGCATTTGCTCGACATTCTCTTGCTTTAAGATAGAACATGTCACATACAGCAGATAACCACCAGCTTTGAGTTGTGGCCATAAGTTATGCAAGATGTCTGCTTGCAACAGCGCCGTTTGCTCGATATCTTCTTCGGTACGCAGGATACTGATATCAGGATGGCGACGAATCACGCCAGTCGCGGTACAAGGAGAATCCAATAATATCGCATCAAATACGGGTTCATTGGTAGCCGCTTTTTTATTCTTGCCATGCTGCCATCTGGTCGCATCTGCACAGACGATGTTGAGTGCGATGCTGTTATCTGCTTGCTGCAAATCATGCTGACTCAGATTTAGGCGCTGTAAATTCTCACGAATACGCTCGATACGTGGTGCTTCGTTATCGATAGCCGTTACCTTGATATTAGCTGTTTCAGGCGACGTTTCAGCATTATCTTGTTTCACGTGAAACAACGATGACTCGTTCTTAGAACTTATAAGTTCTAACCAGTGAGCCAGCTTGCCACCAGGTGCCGCGCAAGCATCTAGAATGTGTATCTCATTATTATTGCTTTCATCACTGTCGCTGTCAGTATCGTTAGCACTGTTATTTTCAGCGCTGTTATTTTCAGCGCTAAGCTTAGCCATCAATGCTTTATTAATAATTGGTGCAGCTAACTGGGCATGCATGTCTTGAACGCTGGCAACCCCTAAAGCAAACTCAGGCAAAGCGTTAACGGCAGTGCTTTGATGCAGCCGGAGACCTTTGGTTGATAGCATTGTAGCAGTGGCAGACTCTGACGAATTCGCTATCTTAAAACCAGTCGTTAGCTCAACGATGTCTGCATCAATTTCTGCCCCATCGAGTGCTTGCTGATAATCCTCTACCGAAGTAACCGCCGAATTTACTCGTAAAAACATCGGGGCTGGTTGGCGCAAGCCTTGTGTCAGCTCATCATACTCCTCGCTCCAGTCTTGCTTAAGCTGATAAGCGAGCCAATTCGGTAGACTATGCTTTTTATCGCACTTCTTACGGAATTTGCTTGGGTTCTTAGCGACTTTACGCAAAATAGCATTCACCAAACCAGTTGAATGAGCGAACTCAATTTCTTTGGCAGCTTCAACGGTTTCATGAATCGCGGCATGATCAGCCACTTCTAAATAGAGCAACTGTACTAAGCCTACTTGAATGGTGGTGCGCACCTCAACCTCATCGATAGGGTTGTCTGCTAAAGTATCGAGCAAACGTGCCAGCGCATGCCACTGACGCAATGTCGTGAGCAATAGCGCATGGGCGAAGCCTTTGTCACCATCATGCAAACTATTCAATAATGGATCAAGGACGCTTGAGAGCGACTGACCGTTTTGAATAGCGAGCAAAGTACGAATCACGCGCACGCGCACACTGCCATTCATGATAAGGTTGCTTGACGGTTTGAGCTTGTTGTTTCTTGGCGCAGTGCTGGTTTGTCTCATTAAATTTTATTTCCTTGACGTATTGTCGATAGCGTCTTGTGCAAGTAGGTTAAATATAAGTAAAAGTTATTTTGATTCTGTCGTAAATTGATCGCCATCATTTAGCTGATTGCCATGGCAAATTTGCTCAGCAGTCATCGGCTTACCACCGGCAAACTGTAAGTGAGTTATGGCTAAAGTAGTGGCTGATGATTCAGCTTCGCTCTCTTTGCCACAAGCGACTAAAATCGCTTTGCGTCCGACACTGATAACAGTGCCAACAGGCTCATTGGTTTGCTGAGATGCATTCACAGATAAGCTAGCCAATACTTTGACACGTTGCCCTGCCAAAAAAGTATAAGCACCCGGCCATGGTGTCAGTCCTCGGATTTGGCGTTCAATAGCGGCAGCAGGCTGCGACCAGTCGATTTCGCCTTCCGTTTTGACCAGTTTTTCAGCATAGTTGGCTTGGCTGTCATCCTGAGATACAGCCTGTTTTTGGTAATGTACCAAGTCTTGTAGCACAGTGCCAATGGCCGTCGAACCAAGCTCAGCCATCTTATCATGCAAACTGGCGGCCGTATCAGTAGGCGCAATACTAGCGCTGACTTTATAAAGCATGTCGCCCGTATCAAGACCTTTGTCCATCTGCATAATAGTAATGCCTGTCTCATCATCTCCGGCCAAGAGTGCACGATGAATCGGTGCAGCACCGCGCCAGCGTGGTAATAATGAAGCGTGAATATTTAGGCAACCATAAGTAGGTGTGTCCAATACACCAATCGGCAATATCAAGCCATAAGCGGCGACAATCATCACGTCTGGCTGATAAGTACGCAAGGTTTGCCGCGCCGCCAACCCTTCGGTGCTAGATTTTTTAAAGGTGAGCGGTTGCTCGACTGCAATATCATTGGCTAATGCCACTTGCTTGACAGCAGAAGCGGATAGCTTTTGTCCGCGACCTGCTTTGCGATCAGGCTGCGTGTACACCGCGACAATCTCTATATTCAGAGATTCTTGTTGGCGAATCAAAGCCTCTAGGCTAATCGCTGCAAACTCAGGCGTCCCGGCAAATATGACCCTTAACGGGCTGGTACCCTGCTGATCACCAAGAATGGGGTTTTGCTGAGGTTTAGTAGAATCCATAGACAGATCAGAGACGGAAGCAATTGTGTTCATAGTCATGCATTATAATATATGATTGATGTGCCCATTATAGGTGAGTTTACGACGTTGTGCCATGATTGTAATAGTGTCAATCCAGCGTTACTAATAAGCCCATTTATCTTTATAATAGCAATAAAGCCCGTCACGATCTCTTTTTAACATCCTTTTATAAAGAGGTTTATATATAGGAAGTCTTTGTACTATGGGAACTTATTATTGGCACGTAGTGAATTTTTTATTCAATGATCTCTCGTTTGTCACTAGTAACACTAGGGCGTGTCATCATTTATAGTGAGCCAAGCGACTTATTAATTGAGCTAAGCGACTTATCAACATATAGTCATTCCACTATAAAAATATTATAGCGTTAACCTCGCTTGAAATATCAAATATACATCTACACTCGGTTACCTTGTACTACTTTTAAATTGAATCGACTATAGAACAGACCCATAACAAGTGTCGCGCATTTATCTGATTGGTGACAGACGCATCATAATTGTATTTTATCGTTCCGATACAGGGTCAGGCTTTCATGCAACAGTTTCAGTCTTTACAGCGTTTGCTACTCTTTTATACAGTGACACTGCTGGCCATGTTGTCACTGTATTACTTCGCGCAGTTTGATGACCTCAACACGCATCATCAGCAGCAGAGTATAGACACGTTTGAATCATTGCAGCATGCCGTTACTGAACACGCAGAACCTCTAAACTCTGACATTCAAGAAATATTGGCTGAGCCTTCTTTTGCAGGTGTCAGTTATCAGATTATTTTTATGATGCCATCTGGGCAGACTCATATCCATCGCTATGTCCGTCCTAATGAGCGTGCATTTACCACCGTCACCTTCCCTAATGTCCTTACTTCACTGCCCTCTGATAGCAATAATTATGGTGCCTATACGCTCAACTCTAGTAATTTAACAGGGACCATTGAGCTTGAGAGTGGTCACAAACTCTATATCATATTACGCCACAAACCATTTGAGATAGACTGGATATCCTATCGCTATTGGCTACCGCTAATGACGGCGATCATGTTCTTCATCATAGCGTTACTTTATACGTTAAATCGCCAAAGTAACTGGCAACAGCTGATAGCTTATACCGATAATTTAAGTAGTAAGGCGAAAGACGCTTATCTGCCGCCACCATTTATTAACAAAAATTCTACGGCTGAGTTTTTGCGCCTAGGTCATGCGCTCAGTCGTATCAGTTACCAACTCCATAGTAACCACCGACGTATACAAACCCTGCAACATCGTCTTGAGCGTTTGGTTGAGCAAGCACCGCTGCCGATGGTCATGATCATGCGTCACGGTCAGATCAGTTTTTTTAATCAACGTTTTGAGCAGGTATTTGCCACCCCATTTCAAAGCGATACCAACTACCAGTTGACGGATTTTGTCTCGGCTGACGATGAACCCACTCAGCTACTACTACAAAAACTCTCTAACTTGTATGTCACCCGTACTCTAAACGTTCACGGTCTAGAGAATCAACAAGCCTATCAATTGCATATTACCCCTTGGTTTGGTGAGCACGGACAAGTGCATGGCTTTACGGTGCTGCTTAATAATGTCAATGAAATCATCCATCAGAACGCGCATCTACAACAACAAAACCAACAGCTGCAAGGAAAAATTGACGAATTTAATGGGCTTAAACCCGCTATATATCATGAGTTGCATAGACCACTAGAGACTATGATCGACACTCTTGAAACCCTGAATCCCGAGACTTTTTCTGTGCAGCAGAATGCGGTGTTACAGACGCTAATGAGGTCAAGCGACTCTATGCTGGCAAGTCTCAATGACATGCTGGGTGTAGGAGAGTTCGACGTCAAGAAAACCCGTCTTAGGATTGAGTCTGTCGATATCTACAAACTGGGACAACATGTCAATGACTTAGTCACAGATGATACTCGGCGACAAGGGCTCGAGCTGCATTACTTTTTTGCCCCCAGCTGCCCGCGTTATATCAATACGGATCACAAACGCCTGTGCCAAATTTTGCTAAATTTATTAGACAGTACCATCACATCCACTCTTGCAGGCTCTGTTTCTCTGACGATTGAAGCAATGACCGACAACCCTTTACCATCAGCCACCAAGAATGAGCCGCTGGCTATCCGCGAAGACAGCACAACAGAAAATCCGCATAACTGGGTGAAGTTTAGCCTACAAAGTACTGGGACGAGTAACCCATCGCAGCAGCAAACGCAGCATTTTACTTATATCAATCAAGCAAACAACCCAGCCAACTATCCTGTACAGCAGCCTTCTATTGAAGCAATTTTAGAACTCAATACGGCGAATAGCTTTGCACAATTATTGGGCGGCTTTATTGAGTCAAATAGCACCGCCGATGAAGGTATCAGCATTGATCTATACCTGCCTTGTCATCGTCCAAACTATCAGCCAGTCTATCGTTTTCATGAACAGTTGACTCACATTCATCTGGTTGCAGTGATGAATCAAACGCTGGGTGCGGAACATCTGCAACGTTTGTGCGACTATCTATCCATACCAGCCACTATTCATACCTCGATCAATAGTGCGACCATTAGGCAGTTAACGGAACAGCTCTCCGAGAATGCGCAAACACTGGCACCCATTCTGCTACTAGATTATGAATATTATGAGAGCAACGCTACTGTATTGCCCAAGCCAGTAGAAGGTGACCTTAAAACAATCAGTCATAACCGGCGTAAGGCCTTAAGCCAGTTACTGGCCACTATCTCGATGCCTAAAATACTGCTGAGCATGAAGCCTGAGCGCCGTATCTCCTCTGTACTGTTAGATCAATGTGATGGTTTTTTGGCCAAACCTTTAGACAGTGCTTTATTGTTATCTGAGCTGCTGCGCTTAACCCTTCCAGCCAGACAGACGTTTGCACCAATCCAAAAAGTGAATAAAGAAAATGGCGCACCAGTAACAGAGACAGAGACAGATAACGCGACTACAGATACCGCAATCACAGATAACGTGATCACAGATACTGTCAACGATGCGATCGCAGCGCCGCTTATTTTAGTGGTAGAAGACAGTCCGACCAATCAAAAAATAGTTTGTAAGATATTAACCAAGCTTGGCTATCGTACGGTGGTCGCAGAAGATGGTCAGCAGGCGTTGAGTCAATTGCAAGCGCAGCATAAAGAGATTGCTCTTATTTTGATGGACTGCCGAATGCCGGTTATGGACGGCTTACAAGCGACTCAGGCCATTCGCGCGCAAGGAAGTGATATTCCTATTGTGGCGTTGACGGCAAATAATTCGACAGAGGATCGTGACGCTTGCTTTGCCGTAGGGATGGATGAATTTTTGACCAAGCCTATCAATAAAAATAAGCTACAAACAGTGTTACAGAGCCTTATTAAAAATTAAGGCGTGCCCTCATTTTTATCATTATCAAAATGAGGGCACGCCTTAGTCAATATAAAGAATATGCTGAAAAACCCTACTTACTCATTTTACTTACTATCTCATAAAGCCATTATCAGCCAAGAAAGTCTCAGTGATATTACTTGGTGTATTTTGCGCTGACTTACTGTCAGTTTGTGATTTGGTTAATAGCCGCTCCAAATAGCGCGCGACGATATCCACTTCAACATTAACCTTATCACCCACCAGCCAATGCTGAGCAATATTGGTAACTTGTGCGGTGTGCGGGATGATATTTAACGAGACGATATTATCGCGTACCAAGTTCGTGGTGAGGCTAATGCCATCAAGGGTAATAGAACCTTTGGTCGCTGTATAATGCGCCAACGCTTGCGGTATCTCGATCTCAATATAGATAGAACGCGCGTCTTTTTGCAACTTACGCACGACGCCGACACCATCCACATGACCTGCGACAATGTGGCCGCCAAAACGTGTGGTTGGCAACATCGCCTTCTCTAAATTAACGATATGACCTGGCTTTAGATCTTCTAACGCTGTATGCGCAATTGTTTCACGTGAGACATCAACCGAGTAATGATTGCTGCCAAAATCCACAACCGTCAAACAAATACCATTAGAAGCAATAGAGTCACCCAGTTTCACATCACTGAAATCTAAACCATCAGACTCTATCGTCAAGCGTATATCACCACCCGTAGGCTGCATGGATTTAACCTTTCCGACACTTTCTATAATTCCGGTAAACATATCAACCTCATCTCATTATTATATTGTCGTCATAGACAACGTATTGGCATTTATCAATATTGATGGCAGCGTTTGCTTGCCTTAACTTTTGAGTGAAACACACAGCTTTTAAGTGAAACACACCTGTTTTGAGCGTAATAGGGGATAAGTTGTGGATAAGTCATAGTAAATCAACCCGTATTCTATTAAAAACCTATATTTTTACCAAGTTATCCACAGAAAGTCATGATCGGCGTAAAAACCTAAAAACTTTCATAATAAACCATAAACCATTGATTTTTATACATATATATTAATATTATTCATAAAAACAGACTTTTCTGTTTCATGTGAAACAAAGTTATGCACAGTTCCATGTGAAACCATTAATAGATTTACTAATTTATCCACATTCCGCACACATCTAACGCATATTGTGAGCAGACCAGTGATGGATAACCGAGTTATAAAGGCAATAAGGTCAGTTTTAGATCAGCGCCAATTTTTTCATAACTATCGATATCAAAACGCAGCTGCTGCGCCAACGATAGTGGATTAAAGTCAACCATTGGGCGAGCCTGTGCTCCCAACAAACAAGGCGCTTGATAAACAATAAGCTCGTCGACCAGCTGCTGGGCTAGAAAGCTGCCTGCCACGCTCGCACCAGCTTCAACCAATACTTCATAACACTGATACTCGCTGACTAAATTCCTTAATAATGCCATTAAGTTATCTTCATGCCAATATAGTGTTTCAGGACGGCGGCATAAATGATAATCAGACTGTAAGCTGTGCGCTAAGCGCTGACGCCTATCAAGTACGACAACTTTGGGAGCGGGAACTTGCTCAGATAGTACGCCCAATTGAGTTGAGCGTACATTTAATTGAGGATTATCAGCGATAACGGTTTCGCTACCCGTGATAATCGCCCCACTACGGGCTCGCAGATTTTGCACATCCTCGCGGGCAGCGGCACCTGTAATCCACTTTGACTCCCCTGTCGCCATCGCGGTACGACCGTCAAGACTGGTGGCAATCTTAAGGCGAACATAAGGCATCTGAGTGCGCATTGCTTTCAAAAATCCGCGATTTAAGGCCTCTGCTTGCTGCGTTAATACACCAATAGTGACGTCAATACCTGCCTCTTCTAGTAAACGTACACCGCGTCCAGCGACTTGTGGATTGGGATCTAGACCTGTAATCACCACTCGCTTAACGTCCGCAGCAATCAGCGCAAGCGCACAAGGTGGCGTACGTCCTGTATGACTACAGGGCTCCAAGGTTACATAAGCAGTTGCCCCTACTGCTCGCGTACCTGCTTCTTTCAGGGCAAACACCTCGGCATGTGGCTCCCCTGCTTTCGGATGAAAGCCTTGACCGACAATAGACTCTGCCTGAACAATGACGCATCCTACCGCTGGATTGGGCCTCGCAGTATAGAGACCTCGCTTACCCTGCTCGATAGCAAGCATCATAAAATACTGGTCTTGAGCATTTTGTTCATGGTTTGAAAGTTGGTGATTTGAGAGCGTCATAAAGAGGTCACACTTAATAAGAAAGTAGCTAATAAAGACTAGGGTCTGTTGAATATTCAAATGTGGTACTGGCAGTGGCTAAAATCACCCCAAACGTTGTTGTAAACCTAGCTAAGGTCTAGACATTATCGTCGGTTTACGCCTGATTTGATAAAAAGTTTGATGCGATTATAGCGATCAGCAGTCCTAATATTTGAATGTTCAACAGACCCTACTTAACGTTATCGTCAGTTTTTTCGGTGGGGCGGATGTTAGCGATTTCTTGATGAAAAGCATCGATGTCTTGAAAGTCACGGTAAACACTAGCAAAGCGTACATAAGCGACATCATCAAGCGTTTTAAGCTCGCTCATGATAATCTCGCCCAAGACCTTGCTGCTAATTTCACGCTCACCCATTTGCCGTACGCGCTTCTCTATCCGGCTAATCATTGCCTCCTGCTCATCAATGGTGATGGGACGCTTCTGTAGCGGCAATAGTATAGAGCGGCGCAGCTTTTCGTTATCATAAGGCTCAATTTTACCGCTTGATTTGATAATTCTTGGCATCACTACTTCTACCATCTCAAACGTGGTAAAACGCTCTTGGCAACTATTACAGGAACGGCGGCGACGGACTTGCGCACCTTCTGCCGCTAGCCGCGAATCAATTACCTTGGTCTCTGACGCATTACAATACGGGCAATGCATACTACTTTCCTTGTCTTAATATTAAAGGCGGCAACATCAAAGTTTTATTCAAGCGCAGCTCAACAAAGCCATTGATTATGCTGGCTTAAAAAAGCTACTTGCCAATACAAAAGCTGCCAAAAATTTTACCCAGTAGATCATCGGCACTGAACTCACCAGTAATCTCAGCCAAGCTTTGCTGAGCTTGACGTAAGCTTTCAGCCACCAACTCACCTGCCTGAAAGACGGTTAATTGTTCGTGTGCTTCTGCCAAATAGTCTGCTGTGCGTCTGAGTGCATCTAAATGCCGCGTACGGGCAATGAGACTGTTTTCGGGCGGATGGAAACCCACTTTAGCACACAACGCTTCGACCAATGCATCGATACCAGCGCCTGTTTCACATGAAACATTGACTTGTTCGTAACCACGATTCTTAATTTCAATCTGTGAAGCGGACATGGCATCCTCGTCACTCAAACCGTTTAGTAAGTCGCTTTTATTGGCAATAATCAATAATCGCTTAGCCTCTGGTAGTTTGCCAAATAACTGCTCAGCCAGCTGTAGTGGCGTACTTTCTTCTTCAAGGTCGCGAGTCACATCATAGACCATCATCAGCATATCAGCCTGCGTAATAGCGGTACGCGCGCGCTCAATGCCAATACGCTCTACGGTGTCTTCCGTCTCACGTAGGCCAGCTGTATCGGTTAGGTGCAGCGTCAAGCCATTCAGTACCACGGTCTCTTGTAGCGTATCGCGTGTCGTACCTGCGACATCAGTGACGATAGCGCGCTCTTGTCCTGCTAGACGGTTCAGCAAGCTCGATTTGCCAGCATTTGGTCTGCCTGCCAATACCACGTGAATACCATCGCGTAATAGCTGACCTTGTTTTGCGGTCGACAGTACTTGCTGTATCTTTTGTTGCGTGTTCTCAAGATTGGTTTGTATAACGCCATCAGATAAAAAATCAACATCTTCTTCATCGGGGAAATCAATGGCGGCTTCAACATGTAAACGCAGATGAATAAGCTGCTCAAGCAATTCATTAATTTTTTGTGAAAACTCACCACTTAGCGAGCGTATAGCACTACTGGCAGCGGCAGCACTGGTCGCATCAATCGCATCAGCGATAGCCTCTGCCTGTACCAAATCCAGCTTATCGTTGTCAAAAGCGCGGTAAGAAAACTCCCCTGCACTGGCTTGTTTTGCGCCCAATTCAAACACCCGTGCTAGCAGCTGATTTTGCAAAATCATGCCGCCATGTCCTTGCAGCTCAATCACATCTTCACCAGTAAATGAGTGCGGCCCCTTAAAGTACAACACTAAGCCTTCATCAATGGTCGTGCCATCCTCTTGATAAAAACGGCAAAAGCTGGCCATACGCGGAACAAAAACAGCCTTACCAGTGAGCTGACAGGCAATGTCATAAGCACGCGCACCTGACAGACGAATAACCCCAACACCACCGCGCCCAAGCGGTGTGGCAATTGCGGCAATGGTGGCCAATCCAGATGACTTATGATTTTTAGAGGAATCAGGCTTTTCAGATGAACCAAGTGCTAACGTCACTTCGACAGAATTCACGCTTACTCTCAATAGATAAAAACTCCATTATAGACGGCTAAAAGCATGCTGACAAAGCAATCTTTACATAGCAGTATTTTGCACTTTTTAGCACGTACCAATATAAGCAAATACTAGGTTTGACGTATAAAAAAACCACCGCTTATGCGATGGTTTTTTATTATAGAGCTAACTACTTGTCGATTAGTCGAGCACTTTAACCGTACGTCGCTTTTGCTCTTCGTCAACTTTCTTATTAACGATATATTGCTGAGTCATACTAAACAAGTTGTTCACTGTCCAGTACAAAACCAGACCCGCTGGGAAGAACAGCATGAATGCAGTAAAGATAATCGGTAAGAATTTCATTACCTTTGCTTGCATTGGGTCAGCAGGCTGCGGATTTAGCTGTTGCTGTACAAACATCGACGCGCCCATTAGCAATGGCAAAATAAACCATGGATCCATCGCTGATAGATCTTGAATCCATAGGATCCACGGGGCATGACGCAACTCAACACTTTCAACCAGTACCCAATATAGTGCTAAGAAAATCGGCATTTGCATCAAGATAGGTAGACAACCCGCCATCGGATTGACTTTCTCTTCTTTATAGATCGCCATCATTTCTTGCGACATCTTCATGCGATCATCGCCATGCTCTTCTTTGAGCACTTTAAGTCGCGGTGCAATGGCACGCATCTTCGCCATTGAGTAGTAGCTCTTGTTTGAGAACCACATGAGAGCAATTTTAACCAAGATAGTCAGTACAATAATTGACCAACCCCAGTTGCCGATTACCTTATGAATGCCGTCCAAGATAGCAAACAAGATCTTCGATATTGGCCATAACAGACCATAATCGACCGTTTTGTTCAAGCCAACTGCCACGTCTTTAAGCTCAGACTGTACTTTCGGCCCAGCATATAACGTTGCATTTAGTGTGACTTGCTTGTTCGGTGCAACACTAACTGGCTGACTGTTAAAGCCGATAAAATACTCATCAGCAGTTTCACGACTGAAGAACTTACCCGTGAAATTTTCAGGCGTCCATGCAGAGACAAAATAATGCTGCACGATGCCGACCCAGCCTTTATCACTGGTTGTCGTTAACTCACCATCACTAAAGTTACCGAACTTCAACTTATTATAAGGATCATCAGGTGTGCCCCAAGCGCCGCCCAAATACGTCGCCATGCTTAGCGCGCCTTTATCAGACATCCCAGGATCTTTACTATCATCACGTTTTAACTGCGCAAACATCTGTCCTTGCCACGCTGCGGCAGAGGCATTTTGAATTTGATAACTGATATCAATCGGATATTTGTCTTGCGTAAAGGTAAAGGTCTTGGTAATCGTCACGCCATCTTTTTTATAAGTAAGCGGTACAGACAACGTTTGTTGCCCTTTTTCCATTACATAGTTATTAGCAGTATGGCTATAATTGGCACGACCTTCTGCGGTATCAATACCGTCTTGACCAATCAGACCAGACTGAGCCACGTAAACGCGATTGCTATTATTTTCTAATAGTACAAAAGGCGTCTCGCTATCGAGCGTCGCGTCATACTGCTTGAGAGCAGCATAAACGATATCACCGCCTTCTGGATTGATTTTTATATCATAGCGATCGGTAGTGACTGTAATCAAACCAGCATCTTTCGCCGGAGTAGCCGTCACAGTGCCGTTAACAGCAGTCGCGTTATCCACAGGTAGTGTCTGTACCGGAATATCACCTGCTGCGCCAGTCGTAGATGGAATGTCAGCACCTACTGACGTTGCAGCTTCTGGTACCGTGTCTACAGCTGGTGCATCGGCATAATCATCTCGCCATGCCAAAATCAGCAGATAAGCGGTGATTAGCATCGCAATGATGATCATCACCCGAAATATCTTTTGCATAAACCTTTCCTAGATTAAAAAATTAGGGAATGAAAAATTAGGGCATGTGTCATGAACACAAAGCACCGTTATCTATTATCGCCATGACAACAGTATTGGCAGTCATTTACATAAAATGTGCATCATTTTACTAAAAATCCACCTCGAATGATACCAAGAGTGTGGATAACTTGTGGGTAACTCTGAAGACCTAACAAAACAGCCAGTCGAGCACCTATTCTATGTGGTCTTCAGCAAATAGTTTAAGCGGCTCACATAACTCTTATCGTCTCGATACACCCCAAAGCCAGAGTTTTTGGCGTTGCCCAACTTAGTAGAGGGCAAATACTGGTAATTATAAGCCGCTAAGGGCAGAGGCACAAAATCAATACCATGGCCACCTAATGGGTGACAGCGCCCAATGCGCTTTAACAACAGCCAACTACCTCTTCGCACTCCATACCACGCTAAAGCTTGTTTGCCATAATTAGAACAGGTTGGATAATAGCGACAACGGGCAGGGATGATTGGACTTATGATTTTCTGATAAATGACAATAGTGTAATAAAAAAAACGATATAATAAAAATTTTATTTTTTTATGAATTAAATTCATTTTATTTTTTTTCTATTTTTTTAAAAATATTAATTATTTCATTTTTTAATTCTTTGTTATCTAATCTTTTAATTGATTTTTTGACAATAAAAACAATATCTTTATTTTCTAACATTGAGGACTTTACACGAAACTGCTCACGTATTTGACGTTTTATTAGATTTCGAGCGACCGCAGTAGGTACTTTACGCTTGGTAATCGCCATACCGACTCGCGGCTGCTCATGCGTATTGGTGCGTACAAAAGCCATGAGATGGCTTTGGTGTAGCTTACGCTCAGGGGCGTCAAATACTTCACGGAAAGCCGCAGGCGTTAGCAGGCGTTGCGCTTTGGTGAAGCGGGCAGTCGATGTAGCTGGGACAGTAGTGGACATAGTACAACCTAGTATAAGAGCTGGTGACAATATCAGAAATAACCATAAAATATAGAGACAAAAAAAGCGCCTATTTGGGCGCTTTTGATATACGGCTACGTGTCAGTTGTGATGATTGACTATCGCAATCTATAAACAATAGAAACACAACAAGCACTATTAGCCATGCTTATCGTTATCTAGTGATTATACAGTAAGACGATGACGTCCTTTAGCGCGGCGACGAGCTAAGACCTGACGGCCTTTTTTAGTTGCCATACGAGCACGGAAACCGTGAGTACGTTTACGCTTGATCACGCTTGGTTGGAATGTACGTTTCATAACTCACCTATCAAAATAATGGACTAAATTCGTAATAACGGAGGATTATACCATTGCATTGTATTTTGGTCAATAAACTAATTTTTTGTTGTCAACGTAATGATTAAATTCTTTCAACTGACTGCAGAATTCCATTAATTTATTAGTTACTGACTGGCTGATCTCAGTTTTAATTTCATAAAGTTATCCACAGAAATCGTCGTGCTCTATAATAATTAATGATTAATATATATAAGTATTGTTGTTATTGGGAGCACGATTATCTGGGGTTAAGTCTTATTTATCCTTTATTATCAAAATACTAGGCTATGGGTAAACCTGTGGATAACCTGTGGGTGAAATATGGATAACTTGGGTTATTGACTTATCCACAAAACTATCCACAGTCTTATCCACAAAAAACAGGATGTTATCCACAGGGTATTTGTGTTAGATTAGCCCCCTGCTTGATATATGATTTTGGCGTATTCTCTAATGGTTTTTTTGAGATAGCACTCAGCGACAATATCGGATGCTGGTCGACCAATTATGCCGTTTAGGCACCTTTATTATTTCGGATTATGGGGTTATTGTTTTTCATGATAGATACAGCAACTATTTGGGATAAATGTCTAAACGACCTACGTTATAACGTCAAAGATAATGTATTTACTATGTGGTTAAGACCTTTGTCAGCTCATCAAGAAGCACAAACGCTGATCATTCTTGCGCCTAACGATTATTTTGTGACGTATATCAAAAAAAACCATCTGCAAGATATCCAGCAACTGGTGGCTAAGCATAGTCAAGGTGTTATCGAAGAAGTGATCGTGCGGGTCGACAATGCGGGTCGAGAGTCAGACGAAAATAATCAGTCACAATCAGGTTCGCTATTTGAAGAGGACAAACCCTCCCCTACCCCTGCCGAACACAAATTTGAATCTATACATCAGAATAATGCGCGTGCAGATATCGATGCCAACATGCGTCACGCTGCCTTAGTAGACTCTGCTGATGCCAAATCTTTGAGCTATCTAAACCCTGACTTTACCTTTGAGACTTTTGTTACTGGTAAGTCTAATAATCTGGCGTATAAGGCTTGTTATGAGCTTGGTAAACGCCAGTCAAAAAACCGTCATAATCCTTTATTTATATATGGCCCTTCAGGATTGGGAAAAACGCATTTAATGCATTCGGTAGCACATCGCTATTTAAAAAATAATCAAAGTTTTTATTATTTCACTTCTGAAAAATTTATTAATCAATTGGTTTATTCATTAAGAAATAATAAAATAGAAGATTTTAAAAAGAAAATAAAAAAAGTAGATTTATTGATTGTAGATGATATTCATGTCTTAGCAGGAAAGACTAAAAGTAGTAATGAGTTTTTAACGCTATTTGCAGATTTTACCAGTGGTGACAAGCAACTGATTTTGGCATCAGATCGTCATCCCTCGCAAATGACTGAGTTTGATGAACGTTTTAGATCCCGTTTTTCTTGGGGTTTGACGGTGGCTGTTGATCCGCCTGAGATTGATACACGAGTACAAATATTGCAGAAAAAAGCGGCATCACATGGCATGACACTGCCTAAGGAATGTGCATTATTCATCGCTCAAAATGTTGTTTCAAATGTTCGGCGTTTAGAAGGTGCTCTAAATCAAGTATTTGCTAATGCCAATTTGACGGGTGCACAGATTACTCTCGAAATGGTGCAATATGCGTTGAAAGACATCGTCGCAATGCGTGTCCAAGCCGTGAATATGGATAATATTCGTAAAGTGGTCGCTGAGTACTATGATGTGACTATCAAGGATATGATGGGGCGTAAGCGCACGCGTAGTATTGCTAGACCACGCCAAATAGCCATGGCATTATCACGTGAATTGACCAGCGATAGCTTTCCGGAGATTGGACAGTCTTTTGGCGGTCGTGATCATACGACGGTGATGCATGCTTGTGATAAAGTTAATGAGCTGCGCGCCGCCGATCCTGCGTTCGACAAGGATTACAAGACACTCGCGCTGATGTTACAAGCAGGTTAAAAGCATATGCAGTCACTAAATTTAGGGTGTGGCTGCACTATTTTTAGGCTGTGGTTACACTATATTTTAGTCTGCTGATATGGTTTATAATATTGCGAGTGTCAACAGACAGATACCTTATGGATTATCGTCAGTAGACAAGGTATTATTGAGTCATTATTTTACATTTATATAAAAAAATCATTCAAATAAGAGTAACCAAGCATGCAATTATCGATTAATCGAGAGTCGTTACTAAAGGCTATTAACCTGATCGCCAAAGCCGCTGACAAACGCCACAATATGGTTATCTTGGGTAATATCAAGCTACAGTTGTCTGAGTCAGCGCTTATTTTGACCGCTTCTGATTTAGAGGTAGAGCTGACATCGACGTTGAAATTGCCTGCTGGTGCTTGCGTGGAAGCAGGTACAACCACTTTACCTGCGACCAAGCTGAGAGATATCTGCAAATCTTTACCAGCACAAGCACAAGTCAGTCTTGCCACGCAAGAGAACGAGCGCTGTTTGCTGACCAGTGGTAAGAGCCGTTTTACCTTGGGTACATTGCCTAGCGAAGATTATCCAAGCTTGGGCAATCCTGAAAATATCACACCATTGACCATCAGCCGTAGCCGTCTTACTGATTTGATTCATAAAACCCAGTTTGCCATGGCGATTCAAGATGTCCGTTATTATTTAACTGGTATGCTGTTCGATGTTTCACAGCAGCAGCTAACCACCGTTGCGACTGACGGACATAGACTGGCATTGGCGCGTAGTGTTATTGATGTGAGTGCAGATCTGAACATGCAAGCCATCCTGCCGCGCAAAGCAGTCATTGAGCTTGAGCGTTTGGCCTCTGAGCTTGGTAAAATGCTAGGTGATCAAGATAACGCAGTAACGCTAAGTTTCGGTCGCGAGTTTTTGCAAGTAAGCTTGCCATTCGGTGAGGTGGATAGTGCAGGGCAGGTGAGTGATAATCTAATGGTTACCTTTACCGCGCGTCTGATCGACGGTAAGTTCCCTGACTATCGCCGTGTCATGCCAAGCAATACCGATAAATTGGCCCTGTTTAATCAAGAGAAAATGACGGATGTGCTACGCCGTGTCGCGATTTTGAGTAACGAAAAATCACGTGGCGTGGTGTTTAATTTTGCCAGCGACGGTATGGTAGAAGTACGCGCTAATAACGCTGAGCAAGATGAAGCAGTTGAGATGATACAAGCTAAGTATCAAGGAGAGCCGATGGAGCTGTCCTTTAATGCTGCCTATCTGCAAGATGTGCTAGGTGTCATCCAAGGTGATTTGCAAATGCATATGAGCCAATCTAACGCCTCAGTGCTAGTGAATCAGCTGAATGATGAATTCCATCAATATGTCATTATGCCAATGCGTATATAGTGCTTTTAGTTTCGTAGAAAGCTGTACAGTTAGACCGTGGCACTTGTCCTGTTAGACGGTGTCGCTATCTTTATAGCGTTGTTTTAAAGACCGTTTTTACATTCAAAACTAACATCTGCAACCTCGAAAAATCTATAATTAATTAAACTTTTGCCTGCTAAATTGTAGGTGGCGAAAATAGGCGGCTGTCGACATTATGATTGAACGTCTACAAATCTCACACCTACGTAACCTCAGCCAAGTCAATCTACCTGCCACTGCTTGCAACGTCATTATCGGCGCAAATGGTAGTGGCAAAACCTCGCTATTAGAAGCCATATTCTTGTTATCAAGAGGCAAGAGCTTTCGTCATCACCAGCCCAAACGCTATATTCAGCATCATCAAGACAACGCGACGGTACATGCTAAGCTCAGTGACAGCAGTACTTTAGCGATTCAAAAGCAAGCCGATGCGACGACGATACTACGTCTTAATCAAACCACGGTCTACAATCAAAGCATCTTAACGGAGCAGCTACCCACACTATTGATAGATCCCTCGACGATGGACATGTTAGAGCAGGGCAGTGCCAGTCGTCGGCAGCTGTTAGATTGGTTAGTGTTTCACATGAAACAAGGCTTTCATCCGCAGTGGGTGGCTTATCAACGCCTGTTAAAACAGCGTAATAGTTTGCTAAAAAAATCGCGTCATTTGACCCACGTTCAACTCGCTGAGCTAAAAGCATGGGACAAAGGTCTGAGCAATCATGCGGCACTTATCCATCACTATCGAGAACGAATATTTAGCGAATGGCAGCCTTACTTTGCTCAAAGCATTGCTCAGTTATTGCCTACTTATGCGGAGCAATTAAGCTTGAGCTATAGCGCCGGTTACGACACCAATGTTGCGCTCGATGTGCAGCTTAATGAGCGTTTAGAGCAGGATTTGCAGCTGGGCTATACCCGCATCGGTAACCACCGTGCTGATATCCATGTCCATTGGCGCTCTAGCGAGCCGCTAGCCATGCATGAAGGGCAGCTAACTAAAAGCACGACAGTAGAAGGCGATGTGCACACGAAATTACCCGTTTTAAAAGAGCAGGCCGCTAATGTGTTGTCGCGTGGTGAAAAGAAACTATTGATTACCGCATTGCGCTTATCACAGTTGCCGCTGCTACTTAATACTGAAAAAGGTGCTGATACCTCTAATAATGATTTTAAATCGAGAGTGACACCCGTGGTACTGTTAGATGATATCACCGCAGAGCTGGATGATAGGGCGATTGAGATTTTATTGTCAACGCTAGCACAGCTGCCCTGTCAGGTATTTATGACCAGTTTGACCGAGGATATCGTGCCGCTAGTCAATAAATTCTGGTCAGAACCTAATATGTTTCATGTGAAACAAGGTCAAATCTCATCTGCCCAATAGCAATTATTTTTAATATCATTGCCTCCTTGCTTTGTCGTCAACTCTGCATTTGACCTATAAATTCCATCCTTACTCCAGCATAATTTTCACTATCCTAAAATACTTGACGAATAGTGATAAAACTGCCAGTAAACAGTGACTTAGAAGGGAAAAAATGCTAAAATGGGGCTTTATTTTTGTCCTATTCTCAGCAAGTTATCTTATGGCGTGATATAGAGTTTTTTTATTATCTATAAAATTCTAAGTGGCTGATAAATATGTGTTTTATTTATTTTACTTGGCTTCAATAATGTTCAAAAAAACAGAAGCTAGTATTAAAAAACTGAGCGCTAATTTTATGTCTTTAAAGACACGCCACGAAGTTGTAGCTAACGCTATTTAGCTACTAATACGCATGAAAGACTTTGACTATAAATGTTAAGTCTAAGATAACATCGTGAGGCGTCACCGTAATGGTGCGCCCGTGATGGGCTGATGATGGCTAGATTAAGGAATGCACATGAGTGATTCATTACCTACCGATTACGAGCAATTGACAGCCGCTACGACAGTTCCAGATGCTATGGTGTCAGATACTGTCGTTGACACGATTGTCCCTGCCGCCGTTCCTGAGAGTTTACCTTCTGATTATAGCTCCAAAGATATCCGTGTCTTACGCGGTTTAGAAGCCGTGCGCGTGCGTCCTGGGATGTATATCGGTGATACCGATGACGGCACTGGCTTGCATCATATGGTCTTTGAGGTAGTTGATAACTCTATCGATGAAGCATTGGCCGGTCATTGTGATCAGATCGATATCGTCATTCACGAAGATGAATCGGTCAGCGTCATGGATAATGGTCGCGGTGTCCCTGTCGATATCCATCCAGAAGAGGGTGTGTCAGCGGCGCAGGTTATTATGACTGTCCTGCATGCAGGCGGTAAGTTCGATGATAACAGCTATAAAGTCTCAGGCGGTCTGCATGGTGTCGGCGTTTCGGTCGTTAACGCCCTATCTAAAAAGCTGGAAATGAATATCTGGCGTGAAGGCTATCACTACCATCAGACGTATACCGATGGTGTGCCTGATGCTGACATTCAGCAAATGGAAGCAACGGATAAGACCGGTACTCAAATCCGCTTTTACCCTAGTAATGACGTATTTACTGGCACTATCTTCGAATATGATATTTTAGCCAAGCGTTTACGTGAGCTGTCGTTTTTGAACTCAGGTGTACGCATCGTATTGACCGATGAGCGTATCGATAAGCGTCATGAGTTTGAACATAAAGGCGGATTGTCAGAGTTTGTGAGTTATATCAATGCGGGCAAAGATGGCGTCAACGAAGTCTTTCATTTTGATAGTGAGCAAGATGACGGCATCAGTGTCGAAGTGGCCCTGCAATGGACAGATACTTATAACGAAAAAGTATTGTGCTTTACCAACAACATCCCGCAGCGCGATGGTGGTACGCATTTATCAGGCTTTCGTTCGGCATTGACCCGCTGTCTCAACAGTTATATGGATCGTGAAAACTTATTTAAAAAAGAGAAGGTGACGGCGACGGGCGACGATGCGCGTGAAGGCTTGACGGCGATTGTCTCAGTTAAAGTGCCGGATCCAAAATTCTCCAGTCAAACCAAAGATAAGCTGGTCTCAAGCGAAGTAAAATCTGCTGTTGAATCGGCCATGCATGATAAGTTCAATGACTTTTTGTTAGAAAATCCAACGGCTAGTAAAGCCATTGCTAATAAAATCATCGATGCGGCACGCGCTCGTGACGCAGCTCGTAAAGCGCGTGAAATGACGCGTCGTAAGACTACTTTGGATATCGCAGGTTTGCCTGGTAAGTTGGCCGATTGCCAAGAAAAAGATCCAGCGCTTTCAGAACTCTATATCGTGGAGGGTGACTCTGCAGGTGGTTCAGCGAAGCAAGGTCGTAGCCGTAAGACCCAAGCGATTTTGCCACTAAAAGGTAAAATTCTAAACGTTGAGCGTGCGCGTTTTGACAAAATGCTATCGTCTGCGGAAGTGGGTAACCTAATTACTGCGCTTGGCTGTGGTATCGGCCCTGATGAATATAATCCTGATAAAGTACGCTATCATAAAATCATCATCATGACTGATGCCGACGTTGATGGGTCACACATTCGTACCTTGCTGTTGACCTTCTTTTTCCGTCAAACGCCAGAGCTGATCGAGCGTGGTTATATTTATATCGCTCAGCCACCACTATATAAAGTGAAAAAAGGTCGTCAAGAGCTGTATCTAAAAGATGATGAAGCGCTTAAAGCGTATCTGCTGTCATCTACGATTGATAATACCAAGCTACATATCAGTGAGGATGCACCTGCAATTACTGGGCAAGCGTTAGAGACGCTATTGAATGATTATAACCAAACGCAGCTGATTAAAGCCCGTTTGCAAATTCGTTTTCCAGCGGTGATTTTGGATGCTTTAACGCATACGCCGAAGCTTAGCACTGACATGACTTACGATAAGTCTGCTATGCAGGGGTGGCAAGAGACTATGCAAACTCAGCTTGAGCACTTCGGTAGTGATCTGAGCCCTGAGATTGAATTGATTAATATTCATGCGCCGCAACCAAAAAATATGGATGCAGCCGCTGCAGATTTATTGGGTATGAAACCTGCCGTAGCAGCTGAAGATGGCGACACTTCTGACGGTGAAGCATTATCGGCTAAAGCACAATGGTTACCTCGCATCACGGTTTATGTGCATCAATTGGCTCATCATTATCTGCTAGATGCAAGTTTTATCAATTCAGGTGAATATACCAAGTTGCTACGCTTATCGGCGGAATGGAACACTTTGCTTGAGGATAGCGCGTTTATCCGCCGCGAGAATACTACGGGTGCTAGCAAAGATATCCCAGTCCGTGACTTTGATTATCTCTGGCAGCAGATGATGCTTGATGCGCGTCGTGGTCTAGCCATCCAGCGCTACAAAGGGCTAGGGGAGATGAACGCCGATCAGCTGTGGGATACGACGATGGACCCTGAAAACCGTCGTATGCTACGTGTTACTATTGAAGATGCCATCGCCGCGGATCATATGTTTACCTGCCTAATGGGCGATCATGTCGAGCCACGTCGTATCTTTATTGAAGAGAATGCGTTAACGGTCTCTAACCTAGATATTTAGCTTTCAAACTTTGAGATTATAGACCTTGAATTTTGAAGTTTGAAGTTTGAATATAAGTATTTATTGGTATAAAGTCATCTTGTTCGCAAGGTGGCTTTTTTTCATGTGAAACATTACCAGTAAAATAGTGGGAGAATACTATGCTAAATATAGAACAAAAGAAATATTTGTCACAACTATCAAAAACGGCCTTAATTGATTTTGTCTCTGATGTGTATGGTGTAGATAAAATGCTCGATAAAAAAATTGAGCGTCTGCTATTACAATCAGATAAGCCTAAACTTATAAAAAAGTTAACCACTACACTAAAAGGACTTAGAAGACGAAGGAAGTTTGTAGATTATTGGGAGTCTAGCGAATTTGCTACTGAGCTTCAGCACTTAGCCAGTGATATAATGAGCTTTTATCCTGAGCAACCACAAGAATGCCTGACGTTACTTGAGTTATTTATAGAGTCTACTAATGCTAGCCTAGGGCGTGCTGATGATTCCAACGGTTATATAGGTGATATTTATAGGAGTTTGACTTCATCTTGGCTGATAGTAGCTAGCACTTGCTATGAGCAAGAAAAGCGAGACATACCTGTTGATGAGCGCGATATACTCAGCCATGCTTGGGTAAAGAAAGTAAAAGCGCTGGCTGACGATAATGATTATGGTACTAAAGATAATTTATTAGAAGATATTAATCAGCTGTTATCTGAGCCTGAGATACGTGGATTGATCGCTGATTATCAACAAGAGCGTGAAATTATTCAAACAAAGAAGGCAAATGAAGATACGCTTAGTGAAAGGCAAAATAGCCCTTTAAGCGATGATGCTTTTTCAATTAACTATGAGAAAATGGTAATTGAGATCGCCATAAAAAATCTAACAAGGGCGTTAGGTGATGTGGGTTTTTTTGAAGCGATCTTTTTTGAGATGCAAGAGACTAGACCGGTTCATCCTCGAAGACTAGAGGAGTTGCTAACATTTTTGCTTGATCAAGGGGCTTATGATAGGGCGCTACACTACTTAAATGAAGAGTGGCAAAGCGATGGTTTGATGGATAAAATCAGACGCTTGGATTGGTTGAGTCACATATACCACATGCAAAAAGATACCGATGCGCTCATGGAAGTACTAGGCGAGGTGTTTGAGCTACAATCAACACCTACGCGACTAAAGTCTATCATGGCTGTGGCCAGTCTTACTCAGCAAGCTCAGTGGCGAAAAAGAGCCTATGAGCTGGCAGAACAACAAGAAAGTGTCCTTATGGCGACATCGCTACTGCTGGAGATCGGAGAAATTGAACTTGCCAATCAGGTCGCAGTCGCTCGTCATAGTGAGTTTGCAGATGTGCATTATACTTCTTTGACTCAATTGCTAAAGGAGTTACCTGTGGGCACTCAATTGATCCATGTCATTATCTATCGCAGTCTAATAGAAGATATTTTGGACAGCTCTCGTAGCAAAGCCTATGGTCATGCTGCCCGATATTTGAATAAAATAGCGCAACTTGATGTCCTCATTAGCCGAGAAACTGAGGGTTATATTAGTCTAATCACTCATCAAGATTACGTCATTAAACTCACACAAAAGCATGGTAAAAAGCGTAGTTTTTGGGAAAAGGTAAAAGATTAGATCGACGTAGTGTTTCACGTGAAACTTCACTAGATAAATCATTATAATAAGTGAAAAAATAAAATGATTGAAGTTGTCTTACTTGCTGTTGCTCTAGCCATGGATGCATTTGCCGTTGCGATTGGGCTGGGTGCTAAGTCGCAAAAACAGAGCAAGCAATATTTGCTGCGTTTAGCTGTCTATGCGGGTTTATATTTTGGTATTGCGCAGGGTATTATGCCGCTTATCGGCTATTTATTAGGCGCGGCTTTACTAGGTTGGTTGGCTGCTGCTGCGCCTTGGATCGGCGGCATTATATTGATCGGTCTCGGTGGTAAAATGCTGTATGAGGTGTTTACTGGCGATGGGGAAGATGCGGTAGACAGTGCGCTTCATCTAAAAGCCCATGATATTGATACGGCTGGCGATGAAGTTGCAGTCATTCATACTGGAAACAACCATATCAATCATCGCACTATGCTTACGCTCGCTATTGCCACCAGCATCGATGCCATGGCGGCAGGGTTTACGCTGAATTTATTGGCGCTGAATGCTTGGTTGGCTTGTTTAATTATCGCTGTAGTAACGGCTGTATTTGGGCTGTTCGGTGTTTATTTAGGCTGGCGCTCTGGCACATGGTTAGAGGATAAAGCCGAAGCACTGGGTGGATTTGTACTGATTGCGATTGGGCTAAAGGTGATGTTTTTTGGCTAAATAACTATAGTGAGTGAAAAGCAATATCGATACATCACGCACTGCTGATATCAATTTTTCTTGCTTGCTGTGCCTGCGCAGACAGAGGCTACAAAAAATTGATATCAGCAATACCGACGCGTTTTTAGGATATTTTGACTATATTTCATTTCAACCCATTTCCTCAATAAAAAGCACCGCTCTGGGTTCCAGAGCGGTGCTTTTTTGTTTCACGTGAAACTCTAAGAATTAAAAACGGTAGCTGCTCCTCTTTACTCTTCGTCAGTGTTAAAACGCCATGCCAATATACGGGTATTTTTCTGCCCTTGGCTCATCTCAATAATGCGCATCTGTGTGACATCAAGCTGCTTTAGCAATAGCTGTAAAGGTTTTACGTTTTCAGACTTAGAGACTAAGCTAGTAAACCAGCCAACATGCTCGGCAAAATCTTGGCTCTCTTTTATCATTTTGGTTAAAAAGGTAATCTCGCCGCCTTCACTCCATAGCTCTTTATGCTGACCGCCGAAGTTTAGGTTTTGTGCCGCATTGCCAGATTTCGTTGAGCTACGGCTTACTTGCTCGCTTTCGTTCTTACCACGATGTCTTTGCAAATTATGCTGCTTGCGGGTATTGGATTCCATCGCCTCTTCTAATGAAGCATGGAACGGAGGGTTACAAACGACCACATCGAAGTAATCTTGACGACCAATGATGCCTGCAAAAAACTTTTTGGGGTTAGGTTGTAGTTTAACTTTCACCGCGCCTTTTAGCTTTGGATTGGCATCACAAATCAACGCTGCGGTATTGACCGAAATAGGGTCGATATCGCTCGCGGTAAAGCGCCAGCCATAGCTCTGACTACCGATAATCGGATAAATGGCGCTGGCACCCGTACCGATATCTAAAGCGTGGATTTCTTTGCCCGTTGGCGGGAGGTTATCGTCATTGATATGACTGGTTTGCGCAAGTAAGTCGGCAACATAGTGAATGTAATCTGCGCGTCCCGGAATCGGCGGACACAGGTAACCTTCGGGAATGTCCCAAAACTTGACACCATAATAATGGGCCAATAGCGCCTGATTAAGCACTCTTACCGCTTGATGATCAGAGAAGTTAATCGTTGGCTCGCCATTAGGATTGGTAATCGTATGCTTGGCAAGCTCTGGCAAGGCACGGGTCAATACCGCAAAGTCATAGCGACCTTGGTGCGGATTGCGCGGATGTAGCTGACCGAGTTTTTTAGCAGTCTCAGGCGATCTGTTTCTGTGATTGTTGGCGGTCGGGCGACGGTTCATAGGCTTACTGGTCATAGTATCGGGCTTTGATGTTTGAATATAATGCACCATTTTAGCAGATTTTGCATGTAACGAATGTCTTATCGGCTACGCAAAATGAGGTTTAATCCTAATACAATCATGGCTGTCCCCAAGACGCGGTCTATCCAATGCTCAAAGCGTTGAAAGCGGCGATGAATCGCAGGGATAGAAAGTAACATCACCACCGTGCTAAACCATGCCATCTGCAAGACCATCATCCATACGCCATAGATTGCTAACTGCCAAAGCGGTATGTCAGGTGACAATACGAGGGTAAATATCGCCACGAAATACACTGGCGCTTTTGGATTGAACACATTGCAAAAAAAGCCACGACGCAGAATGGCGAAAGTTGAGTCGCTATTAATAAAAGATTTTTTGGTAGAAAGCAGCTGTGCTTGCTCGGTAGACTTAGTGTTTGAAGTATCAATGCGTACATTTTCTGAATCTGCTAAATCTAATGGTTTTTTCGGTTTGGCTTGAATACCTTGCCATCCGAGATAAATCAGATAGCTACCACCCAACCATTTAATAGCGGTCAATAGCGGCTGTGAATGGGCGATCACTGTTGCCAGTCCCAGCACCGAATAGATAATGTGTATTGCTAAACCAAAAGTGATACCAAGGCTACAAATCAAACCCGTGCGTCGACCTTTTGCCAATGTCTGCTGTGATACCAAGACAAAATCAGGCCCTGGAGAGGCAGCAGCGAGTAGATGGACGCTAGTGATCAGCAAAAAACCGTGCCAAAATTCCATAAAATACTCTGAGTCATGTCTTAGTTTGAATAATAGTTGCACTTATCGCAAATCAGGTCAACTAATATTGATGTCAGCTATTCATCAACGCGAAAACGGTGCTTGCGTTGCAGAGGGCGTATGTCTATATTAAAAGTAAGTCGAATAAATCTTTAGCAATATTGATTTGGCATAGGGTGAACCCTGCAAACTAGCATTCTAAAAAGGACAAGACCATGACTATGGAAAATAATAACCGCACAGACAATCGCATTACACAAGAAACAGACGGCCATATTTGCCTGATCGGGCTAAATCGTGCCGATAAACGCAACGCCTTTGACAGTCATATGATTGCGCAGTTATCTGAAGCGCTCGCTCGCTATGAGGAAGATGACAATTTACGCTGTGCCTTAATATTTGCTCATGGAGATCATTTTACCGCAGGTCTGGATTTGGTAGAGCTGCAAGACAAGCTAAATGACGGTGTGTTTGAGTTTGACGATAACCAAATCGACCCGTGGGGCATTAGCGGAAAATTGCGCACCAAGCCTGTGGTCGTGGCAGTGAAAGGTACGTGCTTTACTGTGGCTATCGAGCTGATGCTGAATAGTGATGTGGTCATCGCTAGTGATAACTGCAACTTTGCACAAATGGAAGTCCAACGCGGCATCATGCCATTTGGTGGCGCGACGGTACGATTTGTCGCAGCAGCAGGCTGGCAAAAAGCCATGCCGTATTTACTTACTGGTAAAGCATTCGATGCGCAAACGGCTGATAGACTGAATTTGGTCAGCGAAGTGGTGGCTAATGGGTCTGAGTTCGAGCGGGCACTGACGTTGGCGCAAGAGATCTGTCAGGCAGCACCGCTAGGTGTGAGAGGGGCATTGTCATCAGCACAAGATGCCAGTCGCAATGGTGCAGCGACTGCATTGGCGAATATCCATAGCTATCTGCCACCGCTCTTTCATTCAGAAGATGCAAAAGAAGGCGTGATGGCGATGGTTGAGAGACGTGAGGCTGAGTTTAAGGGGCGTTAATAAACAAACTAAAGTTAATTAAGTATATTTTCGGCAGATATATGTATGGTAAAGTTAGGTCGTTACCATGCATAAAATGGATATAAAAAGATGTCAAAACTAAAAAATAACGCTATTGCCTCTGTACAAGGTATTACTTATCAAAACTTAGTTGCTTTAGAAAAATGCTTAGAGTTGACAGAAGATCAAACACTCTACATAGAAATTTGGGGTGATGTGACCGTTGAAGATGAATCACAAGTTGAAGTCAAACACGAACAGGGCAGTTTAAATAATCTTAGTCAAAGCTTTTGGAAAACTGTAAGCAATTGGTTAGACAATGATAAGTTTAAATCATATTCTGAACTTATCTTACTTACTACTCAGAAATTAAATGAAAATAGTTTATTTAAAAATTTTAATGAAAAAAGTGTCGAATCGAAGATAAAAGTGTTGGAAACAATACAGAATGATTACTCAAGTCAGAAAGTTAAGAGTGATACGACTTTAGGTTACCTTACAATAGTAATGTCAGCTAGTAACAGAGGTAATCTAAGGATTGTTTTAGAAAAGTTCAGCCTGATTACTGAAGCGCCTAGCTATACTGAAATACATGAAAGGTTATGTCAAACTCACGCTAGTTTCCTGTCTGATGGAAAGGATAAGAGTTATATAAAGGTGCTAATAGGTTATGTGCATAATCAGATAGCTCAATCTAATGGTAAAATAAAGTATGAAGAGTTTACTGAGGAAAAGAGAAGAATCAGTCAACAACTAATTTCCAAAGTGTTATCGTTTCCAGCTACTTATGTAAGTTATCAACCAAGTGAGGAAGAAGAAGCAAAAGCATTGGAATTACCGTTCGTTAAAAAAATATATGATATTGAATATGATGATGAGATTAGTATAGAAGCCATTGAACACTTTTATAGACAAAGAAAAACTGTGTCGGAAGAAATGCAGGGGTATGAAAATAGAGATTATAGAAGTTATGAAGATAACTTGATAAACCAACACAAAGCAGAGTATAGACTATCGTCTTTGGATACCAAAATAGAAACACAGATCAAAGATTCTAAAAGATTTTATCTGAAGTTTTTAGCCACTCCTGCGACTCCTTTTCAAAACTATAATGATACCCCTGTATTCTTTAGAAATGGATATTTACATGAATTGATTAATGAAAATGATGACATGATATGGAAACTAAAGGTAGATGATCAATGACTAAGCTTACCGATAGCCTATATGTTATCCACAATAACCCTTTCATCATGGCTCCACTATTCACTAATTTTTTTGATTCTGTGACAGAGTCCGAAAATAACTACTTATTTTGTTATTTATTACTTCCATTAGTTCTTAATGTAGATAGAAGAGATTTTTTAAATAAGAGTACTGTCAGAAGCTCTGTACATACTTTCAAAAGCAAACAGAATCTCCTAATAGGTCTTGCAGATGACGTTCAATACTACAAGGAAATAACCCGCCACAGTATACAACACGCAATAGATAGTGATTGGATAGTTATTAATGACAACTTGTCTGTTACGGTTGATGAAAATCCTAAAAATATACAAAGCAACTTAATCAAGTCCTACAGAGCATCCCAGAAAATGTATAATATTTTAGGGGATTTGGATGTACTTACTATATATAGATTACTTGGGATTAAAAGTGTATGAAAGCGCATGTTATCTCTATAGGGATGGTCGATAACATCGACAAAGTACATTATGTTAAGTTTGGGTTAGGAGTAAACATAATTACTGGTAAGTCTTCAACAGGTAAAAGTGCCATTTTAGAGATTTTTGATTATTGTATGGGGAGTTCAGAAAATAATATCCCACACGGAAAAATTACACAGCATGGAACGTGGTTTTTCACCATACTATCATTAAACTTAAAATACTTAGTTGTTGCAAGGAATCTTGTCGATGATAGCCGTTACATTAATGAAGTGTCCGTAGCTCCAAACCTTAAAGATATTGATAGTAGTTATTTTAAGGAAGAGTATCAAATACGAGACAAAAAAAAGTTTAATCCAGAATTAGGTAGATATTTCAATTTAACTATAGATGATATAGAGGAAGACCTAGAAGATAGAGAATACCGAAAAAATAATGCTAGAAAAGGAAGACCTTCTATACGTAATATTATGCCTTTCTTGTTGCAGCATCAGAACCTGATAGCCAATAAGCATGCTATATTTTATAGATTTGATGAGAACAAAAAAAGAGAAGATACTATTGACCAATTTAAAATTTTTGTTGGATTCGTCAAGGGTGAATACTTTAGTTTGAAACAACAACTGTCTGATTTAATTCGAGAAAAAAAGCAATTGAAAGACTGATAACGAAAAATGAATCGGAAGAGTCCAGCCGTATAGCTAGAATAAAATCAATTCTAGATGTTTATTTTGCAACTACAAACACTCCTTTGTTTCTGGAAACGAAGGCAACCGCTGAATATATATATCAAAATAATAAGCGTTATTTAAAGCTCATAGCTGACAAAGATTTCAATACAAATAATGATACTGTTACTGATGGAACTAACGATAACTCATTAGTAAATTTTAATACTCTTTTAGATAAAAGAGTTGATTTAGAAGCTAAAAAAAGAACTCTTCTACACAAAGCTTTAGATGTTGAACGAACAATTAACTATACAGAATCAGTATTTATACCATCAGCAAGTAAATCCAGTGACGCATTTAGTTCAACAATCTATTCTAATTCGAAATGTTGCTTTTGCAGCCGTGATAATAATGATAATTACAAAACAGCTAATAAATTGAATAATGCTCTAGTTTGGCTTAATACTGAGTAGACCTCTTGCAAAAGTCAGATATTAAGCTCAAGATTTACCAGTCCTGCGAACAGCTTCATTCTTAAATCATAACGTTGACGTCGATTACGGTAGCGTTCAGCCACAATTTTGAATAGCTTAATCAGACCTATTTTATGCTCAACCAGAATACGAAATTTTGCCAAATACTGATTGGCCTGTTTGCAAAGCGCTAGCAACTCACCGCCTTTTGGTTTCTTAAAGGGGATAAAGGTCTGATTATGTAGCTTGGCTATACCTTGATAACCACTGTCTGCTAGATAGCTGGTGTTTTCAGGCAGCCAATCAGGACAAGTTTGTTTATAAAGACTAAAGTCATGTACTGAACCGTTGCAGGTTTGCACATCCAATATCAGTCCTGTTTGCCAATGTACGATGACTTGCGCTTTTAAGGTATGTTGTTTCTTCTTTCCACTGTAGTACTGCTTTTGGTTTTTTTTGGACGTTCAATGGGCGTTTCGGTTGCATCAATGATGATCGCTGACCAATTAATATTTTCAGGCTTACCGTGTGGCAGTTTTCGTGGCAAATCAAATCTGCCTGAGTGAATAAGGACGTCTTCTACTTTTCTGACAATTCGACTGGCAGAGGATTCATGAACGTTGAAGTCCACACCAATATGATAAAGGGTTCGGTATTCACGCCAATAGGTCAGTGCTAGTAAAATCTGCGCCTCTAAGCTAAGCTCACTTGGACGACCTGATTTGGTCTTGGAAGCTTCATGCTCTTGCATGGCTTCTAGCATTTTCTCAAAAGTGGCTTTGTGGATGCCGGTATAACGTTTAAAACCTGCATCATTCTGTTCAAGTAGTTTGGCTATATTTGGCATGTCTATTGAATATTTAGGATTCAGTTATATACTTTGAGGTTTGAAACTACTTTTGCAAGAGGTCTAATACCTTTTATACTTCGCATATGCACTATCAGCGTCCTCCATGACGACACACTCAATTTGGCTATAAAAAACTAATGTTCACTATTTTATACAGGAGTAATCTTTAAGTTTCAATGAAATATTTTAACGTTCACTATGTGATTTTTAATATCAGACCTGAGAATCAAAAAAACGAGCCACTCTCGTGACTCGCTTTTTATAATCAATCAAACTTACCATCTTTTACATCAACAACTCACGTTTGCCGCTTTTACCCATCGAGCTGACCAATCCGGCCTCTTCCATTGAATCAACGATACGAGCGGCACGGTTGTAGCCGATACTAAATTTACGCTGGATACTAGAGGCAGAGACCTTTCGCGTCTCCATGATAAATGCCACTGCATCGTTATACAGGTCATCATCCTCACCAGAAGCATTGCCGCTACTACCACCACCGCCAGGACTAGACAATTCAAAGTTGCCTGCCATGTTATCAATATAATCAGGCGCACCGCGCTCACGCCAAGCATCACAGACACGATTGACCTCTTCATCGCTGACATACGCCCCATGTACACGGTCTGGCTCAATTTGCCCTGGGCCTAAAAACAGCATGTCACCATTACCAAGCATGTCTTCAGCACCGCCACTGTCTAGAATCGTCCGTGAATCCACTTTTGAGTTCACACGTAACGCTGCACGAACAGGGATATTGGCTTTAATTAGACCAGTAATGACATCGACTGATGGACGCTGAGTGGCAAGCATTAAATGGATGCCTGCCGCGCGTGATTTTTGTGCCAAGCGCGTGATCAGTTCTTCAGCTTGTTTACCGACTTGCATAATCATATCGGCAAACTCATCCGCGACAATGACAATCATCGGCAAGGTTTTGAGCTTTGGTGCTTGGCTGATGCTCACGCTATCATTAGGTCGCCACAATGGATCGAGCATTGGATTGCCCGATTTTTCAGCAGCGATGACCTTTTTATTAAACTCGTTAAGCTTACGTACCTTTAATAAGCTCATCAGCTGATAACGGCGCTCCATTTCTGCCACACACCATGACAAAGCACTGGCGGCTTCAGTCATATCGGTAACGACTGGCGTCAGTAGATGCGGGATATCGTTATAGTTTGCCAGCTCAAGCTGCTTTGGATCAATCAAAATCAGGCGCAGCTCGTTCGGTGTATATTTGAGTAGCATAGAGAGTAGCATTGAGTTAACCAAAACCGATTTACCAGAACCTGTCGTACCAGCAACCAACATATGCGGCGCGCGCGCAAGGTCAGTAATAATAGCATTACCACCGATATCTTTACCCATCGCCATGCTGATTTGGGCTTTAGGATCTTGGAATTTTTCGGTATTCAACAGCTCAATCAAACGCACCATTTCGCGTTGTTTGTTCGGCACTTCGATACCGATATAAGGCTTGCCCGGGATGACCTCAACCACACGCAAAGATGCCATTGATAATGACCGTGCCAAATCACGTGAAATGCCCGTAACTTTACTGGCTTTTACCCCAGCAGCAAGCTCGACTTCAAAGCGGGTAACAACAGGACCCGGAATGGCATTGACTACTGCGGCCTTAACATTGAATTCTTGTAATTTAATCTCTAATAGCTCAGACAACTTATCAAGCTCAGCGATGGTATAGCTTGGCTTACGATCAGGATCTGGCTTATCTAAAATAGAGATCTCTGGGATAGGCGTTAAGCTACTGCGATAGGCGGCGGTTTGCATCGAGCGTGATTTTTGACTAAAAGCGCCATCGTCACTGATATGCGGCATAACGGGTATATCGCTATCGTCATCGCGGCTGTCATCCTCAGGCATCATATCCGTAATATGGTTGCCGCTATCACCCTCTGGCACCGCAAAGCTGACCGTTGGCTTAGATGCGGCTATCGGTTCAGCAGCTGGCGCTGAAACGTTAGTTTCTACCTTAGGAGGTAATGTTGGGTTGGTCGGTGGCGTATTGGTCGGCGTCATATCAGCGACTGGTGCGACGATACTTACACCATTCTCTTCTGGAGCAGGACTTTGTATTGACAATGAACTTTCCCATTGCTCTTCATTTGATAACTTGTCTGCTAACTGGTCTGATGACCCAGCAGAGGCGTCATAAGTATTCTCTACTGCCGTTTTTAGTGCTGGCTGTTCAGGTTTATTAGTATCTTCTTCTGTTTCTTGAGAAGGTGAAACAGGCGCATGTTCTGACAACCAAGATTCTGCCAATGTAGCAATCGTTTCGTTCGTTTCATCTGTTGCATGGCTGTCATCTGATGCCATAGTCTGAGACTCATCGGCAAAATTAGGCGCGATTTGCTTGCTTGCTGTCTCTGTAACTGCTTGCTCGACGTCTTCTTTATTAGGATTGACAGTAGAGCTCGCGCTTGGTGTCTCCAGCTCTAGCATTGCCATGTCTGTTGACGTATCTGTTGCCGTGTTTATAGACACTGCTGTCTCTTTTGGCGACTCAGCATTATTGATATAAGCAGGAGTAGCAGAATCAGCATCATGAGTGGCGCTGTGGATGCTCTGGTCGTAAATAGCCATATCGCTTGCCAATAAGTCATCAACAGTATTGGCATCATTCCAAGCAAAGCTCGGCTCTACTTTACGGCTAGGAGTCGTGACAGGGCTTGGGGTAGCAGATACCTTGTTATCACTAAAGTTGCTTACGCCAGCGCTGCTAGGCGTGGCAGGTACGCTTTGTAAATGCTCGCCCTCACCCACTGCGGATACTTGCGTGGCTGCTGCCATAGAAGCTTTTACACTGGCACCCAAACCAGAACTCGCTAAAAATTCGGTGAGTACATGATTAAAGCGACCACTGCTATCGGATTGTTGCGTATTATCCTCATGCTCAGTTGCTTGCAGCTCAAGGGGCAGCTGGTCATACTCTGGAACAACGTGCGATACCTTTTCGTCGGTTAGGGCTTCATTATGCTGCTGACGACTCTTCTCAGCGGCCTGCACACTCTCATACTGACTATCTTGGTTTTTTACACCAGAACCAAGCCATGACAGGGTCATGATTTTTCGGTATATCGCTAGCCAATGAATATTAAAAGCAAAGGTCGCCGTAATAATTACGAATACCGTTAAAAAAACCACACTCCCCCACTGCGACAATAATTGAGCCAAACGCGCTTGCAGTTCGAGACCGATGATACCACCTGCGACCCCTGTCAGACCTGTGGTAACTGGATCTGCTATTTGCTGCACTAAAGCGACCAACTGCGCAAATAAGGCGCTGGCACTTAGAATCAAAAATACGTAAGCGACTACGCGTAGCAACCAAAACGTCGGCTTATTGTCCCACCAAATAAGAATAGACTCATAGACCACAAACGCCAACAACCACCATGCGCCAAAACCAAAAAAGCTATAAAGCAGGTCAGACAACCACGCCCCCATCTCGCCACCCATATTATTAATGGTGGTCATGTCACTACTGATGTGCGACCAACTAGGATCGTTGCCTGTATACGTCATCAAAATGACAAACAGATAAACAGCCAGTATTAACCCAAGGAGGGTAAATATTCCCTTTTTTAAATACTCAATAAGCGGTGCTGATATCACGTAAAATCTGCCTTGTTATTAATACTAAATGGTCGCCAGTGCATGACTAAGCCTAATCATGCTGACATAAAGTGTTGACATAAATGTACCGAGCGAAGTGTTTGTTTGGCATGTGCCGATCATAGAGCCTTTAAACAACCGTTATCGCTTGGCTCCTACTACACTTGGCATAACTTCTTATAATAACAAATACATAGGTGTAGTGGCGACAGTCTTATAAAGAAAGCGTGTAAGAAAGTAAATCAATAGACACTTTGCGCAAGAAAACAGCTGGTTAGCGAAACACTAGTGGCAAAATATTGCTCACTGTATTGCCTAAATTCTATAAAATAGCCTCTGTTTTTTGCACTTATATTCCAAAGCTATTTATTCTTTGATTCTAATGATACCTGTGTTCGTTTTAGCAAACTTGCACTTTGTGCGCTGTGCCCTTATGTTATTATCTCATAGCAATTAGAAAAACTATATTAGTCGCACCTTTTGACGTTTGTCTTTTTATTATATTTATCACTCACATTTTTAATTCGTATATTTTGCAAGGAACCACTCATGGCAACTGATACTACTGCTCCACGTCACGAAAAGCTCATTATTTTAGGCTCAGGCCCTGCGGGTTACTCTGCCGCGGTCTATGCTGCGCGCGCTAACCTCAAGCCCGTTATGGTCACTGGTATGGAAGTGGGTGGACAATTAACCACCACCACCGAAGTCGACAACTGGCCAGGCGATGCTCATGATTTGACAGGCCCTGCACTGATGGAACGCATGAAGGCTCATGCTGAACGTTTTGGTACAGAATTGGTCTATGACCATATCAATGATGTCAATCTGAGTGAACGCCCTTTTCAATTGACGGGTAACAATGGCACTTATACTTGTGATGCCTTGATTATCTCAACGGGTGCGTCTGCACAGTATTTGGGGCTTGAGTCAGAAACCAAATTTAAAGGCTTAGGCGTGTCAGCTTGTGCCACTTGCGATGGGTTCTTTTATAAAGACCAAAAAGTCGCGGTGATTGGCGGTGGTAATACAGCAGTCGAAGAAGCACTATATTTATCTAACATCGCCTCTGAAGTCACGTTAGTACATCGCCGTGATGGTTTACGCTCTGAAAAAATCTTACAAGATAAATTGTTCGAAAAAGCCAAGAATGGCAACGTCAAAATCGAATGGAACCATCAAGTAAAAGAAGTCGTCGGTGATGACATGGGTGTCAATGGTGTCGTTATTGAATCTATGATCGATGGCAGTACTAAGCAACTAGATGTATTTGGTATGTTTGTCGCCATTGGTCACAAGCCTAATACCGATCTATTCAAAGGGCAGCTCGACATGAAAGACGGCTATCTTATCGTTAACAGTGGCCTAAATGGTAATGCCACACAAACCAGTATCGAGGGTGTGTTTGCAGCAGGCGACGTGGCTGATCACGTCTATCGTCAAGCCATCACTTCTGCTGGCACTGGCTGTATGGCCGCGCTTGATGCTGAAAAATACTTGGATGCGATTGGCGAAGCCACTGCGTTAGACCATACTTATGCGTCAACGCTGACTGCTGATCAAGAAGACTAAATGAACAGCTTCTCACAGTACAACGCCAATAACAATGAGCAGCTTATCACGCCTGAGACCTTAAAAAGTCTTGGGCGTTATGACTTTCCTGATCCTATTTCTATTGATCCTGATGGAGTGGGTATCGTCGCCATGGGCGGCGACTTAGCGCCCGAGACGCTCATCTCTGCTTATGCGCAAGGATTGTTTCCTTGGTTTAATGAAGATGAGCCTATCGCTTGGTGGTGCCCTGAACCGCGCTGCGTGATTGTGCCGACCGACTATCAACCCAGCAAATCTCTACGCAAGCAAGCAAGCCGCGCGCGTTGGCAAGTGACACTCAATCAAGCTTTTGATGACGTTATTCATGCCTGTAGTTTACCGCGCAGTGATGACCTACCTGAGGGCGAGCACACGTGGATTCATGATGAGATGATCGAGGCTTATACCAAGCTACATGCTTATGGATTTGCACATAGTATCGAAGTTTGGGATGACGCAGGCACACTCATTGGTGGATTGTACGGATTAAAAATAGGCAATATCTATTTTGGCGAGTCGATGTTTCACCGTGCATCCAACGCCTCTAAGTTAGCATTTTGGGGTTTGATGCGCTTATGTGAGCAGAGCAACGTGGCGCTCGTAGACTGCCAATTACCCAATGAGCATCTCATGAGCTTAGGTGCAACCACCCTATCACGTGCTGCATTTCTTTCCCAATTGGATACGCTAATAGCCGCTCATTCAGTCAAGTGGCAAAAGAACTCTCACAACTCCCTAAGTGTATCGCTCCTTGATAGCAAGGAATCTTGGCAGCTCAAATCATGATGGTTGTGACAGCGACAAAACAACGAGGTTATTATGGCACCTGATACATCATTTTTATTAATTGGAAAGCTGGCGAGCGAAGCCAATACCACCAAAGACACCGTGCGTCATTATGATGAGCTAGGGCTACTTAAGTCGCGTAAGCGACAAGCAGGCTCACGGCTCTATACTGAGTTTCATCCTGAATGCATTGAGCGCATTGAGTTGATTAAGAGCGCACAAGCTATTGGCTTTACACTCACTGAAATCAGAGACAGTCTTAATGACTATTATGATGGGCAGCTCGATATTGATTTACAGCTAAGTCTCACTCAGCAAAAACTGGCTCAAGTCAAAAAACAGCAGGCCAATATCAATGTCATGGTAGAGCTCTTAAGCGAGCGCATCGAAATATTAGAACGCATGCAAGCAGATAGTGACTATGAGCTCGATATTGAAGTCTGTAAAAAGACCATCCCCGAGTAATCTAAAGCCTTTCTTCATTCCTAACGTTTATCAATCCAATAGCATCTGTACTATTTATGGCTATTAAAGATACACACGCTGCATAATCAATGCATCAATGGCTGGGCGATAAGGCATTTGGTAGTAGCCTTTACGCCGATGAATCACTGCCAACCCTTGCTGTTCATACAAAGCAATCGCTGAAAAATTGTCTGCGCGTACTTCTAATAGTAAATTTTCCACCTTATTATTCATCAACTCAGTATTCAATTTAGCAAAAACTTGCGAGGCAATACCTTGGCGTTGGTAATCAGGATGCGTGCCGATGCGCAGGATCTCTGCTTGCTCAAAAACCACCTGATACAGGCAATAACCCACGATTTTATCACTTTTATAAACGACTAATAAATCAATACTATGTTGTACAAGCAAGTCTATTATTGTCTGATACGACCAAGCGTCTTGTGGTTGAAGCATAGTTTCAATATTTGCAACAGATTGAATAATGCTTTGAGATTCAGATGATTTTTTATTGAGTAATTCGATAGTGAGCATTTTTTCTCTATTAGATGTGTTTACGAATAGGGTTTATATTAGCAAAGCTTTTTACCTTACCGTAAAGTTTTTAATATGCTTAGTTTACCAAGTTTACTTGTACAGTTTCTTCAGCATAGCTCATTCAAAATCTCATAGAGAGTGAAGAAGAAACATAACCCGCCGTTGACTATAGTTATACATTTGGTGGGTTACGCTTTGGCTAACCCATCCTACGCTTGCTCTACAAACATGCATAATCTGGTGTTTACCGCCCTCTTGCAACCAATAGTACAGATGCTAGTGTAATTAGCCCACCTCCTAACCAACCTAATACCCCAACGTGTTCGTTAAATAACAGCACCGCAAACAATACCCCAAATATAGGCTCACTACCCATGAGCAGCGATGCGCGACTGGGTGAACCGATTTTTACAGCCCAGTTTTGCACAAAAAAAGCGAAGATGGTACAGAAGATAACAAGATAAAAGGTCGGTAGCCAAAAAGCTGATTTGTTAGGTAGACTTGGCATAATGGAGTCGCCCGACAGTAAGTTAATCACTAAAAACATCACCAAACAACCAATAAAGACCACGATAGATTGCACCGCCGTTAGTGCAAGTGGTGAGATAGGTTGAGCAATTTCTGTTGTTATTTTTATGGTTGCAGACTTATTATCAATAAGCTTTTTGGTCATGGTTACCATCAGTGCACGGCCAATTGCAGCTAGTAATATAAGGCTATCGCCTAGATTGAGCGAGATGCCAGCGCTATGTTGAGCGTCCATCGTTAAAAAATACGTACCCAGTAGTGATAGAATGGCACATATAAAAACGAGTTTATGCGGACGGGTTTTTAGAATTAACCATTCCATAAACGGCGTCATGATAATGCACAGGCTAATTAGGAAAGCGGCGTTGGCGACACTGGTATAAAACAGACCATAGGTTTCAAATATAAAGATGGCGAGTAAAATTGTGCCAAGTGGCAGACCTGCTGCGACCGTGCGTTTTAGTTGTGCGGTGTGTTGTTTGTAGACGCCTATTAACACAGGCGCCAGTATTATGCTGGTAAGCCCGAAGCGTATGGCTAAAAATCCAAGAACGGGATAATATTGTAGGCTGAGTTTAGCAACACCATAGCTCGACCCCCAAAGCATAGCAACTAAGATTAAACAGATATCGGATAGTAACAAAAGCTGTCTATTGTTTAATTTATTGCTCACAGTTTTAATCATTGTCTCGGTTTATCCTAGAGGTCGGTCTTAGCAAGGTGCTCATTAAACAAAGCACTTAGAGATACAGTACCTAATAGATTACCTAAGCTCTAGCAGTCTTAGAATGACTGATTGCGCTAAACAGTTTTGCCAAATGAGCCAGTCTTATTTTTGTATATCGATTCTTATTGATAGGTTTATGATTGATGAACAAAAACACCTTAAATAGTATTCTTATAAATATGGCGATTTTTGAAGACGTTACTAAGTCAGGTAGCTTTAGCGCGACGGCGCAAGCGTTACAGATGACCCCCTCCTCTGTCAGTAAGCGTATTCACCAACTTGAAGATAAGCTAGGTACAAAACTCATTGAGCGCACCACGCGTAGTATGCGTTTAACGAACACAGGTGAGCTATTTTTAAAACATTGTCAAAATATGTTAGATGAAGCGAACCTTGCAGTGGAGGTTGCCAATCAATCCGCCGAGGTGCTGGCAGGCGATGTAACGATAGGTGTACCTGATAGCTTTGCCAGTCATATGATGGGGTCACAATTTATAGACTTTATTAAGCACTATCCTGATATCAATTTGCATATTAAGGTCACGGATGATGCTTTAGATTTATTGCGCGAGACTATTGATTGCGCGATAGAGATAAGCGAAACACCGTCCGATTACTTGATTGCTAAACCCTTGAGGCAAGTACGTCAGGTGTTATGTGCGACACCGCGCTACTTAGCGTCGAGCTCATACGCCATAGCGCATCCGCTAGATCTAAAAAATCATGACTGTCTTTACTTAGGAGAGACACCTGAGGACAATCAATGGCGATTTGTGCAAGTCACTGACATATCATCAGAGCCCATCGAGCAAATAACCGTTACAGTGAGTGGACGTTATGTCGTGAACCATGCGGGTATGCGTTTAGATGGTGTGTTGAATGATTTAGGAATCGGAAGTTTTCCTGATTTTGTGATTGAGGACGCTTTAAGCAAAGGTACAGTAATAGAGGTTTTACCCAATTGGCAATTAAAGTCCAAGTTTCAGGGTACGGCTTGGCTGACTTTGTTGCCTAATAAATTTCGGCCTTTACGGTTACGAGCCTTGATTAAATTTTTGCTGGAACAAAAAAGCCCAACTATTAAATAGTTGGGCTTTTCTACGCAGGGTCTATAAATCGAGATCGATAAGCGGTTTAGTACTAACTCCTATATTAGAGGTTAAACTAGTCGCGTAGGAGTCAAAGTATAGATTGGTAGGTTACGCTTTGGCTAACCCACCATCTGACTTTGAATCAAAGACTTGGTAAGTTAAGCTGCCGCTAGCCCATCCTACGCTTGCTATATATCATGTCTAAAAGTCGGTGCGCTGATTTTTATTTGCTCATATCACTTAATCAACTTATTTCACCCAAAAAAAAGCCACCCTCAATAAAGAGAGCGGCTTTTCACGAACTGCTTAACTACTATCAGATTACTCTGACAGGTTAATGCTTAGTTCAATACGTTAGCAACAACACCAGCGCCTACAGTACGGCCGCCTTCACGAATAGCGAAGCGAAGACCTTTGTCCATAGCGATTGGGTGGATAAGCTCTACGCCCATCTCAACGTTA
>NZ_AHVZ01000010.1:0-131128 GCF_000247495.1 Psychrobacter sp. PAMC 21119 | reverse complement strand
TAACCTAGAACGACTAGGCGTCAAAAATTTCACTGCGTATTGTCTAAAAAATAGCCACTGCCAGTTCCACATTTGAATACTCAACAGACCCTAATTGAAAACTAAAAAGATAAGGAATCACTATGAATAATTCAGAAAAACCATTACGAATAGATATCGTATCGGACGTGGTTTGCCCTTGGTGTGTCATCGGCTATCGACAATTGGCTGAAGCACTCAAGCAAACGAACACCGCCCATGAAATTCATTGGCATCCGTTTGATCTGAATCCTGACACCCCACCTGAAGGCCAGAACTTGCGTGAGCATATCGCTAAGAAGTACGGCTCAAGCAAGGAAGAGTCTGATGCTAGCCGCGCAATGATGACTAATGCTGGTGCAGAAGTGGGTTTTGAGTTTAATTTCACCGAAGAAACTCGCACTTATAATACCTTTGATTTGCATCAGTTATTGCATTGGGCAAATCAACAAGGTCGAATGCATGATTTAAAGCAAGCCCTATTTGCCGCTCACTTTACCAACGCTAGAAATATCGCTGACACAGAAGTGCTGGCAGATGTTGCAGCGGAGATTGGCTTAGATCGTAGCGAAGCCTTAGCGGTGCTAACAGATCAACGCTTTGCTGAAGAGATACGTCAATCCCAGCAGCAGTGGCGTCAGCAAGGCATTCAAAGCGTACCCTCTGTTATTTTTAATCAAAAACATTTGGTGAGCGGCGCACAAGGCGTTGAGAATTTCAAAAACATCTTGCAGCAACTAGCAGAACTGCCAGATTAATTGGTATTTCTCGTTAGGGCTAAAGTCTTTTTTAAAGCGCAGCTACTAGAGCGTGTCCTCATTTAAAATAAAAGGGCTACTTGAAGCTTTAAACTTCGAGTAGCCCTTTTTAGGTTTTATGCATTTATAAAATGAATGGACAATGCTGATTGATTTTTAGCCTAGCAAACATACTCAGCTAGCAAACGAGTCATTGCGCATCTCTTCTATAGAAGATGCCATGTCTTCCGCCAGCGCATGCACCGCAGCACTATCGACATCACGCTGAGCAAAGGCACGTAGTCCCATGACTTCTGCCTGCAAACGACGTCCTAGCCTAACCGCATCAAGCTCACTATCAATCTCCCCCAGCCGCTGCGCCTCAATGAAACATTCCGTAAAGCGTGTCTCCAAGCCAGCCAATAGTTTTTCTACTTTATCTAATGCTGACTGCTCTCGAGCCCCAAGCTCCAGTAAGCTTTTGACCAACATACAGGCCCGACTTGGTATTTTTTGGTCGCGGATACCACCCAGTTGACGCATATAAGCTGCCAAACCTAATAAAGGTGACTCATGGCTAGCTAGTACGCGTTCAAGCTCCATCAGTGCGGCATGGGCGTAATGCTCTAGCGCTTCTTGAAACAGTCCATTCTTATTACCAAATGCAGCATAGATACTACCCGGGCGCATATCGAGGACTTGCTCGATATCTTTTAGAGAGGTGGCATGAAAGCCTTTTTGCCAGAACAGCTGTATAGCGCGCTCTAAGGCTTCTTGACGATTATATAGCGTAGTACGTGACATAATATTTTCCAATTTCTCAAAGCCATGACTCCTATATGAAGTCAATATGGCTATATCGTATCGTTTGAGTAATTATTCAATTTTAACTTGAATGATTACTCAAGTCCAGTTAAAGTAAGGTCAACTAGCCTCCAATGGAGTGTTAGGTGAGGTTTATGTAAAATTCGTTCATAAACACTAAACAAATCATAATTGACTGACTATAAGAAGCTTGATTTAATAATCAAATCTTTTAGCTTTCATTATTCACATTATTATAAAAATTCAAAGGGTAAAAATATGCAATCAAATGACTCTCAAAAACTTCGCGCCGGTTCTCAATTCCCTGATCTACAGGTACAAATGCGAGATGGCGAAATGCAATCGTTGGGTAAGCCTGAAAATGGTCACGATTGGAAATTAGTGGTTGTTTATCGAGGCAAGCACTGCCCGATTTGTACTAAATATCTTAACCAATTAGAAACGGTCAAAACGTCATTTGCCGATGCTGGTGTCGATATCATTGCCGTATCAGCTGATAGTAAACAGCAGTTAGAAACCCATCTAGAAGAATTAGACATTAACTTCCCGATCGCTTACGGTTTGACAGTTGAGCAGATGAACACGCTAGGGCTTTATATCTCTGATCCACGCTCAGAAAAAGAAACCGATCATCCTTTTGCAGAGCCTGGTGTATTCGTTATCAATGCGAAAGGAGACATCCATATCATTGATATCTCTAACGCGCCTTTTGCTCGACCTGAGCTTGAATCGCTTGCCAGTGGGTTGTCTTATATTCGAGGAAATGACTACCCGATTCGCGGCACGCATTAATAGCCATAAAAATACCACGGCTACTACTAGGGCATATTCTCATTTTAAAATAAGGACACGCCCTAAACGCGATAGCAAAAAAAGATAATATATTAAAACATCAAAAGCCCCTCAAACTATACAGTTTGAGGGGCTTTTTACATAGATCAACGCAACAGACCCTAAACTTAATCAATGCTTAGCAGTGCTAACCGGTATTGCGTAAGCCCGCTGCCAGTGCATTAATACTGCGGATTAATGGGTCTTCTACGTTGATATCATCATGGTCAGCATATTCCATCGTATCTTGTTGTCTGGCACGCTTTAACAGCTCAATCTGTATATAGTTAATAGGGTCTAGATAAGCGTCTCGCCATTGCAGGGATGCCGCAAGGTTTTGTTGATTGGATAACAAAGAGTCTTGTTCAAGCAAGGAGTTTAAGCCTGAATTGGTCAGCGTGTATTCATCGGTGACTGCTGTCATAATCTGTTCACGTAACGGTTCATCATCACATAGTTGGCTATAGGCCTGTGCAATATTCATATTGGCTTTGGTAAAAGCCATTTCGATATTACTGATAAATACGCTGAAAAATGGCCAGTGTTTATTCATCTCTTTCATTAGTGCTTCGTCAGCTTTGACACTATGCAGCGCACTACCGACGCCATACCAAGCAGGTAAAGTGAAGCGCGCCAATGACCAACCGAACACCCAAGGAATGGCTCGCAAAGTCGTCTTACTTGGCAGGCCTTTTTTACGATGGGCTGGGCGTGAGCCAATATTTAATAAAGAGATTTCTTGTACTGGGGTCACTTGCGAGTAGAATTTATAAAACCCTTCAGTATGATCGGTCAGCTCGCGATAACGTTGCTCGCCCGCATCTGCTAAGCGTGCAAACAGGTCTTCATAATTTGGCAGCTCAGTGGGTTGCACCACGAACCTTGAGGAGCAGGCTTTGAGTGTGCCCGTGATCGCCATAGTTAGCTCAAATACAGCGGTGTCAGTATTGGCATACTTGGCGTAGAGAACTTCACCTTGCTCAGTCACTTTAATCTGACCATGCAGTGTACCCGCTGGTTGCGCAGCAATGGCTTTGTGCGTTGACCCGCCACCACGGCTCACTGAACCGCCACGACCATGGAATAAGCGGGTTTTGATGCCATATTTTTCAGCAATGCTATTAATGGTTTGCTGTGCGCTATAAAGCTGCCACGCAGAAGTAATAATACCACCATCTTTCGAGGAGTCTGAATAACCCAACATGATTTCTTGGGTGTTATCTGAGTGTTGCAGCAACCCGCGATACAGTGGATTGTCTAACACGGCAGGTAAAATCTTATCGATGTTCTTAAGATCTTCAATGGTTTCAAACAACGGTGCCACTGGTAAGTCAGCAGACAATTGACCTTCATCATCAAGCCTGCATAGGCCTGCAAACCGCATTAGCAGCAATACTTCTAGTAGCTGGCTAGCATTATTGGTCATCGAGATCACATAACTGCCAAAGGTGTCAGCGCCAACAAGTTTTCGTAACATTGCGACTGAATTCATCAGTGACAATTGCTCACGTGTTTTGTCTGTCAAGTTATCGGTATAGATAAGTGGCGTGCCTGGTTTTTCTAGCAAGCGTGTCAACCATTCTTGACGTTCGGTTTCGCTTAGCGCTTGATAATCTGGTAGGTTGGAGGCACTGGCAAAAATATCAGCAATAACCTCGCTATGGTACGAGGACTCTTGACGGATATCGAGCGCTGCTAAATGAAAGCCACAGGTTTTGACCAAACGAATCATATCGAGCAATAACCCGTCTGCATGTGCCGTATCATGTGTATTCACGCTATGACGGATGATGCGTAAATCTTCTAATAACTCTTCTGGATTGCGATAAGCATCCTTTTCGGCCTCAACATCAGTGCCTTTGCTCTGAATGCGGCGATTGGTGGCTTTGACTTTAGTAAGGATGACAGAGAGCAGTCGACGATAAGGCTCATTGCTATAGTCATCGAGATTGTAATCAAACACACGCTGATCAAGCTCACCGTAACTGGTGATTTTGGCATATACATCAGGTGAAACGGTGACAGTCGTATCACTATGGATGAGCTGGCGACGCAGTTTTTTTAGTAGTACTTGGTAGTGACGCAACACAGTATCCGCATGCATTAATACGGCAAGCTCTGTGGTCTCAAAAGTCACGAAAGGATTGCCATCTCTATCGCCGCCGATCCACGAACCAAAGCTCATAAATGCAGGTAACGGATAGTCTGTCAGCTCTGGATAGATATCAACAATGGCTTTTTTGATATTACGATATACTTTTGGGATGGCATTGAACAAGCTGGCATTAAAGTAGTGTAAGCCGTTATTTATTTCGTCATATACCAATGGCTTACGCGTCCGCACTTCATCAGATGACCATAACAAGTCAATCGTTTGCGCCGTTTGCTCTTTGGCTTGCTCGTATGCAAAGCTGTTTTCGGTCAAATTGTTTAAGGCATCGCTATGCGTGAATAGACTTTGTAAGATGTTCATCGTGGTACGGCGACGAGCTTCGGTAGGATGCGCGGTGAATACAGGCGTAAACTTTAGCTGATCAATCAGCTCTTGCATTTGAGCAGGCTCGATATTACGCTCACGACACTCAAGCAATGTACGACGAAACGAGCCTTCCCAGCTTTGCTCAGACTGCATGCGCTGCGCGTGACGTTGCTCACGCAAGTAATTCTCTTCGCTTAAATTGGCTAAGAAAAAATAGATAGAAAAGCCGCGTATGACGTTTTTTAAGGTTTGATTGTCCAAAGAAGCAATAAAGTCAATGAGCTGCTGCTTATGGGCTTCGTTAGGCTCACGGCGCTGCTGAATAAAGCCTTTGCGCAGCGTCTCAATCGTATCTAGCGTCTGCTCACCAGATTGGCGAGAGATGGCATCGCCAAGCAATGAACCCAACAAGCTGGTGCGTTTACGTAGTACATTATTATCTAGTATCATCCTTAACCTTCTTATTAAATGAGTGAGTACCAATGAGTGAGTAACCTAGTAAAGTTATGATTTTAGTTGCTTAACCTATGGCTGTTTATTGATATGAATAATCCACTTTTATTATTTTAGCTGCCCAAGCAATTTACCACATTAACCATAGCAAAACTATCGAACCTCGATAACATAACCAAGCTCTAGAATTGCAGACTCACACTAGGGCTTGTCCTCAATCTGAACGAAAGCGATTAAATCGGCTAAAAATGGCTAAATCTTGCCAAACTGCGTCAAATAGCTGGTCAATATCCTGATGTTAGATGTATCGATATTACTTTTCACTGACTACACCAGCCCAAAACTTAGCAAAAAGCTTCGTGAGCTTGCACTACGAGGCTATATTTGAGGCGTGTCATCAATGATAATTATGATGTAATGTCGAGATAGTCATAAGCAGTCAGCTCATAAAAATAGAATCTGACGTCATTACATTCTTATCGATTTAGTGCTTCTCTATTCGACTGATAGTCACCCCTGTAAAGCCAAATAATATCGTCAACAGTAGCGACAAATAACAGAAGAACGCATAAGGCAGATAATCAAGCACGGGCACGCCTAACGCTTGGCTGATAAACACACCGCACACACTCCAAGGCACTAACGGATTAATAACCGTACCGGCATCTTCAATCGTACGGGACAGATTCTTAGGATGTAAATTCAAACGCTCGAACGTCGGACGAAAGGCAGTACCCGATAATAAAATACTCAAATACTGCTCACCAATCAGTACGTTGATGCTTAAAGCAGACATGGCAGCGGCAAATATGGCGCGTCCTGATGTGGTTAATGTGTCTTTGACCCCTAATAACAGTGCTGGCAAAATACCTAATGCCGTTAGTAGTCCACCAAGACTGAGTGCCAATATCACAATCGCTTGAGTAAAGAACATACTCTGCACACCGCCGCGCGATAGCATGCCCCCTACTTCACCCAGCTCTAATGATTCAGCGGGTGCATACCCTGCAAATAGATACCCACCTAATTGTCCAAAGCTCGGTGAGCTGTGCAAATAAGTAATAATCAATGCCGCAATAATGGTACAGATAATCGTATAGATAGCATTGACGCGAAAGATAGCCAATCCAACCAGCACGACAAAAGGCAATACCGCATAGCCTTGTACCAGTCCACTTTCAATCAACTGCCCTTGCAAGATAGTCACTTGACTTAAATCAGAGCCAGCAGTCTGACCTGAGAAAAACCAAAAAATGATGACTGTCAGTATCCACGCTGGTACCGTGGTGTACATCATATTGCGAATATGCTCAAACAAATCAATACCCACCACCGATGAAGCAATGGTACAGGTGTCCGATAATGGCGACATTTTATCACCGAAAAATGCGCCTGAAACCACAGCACCTGCCGCAATCGCCACGTTGGCATCAAACGCATTACTCATCCCAATAAAAGCCACGCCCAATGTCGCGGCAGTGGTCAAACTACTGCCCAAAGCAATACCGATAATAGAAGTCAGCACAAAGGCAGAGATATAGTAATACTCAGGTGAAATCAGCTGAAAGCCAAAATACATCAGCGTTGGAATGGCACCAGACATCATCAAGGCGGCGACCATCAAACCGATAAAGAAAAATAGATAAATGGCACCGATACCACGCATGACACCTGATGCCATTTGCGACTGCATATCATCAAAGCTTAACCCTTTGAACAGACCGATGCCTAGCAAGACACAGATAGCGAGAATCAATGATAAATGTGGTACCCAGCCAAAGCCAATCATGGTGACACCCATGATGGCGATGACAATGGCAGAAATCATAAAAGCAAGTTGAGGCGAAATTTGGGTTAATATCTTTGGCGGCATCACACGTCCTTAGCTTGCCAGCTATATCTGGCATAGAGGTTGGCTTTGAGTGTGGCAAGTTTAATGAGTTGCAATACTTATTGCTACCCTCATCACTTACCAAATAGGCTATCGGTCTTTGCAGCCATGACAAAGTCATTGCGATGCAGCCCTTTAATACTATGCGACCACCACGTCACGGTGGCTTTGCCCCACTCTACCAAGATGCCTGGATGATGCCCTTCTGCTTCAGCAATGTCTGCCAATTGATTGGCAAACGCCATCGCCTTGACGAAATTTTTGAATTTATATTGACGTTGTAATTGCTTGATGCCATCAACGTCAATCAATGCCCAATCCGGAATTTGCTGTAATAGCTCGCTTGCCTCAGTATCCTCAACTGTTGGTGCACCAATACGGCAGGCTTCACAGCTGGCTTGTGATAATGTCGTCATTATAATTTCCTTTTATGTTGATCGTTGTTTTTTTAGTAAATATACGTCCGTGTTGACGCTGTTCTTATTGCTGCATGATTTAAATAATGCTGTGCTTCCCAACCATGCATTAGGGCGTGTCTTCATTTCAAAAATGGTGATAAAAATGAGATAAACTGCCGTCAAACAAGAAAAAGAGTGCAGATAATATCGGGATATTAACCAGCTATTTGACGATGTTTGGCAAGATTTAGCCATTTTTAGCCCATTCAGATGACTATCGAGTGAATTGAAGACACGCCCTAAGCATTTTTTGCCGCATAAGCGGGCTCAAACAATCCCAGTGACATGGCTTGTTTGACCATTCCCATGATGTCGCTGTTAACGATATCGAATAACGTATCCAAATCATCAATGACATAATAAATCGGCTGAATATGATCGATACGATAAGGGGTACGTAACACATCAAGCAAGTCAAACGCTCGATGTTCTGGTTGAGGCTGGGGTTTATGTTGAGACTGATGTTCTGCTTGCTGCTCAGAACTAGCATTGAGTGCATAAATGGTCTCAGATGGTGAGCTTAAGATGCCACCGCCATAGATTCGACGGTTATCTTGATTTTGTCCAACCAAACCAAACTCGATGGTAAACCAATAAAGCCGTGCCAAAAACCATCTCTCTTCTTTGCTGGCATTGAGACCCAGCTTGCCATAAGTCTCGTTAAAAGTTGCAAATGCAGGGTGTGTCAGTAGCGGACAATGTCCGACGATTTCGTGGAAAATATCAGGCTCTTCGATATAATCCATATCATCAAATCGACGGATAAAAGTTGCAACGGGAAAGGATTTATTGGCAAGCAATTTGAAAAACTTGCCAAAGCTTATTAGCGCGGGGACAGCAGCAGTTTGCCAACCAGTAGTCGCTTGCAATACCTCATCGATATCATGCAATTGTGGGATACGGGTGGCGGGCAAATCCAGCTTTTTCAAACCGTCTAGATAGGCTGGGCAGGCACGATTGGGTATTTGTTCGGCTTGCCGCTCAAGTAACGATTGCCACATGCCATTTTCATCGTCACTATAGTGAATATGACCATGACTGTCCGGCTGATGCGACACATAAGGTTGTTTTTTGGGAGTAGAATCACTCTTTTTATGCGCAGTGTCATCGTGGCTAGCAGCATCATTGTTCAGTGTTTTAGAAGCGACACTATTGGCACCGATGGCGGTATTAAGAGAATCTATATGTGATAGGCGTTCCATGCCTGTGTTCCTTTTATTGCAGTTAGCGCTTCAAATGTTGTTAGTCGCGTTCAATGATGATTGAACCATCACATTGGCTTCACGACATTACAAAGTGCAGAGCTCATTATGGGCAAGACAAATTACTTTCATCCTGCCCGTTTTTTTAGGGTCTGTTGAACATTCAAATGTGGCACTGGCAGTGGCTATTTTTTAGACAATACGCAGTGAAATTTTTGACGCCTAGTCGTTCTAGGTTAGACAATTTCGCCATGTATTGGCAAAAAATAGCCCTGCCCTGAAAGGCTGATGCTAAAATCACCCCAAACGTTGTTGTAAACCTAGCTAAGGTCTCGACATTATCGTCGGTTTACGCCTAGTTTAGGATGATTTTAGCGATCAGCAGTCCTAATATTTGAATGTCCAACAGACCCTATTAACTTTTCCCTAAATGTAGCGTAAATTATGGCGTTTCAGTCTGTGGCTGACCAACCGCGCCGCGGCGCACTTGGTCACGCTCGATAGATTCAAACAAGGCTTTAAAGTTACCTTCGCCAAAACCATCTTCGTAATCGCCTTTACGTTGGATGAATTCAAAGAACACTGGGCTGCCCAAAATAGTTTCAGAGAAAATCTGTAACAGCAGACGTGGGACAGAACCCTCAGTCGTGCCATCGAGCAAGATACCGCGCATTTGTAGCTCAGAGACAGTCTCGCCATGACCCGGTAGACGCTCGCCCAGCATTTGGTAATAAGTATCATTTGGTGCGGTCATTAGCGGAATACCAGCCGCTTTTAGCTTATCGATACTGGCAAACAAGTCATCGCTAGCCAAAGCAATATGCTGAATACCTTCACCGTTAAAGTGCATCAAATACTCTTCGATTTGACCACCGCCCTGCTTCGCTTCTTCATTTAGCGGGATACGAATTTTGCCATCAGGCGCTGTCATGGCTTTACTGGTCAAACCCGTATATTCACCTTTGATGTCAAAAAATCGAATTTCGCGGAAGTTAAAGACACGCTCATAAAAGTTTGCCCAATAAGCCATGCGACCACGGTAAACGTTATGGGTTAAATGATCGATGACTTTGAAACCGTGTCCGATAGGGTTTCTGTCTACATCAGCAAAAAACTCAAAGTCGACGTCATAGATAGATTCACCATCTTTATAACGGTCAATCAGATAAATCAATGAACCGCCAATACCTTTGATAGCAGGAAGGCGCAGCTCCATCACACCCGTTGGCACATCTACTGGCTGCGCGCCCATCTCAATTGCATGCTCGTAGGCTTGTTTGGAATCTTGCACCCGAAAACCCATGCTACAAGCACCCGCGCCATGCTCTTCAACGAAGTAACTGGCTTGGCTTTTTGGCTCACGATTCAGGATAAGGTTGATGTCACCTTGACGGTATAGCGCAACGTCTTTTGAGCGATGATTGGCCACGTGTGCAAAGCCAAGCTGTTTAAACAATGCCTCGACAGCATCCGGTTTAGGTGATGCGAATTCAACAAAATCAAACCCATTTAAGCCCATTGGGTTTTCAAATAAATCTGCCATTGTAATCATCCTTAATTTCAATTGGTGGTCTAAAAATCATAAAAACAGTATGAGAAAGCACTATGAGAAAATACTCTCAATCAATAATTCTTATTGACGATGCATTTATATTAGATTAGGTTTATTTATAAGACTAATTGTTTTTTATGATTTATTTATCAGGTTTACTTATGAATATCAGCATTCGCCAACTCACCGCTTTCATCCAAGTCGCTGACAACGGTAGCTTTACTCGTGCCAGCGACCAGATGCACTTGACCCAATCTGCCGTTAGCGGATTGATTAAAGAATTAGAATCTGGCCTCGGTATTGTGTTATTTGACCGTACTACCCGTCAGCTGTCTTTGTCGGTAGTTGGACGGCATTTGTTGCCGCAAGCACGGCGTATTTTGAATGAAATGCAGCTTTTCGAAAATGAGGCGAGTAGTTTGACCAGCTTGGCGCAAGGTCAAGTACGGCTAGCCGTTTCGCAGTTCGCAGCCTCATCCATGCCAGCAGTTATCGCTCAGTTTTCCAAACAACACCCCGAGATTGGCGTGTCGTTATTGGACTGTTCAGCAGAAAACTTACTTAGGCATATTCAAGACATTGAAGTCGATTTGGGTGTCGGTACTGAGCTTGGTTTTATGGAGACTGATGACGATGTCAACGCTGATTTGTTATATCAGCTGCCATTTTGTGTGGTCATGCCTGACAGCCATGCGTTAGCGCGAAAACGTGAGATAACGTGGCAAGATTTATTAGACATTCCGCTCATCACACTGCAAGGTCCTTTCATTGAACAAGTGACAGCGGAACTGGACGATCAGATCGCCAGCCATATCCAGCAGGCAAGATATAAAGTGAATTTTATGTCTACCGCCCTTGAGATGACCCGTCAAGGCTTTGGCATTACTTTATGCTTGCCCTACATGCCTGAGGTTATCGACTGGGTCAGTGCCAACGGCTTGCAAATGCGACCTTTGTCCCAGCCTGTTAAGATGCGACAGTTCTTTATTTATCAACGCTCCTCACGTGCGCTATCCCCTGCCACTATTGCTTTCAAGAAATTTTTACAGACGTATTTTAACGATCATTTTGATGATTTGCACAATACTTAGTTTGCACAATACTTAGTTTGCATAACACTTAATTTGCATAACACTTAATTTGCATAACACTTAATTTGCATAACACTTAATTTGCATAACACTTAATTTGCATAATACTTAATTTGCATAATACTTAATTTGCATAATACTTAATTTGCATAATACTTAGTTTGTACGGTACTTGATTTTTATAGTACTGAATTTTCATAGTACGTAAGCCAAGTTTATTCAATCCTTGACGGAAACCATAAATATAGTTAAAAAATAAATAGGGCATGTTGGTGTTTTTTAAGCGTTTTATAGATTATTTGGCTTGTCGTCAGTCAATGTGACTAAATCTTACGTTGAGTTAATTATCCATTTGATTTATGCTTTTTGGCTTCGCGACTCATATTTTTTGTAAGGATACAGAATGTTTAGAAGTGTAGAATATTATGCTGGTGACCCTATCCTAGGGCTTATGGACAAGTTTTCTGCTGATCCCAATCCCAATAAAGTCAATTTGGGCATCGGTATCTACTACGATGAAGAAGGGGTACTGCCCGTACTGGACTGTGTAAAAACAGCCGAAGAGCGCATTGCCGACCCTATCTCTGCCCGTCCCTATTTGCCAATGGCAGGATTGCCTGGTCATCGTAGCGCTTGCCAAAACTTACTGTTTGGTAAAAACGCTCAAGTGTTAACTGATGGTCGTGTGGCTACGATAGCGACCCTCGGTGGCTCAGGTGCGTTAAAAGTTGGCGCTGAGTTTATCCATCAATGGTTCCCGCAGTCGAAGTGCTATGTCAGCGACCCGACATGGAGCAACCATATCGCTATTTTTGAAGGCTGCGATGTAGAAGTGGGCACTTATCCCTACTACGATAAAGCCAGCAGTAGCATCAAATTCGATGAGATGATCGGTTTTTTTGAAACTTTAAATAAACAAGATATCGTACTGTTGCACCCTTGCTGCCATAATCCAACAGGTATGGATTTGACCAAAGCGCAATGGGATAAAGTTTTAGAGGTGATAAAACAGCGTGAGCTGATTCCCTTTATGGACATTGCCTACCAAGGGTTTGGCGAGGATGTGGACAGTGATGCTTATGCTATCCGTAAAGCGGTTGATATGGATCTCATATTATTCGTGAGCAATTCCTACTCGAAAAACTTGTCTCTGTATGGAGAGCGTGTCGGCGGTTTGTCCGTTGTTTGCCCTACCGTAGAGGAAACCGAACGCGTCTTTGGTCAGTTAAATTTCATCGTTCGCCGTATTTATACCAGTCCCCCATCGCATGGCGGACGTGTGGTCGATATCGTCATGAATGATGACGCACTATACCAGCAGTGGGTTAGTGAGGTTTATGGCATGCGCGACCGTATAAAAGCCATGCGCTTAAAGCTCAAGTCGGTATTAGAGTCTAAACTTCCTGAGCGTAGTTTTGATTATATTACTCGTCAAAATGGTATGTTTAGCTTTACCGGATTGACAGTTGAGCAAATCGAGCAATTACAAACCGAATTTGGTATCTACATGGTATCTAACTCACGTATGTGTGTGGCAGGCTTAAACGTCAACAACATTGATTACGTGGCCAATGCCATGGTAAAGGTTTTAAAAAACTGATTAAATCACACGACTAAAAATGTGGTTTGATAAAAAGGCTGAGCACTTGCTCAGCCTTTTTTTGTGTTCCATTTTGGTGTAATTAGTAAAAATAACAATACAGTCAGTGAAAAGTAATATCGATACATCACGCACTGCTGATATCAATTTTATAGCTGGTATAGCGCCAAGCCATTGCACAAAAAACTTGCAATCCACATATCAATAAATTACATTATACGTAAGTAGTTAATTATAACGTAATCATAAATTTATATTAGCAAGGAGCAAATCATGTCAACGATTGACGCAAGCCTCACCTCATTTATCGATATCACTCCCGATTCTGACTTTTCAATCCACAATCTCCCCTACGGTATTTTTAGCGATACCAAAGACGCTGCTAGTAATAACAAGCGCCGCGCTGGTGTTGCCATCGGTGAGCATGTACTGGATTTGTCTGTACTGGAAACAGAAGGGTTATTGAGCTTAGATGGTGGACCATACTTTGATCAATCTACGCTAAATGCTTTTATTGATTCTGGTCGAGACAATTGGACGCAGGCACGTACCACCATTCAAACGTTACTGTCTAGCGACAATAGCGACTTGCGTGACAATGCAGACTTGCAAAAAAAGGCGCTGTTTAAGCAAGCAGATGTCACCATGCATTTACCTGTTCGAGTGCCCGGCTTTACCGATTTTTATTCTTCTAAAGAGCACGCGACCAACGTCGGTACCATGTTCCGCGATCCAAACAACGCCCTACTACCCAACTGGACTGAAATGCCTGTTGGCTATAACGGACGCGCCAGCACCGTCATCGTTAGCGGGACGGATATCGTACGTCCATCAGGCCAGCTAAAGCCCAACCCTGATGACCGTCCTATTTTTTCTGCCTGTAAGCGTTTAGATTTTGAGTTAGAGACTGCATTTGTCGTTGGCAAAGGCAATCATATCGGTCAACCAATCGCTGTAGATGAAGCCTCTGATCATATCTTCGGTATGGTACTGCTTAACGACTGGTCAGCCCGAGATATCCAAAAATGGGAGTACGTGCCTTTAGGTCCATTCAATGCCAAGACCTTTGCTTCTGAGGTTTCCCCTTGGATTGTCACCATGGATGCATTGGCCCCATTTAAAACGGCTTGCCCAACACAAGAACCTAAGCCACTTGCTTATCTGAACGAAAAAGCGAGCGATAACAGCTTTGATATCCACCTGTCAGTTGAATTACTGCCCGAAAATGCGGAGACTACCACTGTCATTTGTGAGACCAATTTTAAATATATGTACTGGTCAATGGCACAGCAGCTCACCCACCACACTATCACTGGCTGCAAAGTCGAAGTCGGCGACATGATGGGCTCAGGGACGATTTCAGGGCCAACGCCAGACTCTTATGGCTCGATGCTAGAGATTGCTTGGAATGCGACTAAACCTGTCACGCTTGATGGCGGCGAGTCGCGCAGCTTCATCGAAGATGGCGACACAGTGATCATGAAAGGTTATAGCGAAAAAGACGGCATTCGTGTTGGATTTGGTGAAGTGCGCGGCACAGTACTACCCGCGCTTACCTTTGATTTTGATAAATAATAACCGCATATAAAAAAGGCGTAAAAGTAGATTCAAACTGTCAGACAACAATGATGTACCTTCTATAAGTACTGACAGTTTGTCTATTAATATGAAATTTACGCCCTATCAAAAGGAGTTTGATATGAGCTTTCAAATTGAGAAAATCCATCATGTGGCTTATCGCTGCAAAGATGCCAAAGAAACCGTCGAATGGTATCAAAAGCATTTGAATATGGATTTTATTTTGGCATTCGCAGAAGATCACGTGCCTTCAACCAAAGCCTTTGATCCATACATGCACGTCTTCTTAAATGCTGGCAGTGGCAATGTTTTGGCATTTTTTGAAGTACCCAATCAACCTGAAATGGGCTTTGATCCAAACACCCCAAATTGGGTGCAGCATTTGGCGCTAAAGGTCAAAGACCGTAATGAGCTACTGATTGCCAAAGAGCATTTGGAACAAGGCGGCATCGATGTCATTGGCGTCACCAATCACGGTATATTCCATTCTATTTACTTCTTTGATCCCAATGGTCATCGTCTAGAGCTGACTTATGACGATCCAACCTCAGAAGACAAGGTTTCTATGATTACAGACGCCATCAAGCAAGACATGCTAGATGAGTGGTCTCGTACCAAACGCGCGCCAGCACATACGCAGTTTTTGCACAGTGAAGAGCTGGCTGAAGCGCGTGAAGTCGCCCCTGTCGGTGAATAGCAAACCATATCTAACCATCATGAAAGGATTCTATGATGAAAGTAAAAGCACCCTTAGGAATACTCTTAGCTGCCTCTATTGCGATGACTGGTTGCTCCAATAACGATCAAGCGGTCAGCGCATCTACGGATGCAGGTGAAGTGACGACGTTGCGATTCTCGCACTTTATGACTGCCACTGACAACATAAACACCGAAGCATTAGAGCCGTGGGCGAAAAAAATTGAAGCCGATTCAAAAGGCCGCTTAAAGGTTGAGATATACCCTTCTGCAACGCTCAGCAAACCAGGTGCTACCTATGACGCTACGGCGAAAGGCAGTGTGGATATTGGTATGCAAGCGCAGGGATATACAGCAGGACGATTCCCTTTGACTCAAATCGTAGAGTTGCCAGGTATCACAAATACTGCACAGCAGCAGAGCTGTATACTTCATAAACTATATGACGAGGGTGTCATTAAAGACGAATACGAAGACACTCACTTGCTAGCGCTGATAGGCACTGGTCAAGGCGCGCTTCATACGGTTGATAAACCGATTCGCACGCCAGCTGATATGAAAGGTCTGCGTATTCGCCAACCTTCTGCGGTTGCGAGCCACATTATTGAGGCGACGGGCGCTGCACCTGTCGGCATGCCTGCCAGTGATACTTATACCTCGCTTCAGCGCGGTGTCATTGACGGGCTCAGCTTTACTTGGCAACCCATTCAAGCGTTTCGCCTTGATGAGCTGATCAATACGCACACCAATATTCCTTTTTATAACTCTACCTTTGTTATTAGTATGAACAAAGATAAATATAACAGCTTGCCCGATGACCTTAAAAAAGTAATTGATGATAATTCTGGCGCAGAGCTGGCAGCGCATATCTCTAAGGTATTTGACGTCAGCAATGCCAAAGCGATGGCTGCTGCTAAAGAAAAAGGCGATATTATGATTGATATCCCTGATCCACTCAATGACCCAAATTGGAGAGGCCCATTAATGGAGGGCTCTCAGCATTACCTAGATGAAGTAAATGCGACTGGTCTAGACGCTGACAATGTATATGAAAAGGCAAAAGCAGCGAGTAGTGCCTGCATGGTTTAGATGATGTTCGAAAATAAATCTTTTGATGCGATAGCCAGTTAGCTTATAGAATCACATACTGGCTACGCTATTTGATAACGCTGCGCTATTGCGAGTATTTGTTCGACCACGTTATGTTGCTCGCTCATCGGTAATTGCTCTGTGGTTCCAATAATAGTGATGGCGTATTCTAACGGTAGCGCTTCGTTAACAGTTTCATCACTACTCGTAGATGGTTTAGCAGCACTACTGGCAAGCTGCGGTAAGATAACAGGAATTGTAATGGCATTAATACCCATGAGCATGTCGCCCGTCACTGTTGCATAGCCTTGAGTACGAATTTTGGCTTGCAGTTGAGTAAAATATTGCCACATCTCTGGCATGTTAGCGGCGGCATCGCTCGTATGCCATTCGGCCTTAACCAATGGCTGAATGACGGCATCTGGCTGATAACTGGCAAATAACTGCCCTGTCGCCGATGTCGTCAGTGGCATACGCGAACCGATGCGAGTAATGATACTGATTGGACTGTCTGGCTCAACCGACTGAATGATAATAGGGCCTTCACTAAACCATTTGGCGAGTTGCACACCGCAATTTAGGGTATCTTTAATCTCATTAGCCACCTGCGTGAGACGTGCCAAAAGATTGTTTTGGTTGACTCCAGTATGTCCTAATGATGCCAGTGCATTCACTCTATCGCCAAGACCATAGCGACCATCATCGAGCTTACGAGCATAGTCTTTACGAATGAGGCTGACTAAATAGCGATGACACTTCGCCGGATGCATTTGCATGGCTTCAGCGATATCCTTTAGCATCATAGGCTCATTGCGGTCGATCAGCACATCTAGAATCGATAGCCCAATTTCAAGCGACTGAACGCCACTTTGGTTTTTACTGGTGACAGAACTATCTAAAAGGGTTTGGGCTGCTGGCATGATTTGCTCAATGAATAATTTACTTAGTTAAATGTCAATTTAAAGCTGGAATGAAGATTTAACATCATCACGCTTGTTTTAGGGCGTGTTGAACATTCACAACATATCATAATAAAAGGAATTAATAATGATGACACTTTATGGCTACTTTCGTAGCAGCACCTCTTATCGTACCCGTATCGCCATGAACCTAAAAGGTTTAGATTACGATGATATCGCAATCAATTTGGCACAAGATGAGCAGTTAGAGACTGCCTTTAAAGCGATTAACCCGCAAGGATTGGTGCCAGTCCTACAAGTTAATGATTTACTATTATACCAAAGTCCAGCTATCTTGGAATGGTTAGAAGACGTCTACCCTGAGCAGCCATTATTGCCTAAAGATGCTGCTGGACGTATGCATGTGCGCGCGTTGAGCGCCATGATTGGTTGCGATATTCATCCGCTTAACAATCGCCGTATTTTACAATATTTACGTAATGAGTTATCAGTAGACGAGGAAAATGTGATTGCATGGTGCAATCGCTGGATCAGTGAAGGATTTGCCGCTTTAGAGACACGTTTGGCAGCGGATAGTCATCGCGGACAATTCTGCTATGGTGACAATCCTACTTTTGCAGATTGTTATTTGATTCCGCAAGTTTCTTCCGCTCGCCGTTTTAAAGTAGATTTGAGCGCTTATCCTAACATCGTCGCTATTGATGCCCACTGCCGTACCCTAAAAGCCTTTGCAGATGCTGACCCTATGATGCAACCCGATGCCCCTAAGCCCCTAAGCCCCTAAGCCCCTAAGCCTCAATAAATCACGAACCCGTTATTGAAAGAATAAGCACGTTGCAAAATGGGTTCTATAGTCGACTCAATACAAAAAGAACACAGCTTAAAAAGAACATAGCATTGCTGGGATTGATTTTCGAAGCCTCTGTCTGCGCAGGCACAGCAAGCAAGAAAAATTGATATCAGCAGTGCATGATGTATTGATATTACTTTTCACTGACTACACCCTCTTGTTTTATTTTAATAGACCCTATTGATTTTGAACTGATTATAGGCGATAGTTACTGACTTTAGCACAACTGCTTTAATATTGTTTTCAAAGCAGTTTTTTGTAAAAAACCGACGACTGGTATCAGAAAACCGATAAAAGTTCTAATAATGTGAGCTAATTCAGTGTATAGTTTAAATGAACTTGGTAAGGACACTATTTAATTTAATTAATCAAACTTTAGAATCTAATTGAATTCATCAAAGTTCATATGTTATGAAATTTTCACAGCCTCTATCACTTAAGTTTTTCTACAAGGATCCGTATGAAACACACCACAAAGGCTCTAATAGCAGCCATGACTCTATGCGTTAGCGCAAGCGCCGTCGCCTCTAGTCACCGTGAAGCCCCTTCCATTACCAAAACCCCTAAAGTCGATGCCACTGACTTTTATATGTTCAATAGTTATGAAAATAATCGAGCCGATTACGTCACGATTATTGCCAACTATTTACCGCTACAAGACGCTTACGGTGGACCTAATTACTTCGCATTAGACGACGATGCCTTGTATGAAATCCATATCGATAACAACGGTGATGCTGTCGAAGATATTACCTTCCAGTTTGACTTTACCCAAAACTTAAACAGTATCGAAATCGACTCAGATGGCAACCCATCGACAGCAAATGTCGCCATTCCTTTGTCCAACGCTGGTGATGCTTCGGTTGCTGCTAACGTACAAACCAGTGAGAGCTATGACGTCACGATGGTCAAAGGCGATCGCCGTAGTGGCTCACGCACTGATTTGGGCAATTTCAAAAAACCATTTGACTATATCGGTACCAAATCGTTTGCTGACTACCCTACCTATGCACGCAGCTTTATTAAACCGTTAAACTTGGGTAGCTGTGGTCAAGGTCGAGTATTCGTTGGTCAACGTGCTGAGAGCTTTGCAATCGACTTGGGTAGAGTGTTTGATTTAATCAACCTAAACCCATTAGGTGCACGTAATGGTGGTACTAACATTCTGGCAGATAAGAACATTACTTCTATTGCCATGGAAGTGCCTAAAGCTTGCTTAGTCAACGCGACTGGTAACGATCCTGTCATCGGTGCTTGGACAACGGCTAGCGTGCGTCAAGCAACCTTGGTAAATGGCAATCCTGCTTCAGGCATCAGTACAACGGCCAAAAAAGGCGGTGCATGGACGCAAGTGTCACGACTAGGTATGCCATTGGTCAATGAAGTGGTTATTGGACTTAAAGATAAAGATAAATTCAATGCGTCAGAGCCAAAAGATGATGTGGCAAAATTCGCGCCTTATGTCTTTTATCCTACGCTTCCTGCTCTAATTCAGACTTTATATCCGCAAGCACCAGCACCAACGAATTTCCCTCGTCAAGATTTAGTCACCGCCTTTTTAACGGGTGTTCCTACGATCAACAAACCTGCTAATCCAAAGCTCGTACCAGCAGATATGTTACGACTTAACACTAGCACGCCTGCTGTTGCAGCTGCCAATCAAAATGACTTAGGTGTGATTAGTATTATTCCAGGTCAGAACGATGGTCGCCCAAGTGCAACTGCTAAAGATGTGGCAGGATTTCCAAACGGTAGACGTCCTGGTGATGATGTCACTGACATTGCGTTGAGAGTGTCTATGGGTGCTTTATGTCATGCTGGATTGCCTGCAGACGTCACTTGTGTGCCTGCGGATGCTAAAGCTGGCAAAGCATTGTTCACAGATGGTGCAGTCAAACCTGCAACCGAGTTTGACTCTGTCTTTCCTTATCTAAAAACGCCTAACCCAGGTAGCCGATAAGCTGAATCTAACCCAAGGAGAAATACTATGCGCTATATAATGTTAGCCGTATTGATCACTGGATCAGCTGCACTTTCTGGTTGTTTCAATGATAATGACAACAATGACTTTGACTCGTCAAATCAGGTTGATAAGGCTGTTGCGGCAGACCAAGCGAAAGCGAAGTTAGCCGTTAATAATACCTCTGCTGTGATTGATGCTAGTAATAATGTCGACACTGATGAGCCTCAAGATATTGATCGGGTGATGCTGCCTGAAGCCAATTTGGCAGAACCTGTCGCAGTATCAGGCGCCAATGCCTCGCTGTAGTTTGACCTGAAGTTATCCAAGCACCTAATCAGTTTACTGATTGGGTGTTTCTTTATGTTTTGAGCCGAGATATTTTATGCATTGGATTAAATTCCCTATCGGATTATTACTGTTATTACCTCTCAGCAGCCAACTGCTTCACGCTGCCCCCTTTATACCAAAAGACGATCAACAAATTCTAGCGACCCTGCCTACAGATTCCCCAGCGCCGCGCTATCTAAACGCTGCTGACTTTCGCACTGACACACACACAAATAACCCAGCACAAACCAGTCAATTACTAGAGCGCGCTTATCTACAAGGTGATCCTCGAGCATTGGGTCAGGCACGCGCGCAGTTAGATCAGAGCACAGACCAGAGTATAGATACGCTAATGCTACGAGCACGAGCATTGCAATCAGATCATAAATTTGCTCAAGCAAAAGAGTTACTAACACAGATATTAGAACAAGAAGCGACTCATCCAGATGCTCTATTGACTCTTTCTTCTTTACTGGTCGTCCAAGGTCAGTTTAAAGACGCTCTGAGCTACTGCAACAAACTTGATGATCCTGAATTGCGTGTTTATGAGTTGGCTTGTCAAGCTCAGATACAGAGCATGACTGGGCAGCTTGAACAGGCAAAACAAACACTCAGTGGACTGGCGGCGATCGCACCTGGGTTAGATGCATCAACTGCTCGCTGGATATACTTGATGCAAGCAGATGCCGCATTACGTAGCCAAGATACTTCGCTTACCAATCAGATTTTTAGCGTGATGGACGATCAAACCGTACCGGCGCTGATGGCTCGCGCTGACTGGCTATTGAGTATCGGTGAGTATGAAAAAGTGCGCGATATGCTCCGAGAGCATACGGATAAAGACGCCTTGCTACTACGTCTTATCACTGCTCAAATGGAATTAGGCGACCTTCAAGCACAGAAAAACTTGGCATTGATGAAAGAACGCATTGAGGTATGGCAGATACGCAAAGAAAACGCGCACATGCGCGAACAAGCGACTTATGCTTTGCTGGCCAATCAAGTGGACTCAGCACTAAAATTGGCTCAAGATAATTGGCAACAGCAGCGTGAAACGGCTGATATCGTGCTCTATGCGAGCGCAGCTATCAAAGCTGGCAGCCAAGCAGACATCAAGCTAATACGCCAATTTATGACAGACACGCAATTCGAATATCCTGCACTGGAGCAAGCGCTACGCTCAGGTAAAATCAGTGATTGTCTAAATTGCCAAGTTGCCACTACGCAAACGTCCAACACTCAAGCCAAAAGCATGCAAACCGTAAACACGCAAGGTATGAATAAGGAGAAGCTTTTATGAATGCGCTTCGCAAACTTATTGGAAGTCATACTTATCGTTACCTGACGCTGCTGTTATTGGCGCTGACGTGTTCAGTGGCACAAGCGCATGAGTCTAGTACCGCCTACTTAAACCTCAATCTAAGCGACTCTGAGAATACGGCAGAGAGTACGGCAGAGAGTAAATATGATGCAGAGTATGAGCTTTCACTGCGCGACTTAGCATTGCTGATTGATATAGATCCAAACAAAGACAGTCAAGTCAGTTGGGCAGAAGTAAAGTCACAGACATCGCTGATAGAGCAACTGATTCAATCCAAAATAAAACTAGAAAGTAACGCACAAGCGTGTCAAATTACAAAATTTGCGCCATTAGCTATTAATACACGTGGCGGGTTTAATTATTTATATAGCAATTTTGCCTTAAGCTGTGCTCAGCCCATCGATAATCTTGATTATCAGATATTGGCAGGTATCGATGCCAACCACCGACTCATCCTGACTCAGGCTAATGATGACACCGCCCTACAAGTGCTGGCAGTAGGCCAAAGCCCATTAGGAGCGCAGGCAAATACTGGCTGGATGTCTACCGTGACTAATTTTCTCAAAAGCGGTATACACCACTTGCTAATTGGTTGGGATCATCTGCTATTCTTATTTGTACTGCTCATTCCTGCGGTGTACGTGCGCAAACAGAAACAATTGATTGCTGTCACTAAGCCAAAAGCGGCGCTGCTTGAAGTGTTTTGGATTGCGACTTCGTTCACACTCGCTCACTCCATTACACTCAGCTTGGCGGCACTACAAATCGTTAGCATACCGCCACGCTTTATCGAATCTTTGATTGCATTGTCTATTGCCTTTGCCGCGCTCAATAATGTCGTGCCATTACTACGGGTACGAGCAGTCTATCTGGCCTTTGTTTTTGGACTGATTCACGGTTTTGGTTTTGCCAATGTATTGGTAGACTTGCCACTTGCTACCAGTGCACGTGTATTAGCGTTGTTGAGTTTCAACGTAGGCATTGAGATGGGACAGTTGGTATTTATCGCTTTGGTGTTTCCAATAGCGCTACTATTACGTCACACACAATTTTATAAATGGATTATATTTTATATCGGTTCGCTGATTAGTATTTTAGTGGCACTGTGGTGGTTTTTTGAACGGGCATTTTAGATGATTGCCGTTTTCTTCCTTTTAACCTGATTCAAAAAATAAACCCTAGGGCGTGTCATCATTTAGATTGTGAGACTTAAAATGAGGAAAATTGCAGCCAAACAAGGAAGGAATTGCCGTAAATATGAACATATTGACAAGATTTCTGACGATGTTTGGCTAAATTCAGCCATTTTAAGACCACTAAATGTATTGATGTGCTAATTGATGACACGCCCTAGCATCTTCTTGATGGTAGGGCGTCTTTTTTACGGTGATATTCCAAAAGCTTACTCATTGACGAAAGCAACTTTAGTGAGACCTGCATTACTGGCAGCAGCCAAGACTTGCGCCACCATATCGTAGCGAGTGTCTTTGTCTGCACGCAGATGAATACTAGGATCTAGCCCATCACTTGCTGCTTGCGCAAACCGTGTCTGTAGTTGCGGCAATGACAGCGACTCTTCATCCCAAAACAGCCCATTATCTTGGTTAATACTGATTTGTAATATGTCATCAGGCAAATCATTAATCGTAGCACTGGTCTTGGGCAGATCCAATGGCACAGTTGGGTTCATCACTGTCGCCGTCACTAAAAAGATAATCATCAGCACCAGCATGATATCGATGAGCGGTATCAGGTTCATCTCGCTCAAACCTTGAGTGTCATCATCTCCTAGATGAAACGCCATGCGTGTCTCCTTTTTTATAGCCAATAAATTGCAAGGATCTAACCGTTTGTATTCGTTTTATCTGTCGTCACTGCTGGACGCATCGATGCACCTAAGAGACCGTGAGCAATATCATTGGCTAAGAATAACGTTCGACGATTCATACGCGCAATGATGTTATAAAAAATCACAGCGGGAATCGCAACGGCAAGACCAAGCCCCGTCATGATGAGCGCCTCACCTACTGGACCTGCCACTTGCGCAAGCCCTGCCTGCCCGCTTATACCGATACTGCGTAGCGCATGAAATATACCCCATACCGTGCCAAATAATCCAATAAAGGGCGCAATAGCGGCAGTCGTACCTAGTAGCGGCAATCCTTGCTCACTGCGATGTCGATAGCGACCAATCAGTTGCAATAAAGTCTGCTCGGTCATCAATCTGCGCTCCTCTGCACTGGCTTGCAAACTAGGCGGCACTTGTTTTTGCAATTGCTGCGCTAAATCAGCCGCGACAGTTTTAGCCAGTTGGCGACTATAATACAGCCGCAAAATTCCTGTGACCCAAGAAGCAACCGATAACGCAAAAAGTGCAAAAAATAAAGCCTTGGTAATAATATCTGTGTATTGCCAATAATCCATAAGATCCATACATCTTCCTTAACGTAATTATCTTGACGTAATTATAGTAGATTCACTTTAAAAAAATACCATACTGCTGGGATGAGTTTTTCTAAGGCTCTGAAGTACCAAGCACACAGTAAGCAAGGAAATTTATACCAGCTGGATGTTACGCTTGTCGTTTTTTTATATTGATCTGACGATAGATCGTGTTGTTCACTTAAAAACAGCTGCTATCATTGTCATCGGCGAAAGACCTTACAAATTCTATGTTAATTGTTAAATGTCGGTCTCTCATATACCAATGACATCGGTACGATGGCATCCACTGCTACGCCGTTTTGTATAAACGGATTGAGTCGCCCGCCCTCTACTTGCGTGGTTGCGATGGCATCAATGGTGGTACTGCCTGACGACTCAAGTAATTGCGCATCGGTAACAGCCCCTTTTTTGTCCACATGCAGCTCTAATATGACAATGAAGACGTCACCCAAACGAGCATCAATACTGCGCCAGAAAAGCGCTGGGAAACTAGTGAGGGGTTCATGCTCAGCCATCCAACTACCATCATTTGCTAAGAAAGGTGCAGCCTCGTCACTTTTATTGACCTTATTATTTTTATCAGCCTTCTCATCTATAGCGGCCTGATCAGTGACTTGCTTTTCGGCTTGGGCAGCAGCTAACTTCAGCATGTTGGCAATTGCTTCATTGGCTGCTTGTATGCGCCATTGCTCTTGTTCGGCGAGCTTTCGGTTGGTTTGTTTTCCTAGTTCACGTTTCTGTCTGGCTTGATCACGGTTGAAATGCGCTGTCACAGCTCGAGCTCGCATCATTTCCGTTAGATCTTGCTCTGTGTCGTCTGATTCATTTGATGCGTTCGATATTTTTCTTGATTCTACTGTCGTCAATGGTGACACTAATGAGGAGTTTTCGAGAGAATTTTCAGGATTACTTTCTAAATTGGGTGATTTTTTAACCACATCAGTATTTGCTGTTGAAGGTATTGGCGCTTCTTTTGTTTCAGTTTTTAATGTTGCAGCTGATGACGTCTGAGCAGATGCTACGACTTTTTCTAATGGTTTGATTGGTTGAGTCTCAGAGACGGGTTGTTTTTCTGAGACAGGTTTGGATTGAGGTTCTGTACTTGGCCTATTAGTAGGAGGTGACGCTAATGTTATTAGCTCTAGTTGAATGGTCTCTGGTTTATTTTTTATTTCGGGAGGTTTTGGGGCATCGATAGATATCATTGCCCATACCGTGACACCGTGCAAGGCAACCACAAAAATGGTGACCCAAGCATTGAGAGGACGAGTAAATGGATTTGGTAGTATCATGATGATTAGAATACTCATTAAAAACAAACCTGTATATCGATTTCTTTAATAAGTGCTTAGATAGTTGAAAGCGAATGATCTAATACTTTTCACTCTCTATCCTATTGATATACTCACCTTCTTAAACTTGGCAAGTTGATCAAAAAAATGATTGTATGATAATCAAGATTTATACGACTATTATCTTCATTGTATTAGGGTCTGTTGAACATTCAAATGTGGAACTGGCAGTGGCTATTTTTTAGACAATACGCAGTGAAATTTTTGACGCCTAGTCATTCTAGGTTAGACAATTTCGCCATGTATTGGCAAAAAATAGCCACTGCCCTGAAAGGCTGATACTAAAATCACCTCAAACGTTGTTGTAAACCTAGCTAAGGTCTCGACATTATCGTCGGTTTACGCCTAGTTTGATGTAATTTTAGCGATCAGCAGTCCTAATATTTGAATGTTCAATAAACCCTAATATCATTCAAACCTCTACTGGCTTTTTTGTGTCTGGTATTTATGAGCATGTTTATGACATCATTTGTCTTCAGCTTTTAAATGAGGACATGCCCTAATACAAACCACGGCCATCTTCAGGTTTGAGGCGTAAGAAATACAGTCCTGAGAGAATCGTTAGTATTCCCAATATCCAATACGTCGTCTGAAACGCAGCCAAGGTATCAATCTCAAACCGCTCTCGTAATAGATTCAGTAGCGCAGCTCCAAAGGCAATACCAAAGCTAATCGCGAGCTGCTGATTAACAGCCATCAAGCTGTTACCGCTACTGGTTTGTACGCCTTCCAAATCACCAATGGTAATGGTGTTCATCGCGCTAAACTGCATAGAGTTACAAGCACCCATTACGGTCAAAATAGGGATGAACCAAAGCCACTGTGAGGCATCATTAAACTGCGCCAACATAATGATGAGCGTACCCATAAAAAACGTATTGTAGACCAATACCGTGCGATAACTATAACGCTGAATAATTTTACTCACCCAAGGCTTGATACCAATCGCCCCAACCGCGATAGGCGCTAGTAGCCAACCTGCCTGCGACGGTGAGTATTCAAACACCACTTGTAATAGTAACGGTAGTAGAAACGGCACGGCACTAATGCCTAAGCGCGTAAATAAGTTACCCGTAATCCCAATCTTAAAGGTACGAATGTCAAATAGGGTCAAGGGAAATAGCGGCGCTTGACGGCGTTTGGCATACCAGATATAAGCACCTATCAGCAGGCTTGCACCCAAACCACAGAACAATCCATAAAGCTCTCGCCCTGCCTGTGAGCCAAACTCTACCGCCAGCGTAAACCCACAAGCCGCTGCGGCAAACAATAAAAACCCTGTCCAATCTAAGTGCTTAGTATCTTCAAATAAAGCTGGTACCAATTTTTTGCCCATGATAAAACCAAAAATACCCATCGGTATATTGATCAAAAATATCCACTGCCAGCTAGCATATTGCACGATATAACCGCCGAGCACTGGCCCTACCAAGGGTGCTACCAATGCTGGAATCACCGCAAAGTTCATCACGGTCAATAGCTTATTGCGAGGATATGACTTGACCAATATCAACCTAGCAACAGGTGTCATCATCGCACCGCCAATGCCTTGTATCACACGTGAACCAATTAAAAAGTCTAAGGTTGGTGAAGCTGCGCACAGCAATGAACCAATACAGAAGACGATAATCGCGGATAAAAACACCCGACGTGTGCCATATTTGTCCGCTAAAAACCCACTGATTGGAATAAAAACAGCCAAGGTTAACGCATAGCTAATCACAGCCCATTGCATCTTAAGTGGTGACTCACCCAGTGCTTGTGCCATTTGTGGTAGAGAGGTATTCAAAATAGTGGCGTCTAAAATTTGCATGAACAGCGCCACTGCCAGCACATAGGGTAGGTATTTATTTTGTGTGGAGGTTAGCGTTACCATACTGACATCACCATATCTTAAGGCTAAGGTATTCAAAGAGCGTGCTCGTGAGCGACTACCTTTATCTCTAAAGACCGTTAAATTGTGCGTAGTATAGAAACAATGGCAGAGTAGTTAAAGGTGAGCAAAGTAACCAAAGGACTTTTTATCCTAAAAACCACTACATTAATTACACGACAGGACTTTAATAGGTTGAGAGATAGCCGTTATAGTAGAGCACACATTCAGTCAGTCTCATATAAATTGGATACATGAATTAAATAATTCATTAGGTTCGCTCAGTCTACTGTTTATAGTGCTTTTGCCTGATTTTTTTATCCAAATTATCTTGAACGGGCTATTTTTAGTAAAATTATATTTTGTGACACAATAACAAATAGGATCTCTGATGAGTAATGATAACAATCAATCAACGACCAATAATAATGTAAAAGAAGCGACTTATACGCCACCTAAGGTATGGACACAAGATAAAGAAAGTGGCGGTAAATTTTCTAGTATCAACCGCCCAACGGCTGGCGCGCGTCATGAAAAAGAGCTGCCAGTAGGCGAGGCGCCATTACAGCTATATTCACTAAATACGCCAAATGGTGTCAAGGTTAACATCTTATTAGAAGAGCTGGCTGAGCTTGGTGTGGAAGGTGCTGAATATGACGCCTACAAAATTGACATCTCAGAAGGCGATCAATTTGGTTCGGGCTTTGTGGCGATAAACCCTAACTCAAAGATTCCAGCCTTGGTCGATCATTCTGCCGATACCGCTGGCGAGCCTATTGCGCTTTTTGAGTCCGGTGCTATCTTAATGTATTTGGCAGAAAAATTTGGTCAGTTCATACCTGTAGCCGCTGGTAAAGCGAGAGCAGACTGCCTCTCTTGGCTAATGTGGCAAATGGGTAGTGCGCCTTTCTTAGGCGGTGGTTTTGGTCATTTCTATGCCTACGCCCCAGAGCCGATGGAATACCCCATCAATCGCTATGCCATGGAGACCAAGCGCCAGCTCGACGTACTCGATAAACATCTAAAAGCCAGCACATACATGTGCGGCAATGACGAGGCAGATTATAATATTGCGGACATCATTATTTGGGCATGGTACGGACAATTGGTTTTGGGTAAGCTTTATGAAGCTGCTGAATTCTTGCAGGTCGATGATTATAAAAATATACAGCGCTGGGCGAAGCAAATTGCTGAGCGTCCTGCGGTAAAACGGGCAGTCGATCTGTCACTAAAACCAATGGCTTAAGTAATTAAGCATCATAGCTCTTCATTAGAAAAATAAAAATAATGAGACTGTCAAACAAGGCTGGTAGGCAATTTGCTTATCAGCCTTTTTTTAACATATTGATAGTGCTATATTTATGTATCGATATATTAAATTAGCAGTATACTTGTATATTTACATAATGGTACATTAGTACAACAGATAGAAACATTGATACGTTAAGATAACAGGTCACCGTCTTAAAGGGCGTGTGTTTATAATTCTTCTATTGATGAGTAATTATTATGAAGAGGCATAAAGTTCCAAGTGCATTATTGTTAACTGACTACAATGCCAGTTGCTATATCAATATTCATAAAAAATTTAATGCAAAAAATATGACTCATTCTGAAAATCAAGCTAAAACAACAACAAAAATAAGCCTATTAATGTCAAAAAATAAAATTTTATTACCCATACTGACGGCACTGACTATCACATCATTTAGCTCTATGAGCCACGCTCATGCTGCCGCCGTTGAATTTACCAACCAAGATTGGCAGGTTGCTTGTGATAATACCCGTACTTGCCGGCTGGCAGGATACCAAGCAGAGAACAATAGCCAGTTGCCCGTCTCGGTATTGCTGGTGCGCCGTGCGGGGGCCAATGCCACCGTAGACGGTCAGGTTAAGTTTGGCGGTGCTAAAGAAAGCGCTGCGAAAGCCTTGATGCAACTGGGTAATCGCCATCGCATTTCTTTAGTTATCGACGGCAAAGACTTGGGTGAAACCAAGCCTTTCTCCGCAGCAGCAGGCAATGCTGAGCTGACCTCGTCACAGGTGACCGCACTGTTAGATGCCTTGACTAAATCAAGCAAGATCGAGCTGGTACTACGTAACTCACGTTGGCAGTTGTCTGATAAAGGGGCTAGCGCTGTCATGCTCAAGGCAGATGAGGCACAGGGCCGCCTAAGTACATCGAGCGCCTTTATCCATAGCAATGACGCTAAAAAGCCCAATAGTAGTGTCTTGCCACCTAAGCCTGCACCTTCGCTCCGTTTTGTAGCACCCAACCCTGCTGCTATATCTAGCAGCAACAAAAAATTTGTGATGAAATCCTCGCAATTGTCAGTAATGATGAAAAGTACCATGCGAGATGCCGATAGTGACTGTCCAAATTTATTCAATGAAACCTCATGGCGTGTTAGTCGTTTGAACAATACGCAGTTATTAGCACAACACGAGTGCTGGACAGGCGCTTATAATGTAGGCATGGGCGTTTGGGTGATAAATGACAATAAACCCTACAAGCCGACCTTGGTTACCACCAATGCAACCGATTACGACAAAGGCAAAATCACGTCGGTACAAAAAGGTCGCGGGATTGGTGACTGCTTGTCCAAAGTCGACTGGATGTGGACAGGTAAAGCTTTTGAAAAAAGTCATGAAAGTACTACGGGGCTGTGCCGTATGGTCGAAGCAGGCGGGGCATGGCAAATGCCAACTTATGTGACAGAAGTAAAAATGCCACGCTAGAACGTTCGACGTTCATTTTAATGACCAATCGTTTATTTAAAGGCTGAGCCTATCTTCATTAAATAAATGATTGGTTATTAAGAAGATAGCGCTTATTTTGATAGTAAATGGAAAAATAGATACAGATAGTGTTTGTACTGTGCTATACTGCGTCGCCACGTTAGCATTGACTAGCGTGAATTATGAGATTGATAACATCGCCTGCGATTTTGGGTCTAGGATGACCATAAGTAATTGTTGCCGATGATTTTGTGTACTTAAATAACCTTTTAAAAATATCAGTTATTTTTGACTCATATCTTATCTACTGGCCCATAAATAATATGGTCTAGATTGGTTGTTGTTTGCCTTTATCTGCTTTGGACAAAGCATTGATGATGCGCCGATATCAGGCAAGGATAAGACACTCGGCACTACCACCAAAATACGTCAGACAGCACGAACGCATTTATTGAAGAAGTAGAGCTTTATTAGCTTGGCTTCTGATTATCGACATTTTCATATTGCTCGGTAATTATTTTAATAAAAGCAGCGTGGTGAACGGTTATCAGTGGTATGCATCAAGTTTGCTGAATTTACAGCAGCTTATACTTACCAAGGATTCTCATGACTGACATCTTATCTGCAATCGCCGCTGAAAATGGCATTATCGAAGACACCACTCAAGACACAACTACTAATGAAGCAGCTTCTACTGACGCTGACGCTTCTGACGAAAATCAAGTTACTTTTACTGACCTCGGTATTGCCAAGCCAATTTTGACCGCGCTTGATCGCAGTGGTTATACAAACCCAACACCTATTCAAGCACAAGCTATTCCTTTTGCTCTAGCGGGTCGTGACCTTCTCCTATCAGCGCAAACCGGTAGTGGTAAAACGGCAGCTTTCGTTATCCCTGTACTTGATCGTTTAAGCCGCGCCACTAGCTTTGACAAACTAACCAAAGCCCTTATCCTAACGCCAACGCGTGAACTTGCTCAGCAAGTACATGACAGCGTTCGTACCTACTCTAAAGATATGCGCGGTTTGTTCTGTGTGCCATTAGTAGGCGGCGCACCGTACAACGGTCAGATTACTGCTTTGAAAAAAGGTGTACAAGTTATCGTTGCGACCCCTGGTCGTTTACTTGACCATATCAATGCCGGTCGCGTTGACTTGTCAAACCTTGAAGTATTGGTACTTGATGAAGCTGACCGCATGCTAGACATGGGTTTTGCTGATGACATCAGTGATATCCTACGTGCCGCACCAACGGATCGCCAAACAATCATGTGTTCAGCAACTTGGGATGGCCCAGTAGGTAAAATCGCTGCCAGCTTCACTAAGAACCCTGAGCGCGTATCAATCAAAGTAGAATCTGCACATATCGAAGAAAAAGTGTACTACTGTGATGATTTTGATCATAAAAACCGTTTGCTTGACAAAATCGTTTGCCAGCAAGATATGGAACAGATCATTATCTTTGCTGCTACCAAACGTAGTACTGAAAAACTGGCCAAGCAGCTACAAGAAGCGGGTCATAAAGCAAGCTTCCTACATGGTGATTTGCCACAAAGCAAGCGTAACCGTATCGTTCAAGACTTACGTAATGGCAAAATTAAAATCCTAGTAGCGACTGACGTTGCTGCTCGTGGTCTAGATATCCCAGCTATCTCGCACGTTATTAACTATGACTTGCCACGTCAGACTGAAGATTACGTCCATCGTATCGGTCGTTGTGGTCGTGCTGGTCGTACTGGTATCGCTATCAGCTTATGTAGCATGGATGACCGTCCACAGCTAAACGCGATCAACCGTTATTTAGATCGCAAAATGGAAGTATGTATCATCGAAGGCATGGAGCCTAAGAAGACTTATGTACCTAGCGAAAACAAAGGCAATGGTCGTGGCCGTGGTCGTGGTCGTTCAAACGGCGGTGGTGGTAATGGTCAAGGCCGTGGTCGCTCAAGCGGTGGCTATCAAGGTAATCCTGCTAATGCTCGCGGTCGCTCAAGTGACAGCGCTCCAACCGGTCAACGCGCAAGCAATGACAGCGGTTATCAAGGTAAGCCACGTGATTCATCTGGTAAGCCAAATGAGCGTTCAGGTGGCAAGCCGTATCAAGGCAAGCGCACTGGTGCTCCTAGCCGTGGTGATAGCACTGGCGTTCCACGCGGTGAGCGTGCTGCAACGGGTCGTGGTCGTCCAAGTGGCAGCCAAGGTCGCCCAGCTGGTCGTGCTGACAGCCGTGGTCAAGGTCGTTCAAGCGGCGGAAACCGTAGTAACAACTCGTAATACCGTTATATTTAATGATTGATAAAGGTTATTAATAAAATAACCCTGACTTAATCGGATAAAAATAGCGTCAAAAAGCCAGATACTTGTTATCTGGCTTTTTTGTGCGCAGTGGTTTTATGTATATCCAGTTAGGGCGTGTTCTCAAATCAATCCAGCATTCTCCAAATGGGCTAACAAAGAGGACACGCTCTAGTACTGATAAGCTGCCAAAACGAACAAATATATCTTTGTAGTCAATCGTTGCTTGCACCTGTTTTTCGCCTTATCTATACTGATTCACTTTTGCTAGCTGTAACGCTTGGAGTACCTTGATGCCGGATATTTCTCATTTAGCCATTGATAGCTTGCCATTGGCCTTTGGTATCATTATGGCTGTTATCGGATTGGTATTCTACACCCAAGGTTTGCCCGGTAAATTTTGGCGACGGTTTTATGCGGTATTGCCCGGTATTGTACTGTGCTGCTTTATACCGGCAACACTCAACAGCTTGGGCGTATTCGCTGATGGCGTTGGCTCACAGATATATGGTTTTACTGCCACGTATCTGTTGCCAGCAAGTTTGCTGTTGATGACGCTATCAATGGATGTGCCAAAAATACTAGGATTGGGCTGGAAAGCGATTGCGATGTTCTTCGCTGCCAGTATTGCCATTGTCATCAGTGGTCCTATTAGCTTAGGTGTGGCTAAATGGGTGTCGCCTGCGATGTTTACCGATGATACTCTGTGGCGCGGCTTTTCGGCGGTGGCGGGCAGTTGGATCGGTGGTGCAGCAAACCAAGCGGCCATGAAAGAGCTGTTTGGGGTCAGTGATGATTTATTTGGTATGATGATTTTGGTAGATACGACCAATGCATCATTGTGGTTATTGGCGATATTAATCATGGCAAAGCATAGCGATAAGATAGATAGTTTTCTACGCGCTGATACCAGTAGCATCGATAAAGTGGTCAAAGCGGTTGAGAGTTATGAGCGTGATCATGCCCGCCCAGCCACCTTAAATGATTTGATGGTGATGTTTGGTTTATGCTTTGCGATGGTTGGCGTGGCACACTTTGTTGGTGGCCAGATTGCTGATTTTTTTGCGCCATACCAATGGGCGGTGCAATATAGCTTTGCCAGTTCGTTCTTTTGGATGGTGGTGATTATCACCTTAATAGGTGTCATCTTTTCGTTTACTAAAATTCGTCGGCTTGATCATGTGGGTGCATCAAAAATCGGCACCGTATTTATCTTTATATTGATTGCTGCTATTGGTATGCAAATTAATCTGGCCGGTATCGTCTCACAGTGGCGACTATTACTAATCGGTCTGTTATGGATGAGTATTCACGTCGTGATTATCTTTGCTGTCGCTAGACTCATTCGTGCGCCATTTTTCTTTTTGGCAGTTGGCTCTAATGCCAATACTGGCGGGGCATCTTCCGCCCCGATTGTCGCAACGGCTTTTCATCCATCGTTGGCGCCAGTTGGCGTGTTTTTGGGTATTTTAGGTTACGCAGTAGGCACGTTTGGCGGGTATATCAGTACCCAATTGATGCGCTTAGTGGTGTCTTAATCTCCAAGTCACCATCATCCTAGTAATACTTTATTGCTAAATACAACCCGCATCAATGCGGGTTTTTTATTATTAAATACTTGAGGGTTTGAGTTATCGTTTTGTCTATCTATGCTATTGATACGTAAGCCTAGCCATAGCCTCGCATAAGTACGTGTTAACCTTTCTGCTAATTGAATAAAGACAAATAAGCACGTTAGGAATAAATACGACTTAATAGGAAAAGTAGCATTATGGCGATCCAAAAAAAATTAGAAGAAACGCTAAAGAAGACTAATACAGTGAAAAATGCTCTATATAACCCTGACCAAGAAAATATTCAGGTTAGAGGCGCACGCGTTCATAATTTAAAGAACGTTGATGTTGATTTACCTCGTAATGTGCTGGTGGTCTTTACCGGTATATCAGGCTCAGGCAAGTCGTCATTGGCATTTGGTACATTGTTTGCCGAGTCACAACGCCGCTATCTTGATTCGGTATCGCCTTATGCGAGACGCCTGATCGATCAGGTTGATGAGCCAGATGTCGATACCATAGAAGGGTTGCCGCCAGCAGTCGCATTACAGCAGAAGCGGGGTACGCCTTCAGTGCGCTCATCCGTGGGCAGTGTGACGACGATATCCAATGGTCTGCGTATGCTGTACTCACGAGCAGGAGAGTATCCAGTAGAGCAAGAGATGCTGTACGCGGATGCGTTTTCTCCCAATACGCCAGATGGTGCTTGCCCGACTTCGACTTGTTCAGGTATTGGCCGCGTATTTGAAGTCACTGAATATCTGCTGGTGCCAGACAACACTAAGACCATCCGTGAGCGTGCGATTGCGGCATAGCCACCAGCGTGGCAAGGTCAAAACCTTAGCCGTATATTGACTACATTGGGCTATGATATCGATAAGCCTTGGCACACCTTACCGAAAAAAAACATGTGACTGGATTTTGTTTACAGTTGGATGAGCTAATCGCGGCTGGTAACTCGGTGTTTGTCGTTGAGCATGACGTGAGTGTCATTAGACATGCTGACTGGATAGTCGATGTTGGGCCAAAGGCAGGCACGCATGGCGGCGAGATTGTCTATAGTGGTCCTATAGAGGGCCTTCGTGAGGTTAAACAGTCGCATACTGGCCAATATCTCTTTGCCAATGCTACGTCTAACGCACAGTCAAAATATAGTACAAGACAGCCGACAGAGTGGCTCAAGCTTGCCAACATTGAGCGAAACAATATCACAGGATTAGACGTTGAGTTTCCGCTTGGGGTGATGACCAGCGTCACAGGGGTATCAGGCTCAGGAAAATCAAGCCTCGTCAGCCAAGCGTTGGTAGAGCTTATCAGTGAAGCATTGGGTCAAAAGACAGTCACAGAAGCGCCTGTCGGTGAGGCGGACTTACTTGAGCAGGAGCTCGAGTCAGTAACTGGCGGTGAAATTGTCGCTGGCATGGAGCACGTCCGTCGTCTCATTAATATCAATCAAAAAGCAATTGGTCGTACACCGCGCTCTAATTTGGCAACCTATACTGGTTTGTTTGACGATGTACGTAAGCTGTTTGCAGCGATCAAGCAAGCAAAAGCGCAAGGCTATGATGCTGGCAGGTTTTCGTTTAATACTACCAAAGGCCGCTGCCCAAATTGCGAAGGTTTAGGGTTTGTCAGTGTTGAGCTGTTGTTTTTGCCAAGCGTCTATGCGCCTTGTCAGGTATGTCATGGGCAACGCTATGACGATGATACACTAGCAATCACTTATCGAGATAAAAACATCGCTGAAGTCTTGAACTTAACAGTGGAAGCAGCATACAAATTTTTCGTCGATGAAGCGCCTATTTTGCGTGCATTAGAGGCGTTACTACAAGTTGGACTTGGTTACTTACGTTTGGGTCAGTCTGCCACCGAACTATCAGGCGGTGAAGCGCAACGGATTAAGCTTGCCACTGAGCTGCAGCGTGTGCAACGAGGCAACACGCTATACATATTGGATGAGCCAACTACAGGTCTACATCCTGCTGATGTGACCATGCTCATGGCCCAGTTAAACGGTCTTGTCGATGCGGGCAATACTGTCATCATGGTTGAACATGACATGCAAGTGGCTAGCAATAGTGACTGGATCATTGATATTGGGCCAGGGGCAGGGAATGCGGGTGGAGTAATCGTCGCTCAAGGTACGCCATATGATGTTTCTCAGTCAAAAGACAGCCGTACTGCACCGTTTTTATTGGTGTAATGACGCTATAGCTCTGCATCAGTACATGTTACTGAAATAAGTATGAGTATTAGAAATACAATTTTTCTAATACTCATTTTTTTATAAATATCTATGCAGATGTCTTTTGCTGCACTTGCAAACGCTCAATCCTAGTCAAGTAACTGTGTCCTAACTCTGGCTCTGCCGAGGCTATCCAAGCGGCATATCCTGACAGCGTATTTAAAGTCTCATCAGCACGCAATTGCCCGCCTGACTCTAGGTTATGAACGGCTGCTCGCAACATGCGCTTGATTTGACGTGGGACCCTTGGCACACCGCTACCATTGACCACCATGCCAGTAACGTTATGCTGATTACCTGTACGAATCACACGCGTTTTATCATCGTTTAATACAAAACCTTCTTCGCGTAATATCTTATGCACTGATCCTAATAGTTGCCCAATCAGTTTATTGTGCTGCGTATCGGTTTGTTTTTTTGTGGTGCTAGTTTTAGCTTTTGATTTAGTTTTGGTGTCTGCAACAGCGGGCATACTAAAGGTCAAATCATCTGCATAGCGACTATAACGCAGGCCGATTTTGTCAGCCAGTCCTGTTAAACGACGATCCAAATTTAAGCAGACGATGTTCGTTAACGCAGGGCTAGTGGGTGCACCTTGTGGCAAGGCTCTGTCTCCTAGCGCCACGTAATAAGTTTTGCCATCTTGCTGCACCACTTGACGAGGCGATTCGGTACAGAGTAATGACAATAAGGTAGAAATCTGCTCTGGATAGCCGGCATGACGGAACACACCTTTGACACGGCGCCAGCTGACACTAGGAAAGAAGTCTTTAACATCCAACTTGATAAGTAACTCGCTGTTGCTATGTACTGCTGCGTTGGTCACGATAGATTTGCCACGTACGAAGCCATGAGCGGCACCATGCGTTGTTAAGTTATTCAAAATATTGTGCAAAATCCAGCGTTGTACAAACTTTAAACGCGGTATCGGCGACCATATTTGACGCGCTGTCCCATTGCGTTTGGCAATAGTAAAATGCGAATAAGACAGATTGGTGGCGACCTCTCTTTGATAGCACAATCCTTTTAACTGCGGAATGGTAAGGTTAACTGCTTCTGCTAGCTCATTATGTTTACGCAGTAGCGGTAGTTTATTTTCAATTAGCCGATTGGCCGCGTCTTTTACATCCCACTTATCAGTACTGGTATCGTCCGTCCAATATACATGACGACCAAGATAAACCATGTGGTGCGCTTTGTATGCTTGCCAAGCAGATTTTTTGAGGATTCTCTCTTCTACTGCTTCCTTTTTTAAGGCTTTCTTATAGCGTTCACGTTCTTTTGGGCTCATATTGTCGACAGGTTGACGATCAACCATAAAGCCTTGACTGACCAGCTGCTGCCGAACATATTGGTAGCGTCCGCCCGCCAGCTCAATATCTTGCCATAGTTGCTGCCACTGACGCTCAAAAGGAGTGGGTGCTGGCTCAGGGCTGATGTAATCGTTATTGTTGGCTGTGTGTGTGGTCATACCTTACATCCCTTGGTTTTCGATAAAGCCTTTGGCTTCAAATCTGGCAATATGTTGTAAAAATGCGGCTTTGGCTTGGGCAGGCTGATTGAACACCAGCTGCTGGTGCGTATCCTTGTCACCTATTGTTTGTTCAATGGTAATCTTCTTATGGGCAATGGTGATGTAAACATAAGCAATAGCGGTCTCTTGTGTGGTTAACGCTTGTGTCTTATCACTTTCAGTTGCATGTGACTGGGCAGCTGGTTGAGCTAAGGCCGTTAAATCAAGTGTTGGTGCAGAAAGTAATGTCATTAACGAGCTATGGGCTGCTACTTGTACGCTTTCTTGTTTATTCTTAGGTTGATGTAAGCGCTTGCTCGGTACGCGTTTACTCAAGACACGAGTGTCATGCCAGCTATCATTGCCCGTGTTATTTGGGTCGTATTGATTATATCTAAGTCGTAGCGCGATAAGATGCGCGCACACGCCATGAGTGAGACGATGTTGCAAGTACTGCGGACAGCTACATTCTGCTTTAGTTACTAGCCCTTCGTCGCCTAATTGCAGCTGGCTGTGATAGGTTCGTCTGTCTTCTTCGACATGAATATCTGCACGGATGGTAATACCTTTGACAGCGACAGTCTCAACAGAGAATTTCTGCACGGCATCCGTACGGCTCATCAAATCAAAAGCCTGCTTTTCTGCCTCATTGTGGTAAGCAAACTGCGCCATATCAAGCGGCACTTGGGTCAAAGGTCTGTAGTGATACAGCTGCGTCGCTATCTCATAGCGAATCAAGCCTTGCTGAGTACCTGATAACAACCATTGCTGCACTTGTGCTTGTGTGATAGGTGCTGTTTTTAATTCTGGCTCTTGCGTTGTTAGCTGCTGGGTTAATGAATTTACCGTACTGGGGCGGCGAGTAAGTATATCCACTACCTTTACTAAACCACTATCAGTACTTTCTGCTACTTGTTCACTATCTGAGTTGAGCATGTTTTGTTGTGGACGCTTGGGTAGTAACAAGTCAAAGTTCAATGACTGTGACCAATTGGCTTGGCTAAAGCCTGTCATGGCAAAGGTGAAATGAAAGCCTTTGCCTTTTAATGTCCAATAGCTTGGCATGCCTTGACCCAGTATCGATACCGAAACGCTATCAGTATGTGGCAACAGACGTTTTAATAGGCTGAGACGACGGCGACCCCATAAGCGAATCAGCTTCGCTTGTTGACCTTGATAGGGCTTTTGCTGTTGGCTGACTTGGCTTGTGACAGTGATGTCAAAAGGTTCTAATATAATCACTGGCAGCTGCTGAGGTCTAAGCTCAATCAACAGTCCGCGGCGTTTGCCTTTGATGTCAGCATGCATACGCAGCTCAAACAGTACGTTATACAGTGCGATTGGATCAAGATGGATGGTGTCTTGTGGCAATTGACCTGCAGACTGTACTTGTAGCAGCGCTCTGATCCAGCTTTTGGGCACATTGATGCGCTTTTCTATGATCTGTTTTTTTACAGTGGGCTTGGCTACTGCACTATCAGTATCTGCTTCAGCCGTCTCTGGCATAGTTTCGAGTAACTGCAAACCGACCGCTTCATGACCAATGTCTAATATCGTTTGTTGATGATCTCGTATTTTCTCAATACCGTTAAACAAAGCCGCACTGTAATCAATACTTGTGGTACCAAGGGTAGGTTTAGCACTTTGCTCAAAAATCTCATTGGTCAAGGTCAGCTGAGCATAGCAGCCTTCATCACGGCTAAATACCTCAAAGCTGACACCTTGCTCATGCACCTGAATAATAGGATCTAAAATACAAAAAGCCAGTGGGTCGTTATCGAATAGCCATGTGAAATAATCACGCTGCGCAGTAAATAGGTTTTTATTGCTGCTGGCACGGCGCATCTGCATAAATACCGTGTACGCTGAGCGGTCTTTTGGCACATAACGGTAGTCACTACTAACCACATCAAATAAGGCTAGCAAACTGTCACGAAAGACAAGGGGAGATTTGACCTTACCATGGAAGTTAACCTCCGATCGATTCAGCTGAGCAAATAGTGCCACATGCTGAGTGTGTTCGCTTGTTTGCGCCTCCGACAGTGAGTCTGACGATTCGTTAACTTGACTGATTTGGCTAGGGGCGGCGTAGTCCAACTGCATCATCAGGCCATCAGTGTTTGCTACTTCTTCTGATGCTTGGTCTGACGCTTGATCTAATTGGTTGTCTGTAGTCATTGACTGTCTCCTTCACCCTGATTGCTTTTTTGACTGCTGTCCTGACTATATGCCAACGGACGCTTTTGCTGTGCTCGTATCATGGCACGCTGCCAGCGGCGTAGTACTTTATAAGCAAGCTTTTGAATGTCTGAGTTTTCGTGTGTCATGAGTGTCGTCAGCCATTGTTCAATATTTGGATCATGTAGCTGTCCAAGCGCTTCGATAGCGCGGATACGAACCGTCATCTCTACGTTGTCATTATTTGCACAATGATAGAGTGCATCAGCGTCTTTGGCTCTGATCCACTGTAGCAGCTGTTGATTGATTGGTATCTCGGTAGACGAGCCCTTATGTTTTAGCTCATTGTTTTTCAGCGCATTCTTTACTACAGTTATTATGGATTTTTGGGTAGATGTACCGCTTTGTTCAATACGAGCAATCAAATTTTCTAACAAAGTCTGATTATCATAAGCGAGCTGCGGTTGAGCTGTAGCTGATACGCTGCTCAACGTTGGCAAGATACTTGATAGCATCTTATCTTCAGCGACAGGTCTAGCCAGCAATGCTAACAGCGCTTGCTGCCACCAACCGCTAACAGTCGTAGAGAGCAGTGGGACGGAAGTGATGGTCAATGGTTGACGAGCAGCATTGAGCCACTCAAGCATTGCCGCGATCTGCTTAACCGCCACTTTATCGACAGCTCCTTTGGCAGTTTTGATGGACGCATGACGCATGATTAACCACACCAGTTGCGAGATGGTGCCACCCACTTGCTCAACCATATCAATCCACTGACTATTATTGATGGTCGTTGGACTGCGGTTGATGGTATCGATAAGCGTGTGCCATTGCTCGCTTGCAGTGTCAAAACGCTGCTGCAACGTCGCAACCATCTCTTTATCAAGATAGCTGGTCGGATATTGGGTCAGATAGCACAGTCCAATATGCTGTGTCAGTGTGTTACTACTGGTAATCAACGCGGTAAGCTGCGATGTTGGCATGTCTTGCTTGGCCATAATGGCATTTTGCAGTGCCATCAAGGTGTCGGCTGGTAAGTGCGCGCCATGCTGAGTGATAAATGCTGCCAGCTCATCGATGCTGCTATTATCAATGATACGCTTTAGACTCAAACGCTCAGTCTCTTCTATAAAGTCATTATTATGGTTTTGAATGGCTGTCCAATCATAAGGGTAAACCTGCGATGCGAGGCTGCCCCAGGTTTTCTGTGCCGCCGTATAAGCTGCCATAAGCACAGCACGGTCTAAACTGTTCTGCTTTAAGATATCTAAGATTAATGCTTTATTGGCATCGTTATTATTCATCTGCAATAGCCATACCGCATGCCTTTGCGGACGGAAAAATATGGCTTTATCAAGGTGAGTGCGTATATATCTGCGGATTTGTTCCCAAGCAAGCGTTGTGTTGAGCCAGCGCAGTCCATTTAACCAATGGACAATGGCGGGATTGGTGAAATGGACTGCGGGGTCTGACAAGTGCGATTTTAATAGCTCAAAAATATGCGAACTGTGCTCAAAGTCACCACCTTGTGCAAGGCGACCTAAGGCTTCACTGGCCACGTCTTGCAAGTAGTGCTCGTCATCTTCTGCTAGTTTGATTAACTTATCATAGGCTTTGTATAAGGTGTGAACCTGTAAGTTTTTATAAGCGTTGTCCGCAGGCGAACTAGCATTAGGCGAGTCAGAATTTTGATTGTTATTGCTGCCTAGCAACTCACCAATGGCTAACACACTGCAGCTGCGGAATTCAGCATCAGGGTTGTAATCTATAGTTGCCATCAAGATATTGATACCATCAGCGTGACCGCACTTAGCCAATCCTTCAGCCGCGGCAAATTGCACATCAGCGTCTTTATGACGCAAGGCATTTTGTAATGAGGCAATGCTGCTATGTCGTCTTTTGGCACGATATGCCAGTGCCTCGACCAATTTAAAGGTATGGTTGGCTGGCATCTGCTCGTAGGCGAGCGCCAAAGCACTATCAATGCGCGAGGATAAATCACTGTCGCCCGATTGTACCCATGCAAGTGACGGTAATAGCTGCGCGGCAAGCGCATAATCACTATGAGTCATAAGCGTAGTAAACAGTGACAACAAGATTTGCGAGTCCCTAGGGTGCTGACGTTGTAACCAACGCGTGTCTTCACGCTCATCTAGGTAGTCATCGATGTTTTGATCGTAACCGCTGATTTTTACTAAGGTATCAAATAAATATTTACGCTCTTCTTTATTTTTTTGCGGCGTGTGCTCAAACAGACTTTCTAAACGTTGTAGCAATGGCGCCACGAGATTTGTGTTACGCAGGTCAGCGATATCACTATAAATAAACTGCTTAGGTTTGTTGATATGTGGATCATCGAGTAAGGCTAGTAATCGTAAGTGCGCCTCATTGGCGACCTGTTCAGCAGTCGCAATATTAAAGCTGCTCTCTAAACCATTCTTTAAACGACCCTCTAAAGTGTTCTTATGGATGAATTGGTACGACGTGAGTGCATCGATAAGCAGCTGCCAGCTACGATATCTCTCATTACTGGACTGAGCGTCTTCAGCAAAATCAAACAAGTCATCAAATAGCGTGCTGTCCGCAAAGAGTACGTCATGAAACTCGACCAGTTGACTCAGTGCTTGATATTTTGCATTCCAATCATCACTCTTCACAGCGTGCAGCAAAAACGTCAGTTTGTCTTGGCGCTGCACTGACGGCGATTGACTATTTGCAAAGGGCGTGACGATGACTTGTTTCCATTCAGCAACGATCTGAGGCAGTAGCGACTGACAATAGGTCTGTAGCCCAAGCAAGCTGGCTGGCAGATGGCCCAGTCGGCCTTTTAGCAGCTGATAGGTCTCTTCTGCTAAGGTGTGATTATTGGTTTTTAACAAATCAATGAGTTGTTGATCAGCGCTACTGACAGTAGCTGTATCCGATGGTTTGCTTTGCTGCTGTACGGCATTGTTATTTGAGGTATTTAGCAATAAATCCAAGCCGCGTTTGACCATATCGCGGTAGGGCGTGCTCATGGCATAGTCAGCCAGCTTTTTGGCAGGCATGTTCAGCTTATACAAGCATTCCCAAGCCAACTCACGAGTGTCAAAACTACTGTGGTTGAGTAGTGGTAACAACACGCGACTGGTACTGTCTCGCCAGTCCTCATTGTTATTAGTGTTGTTATTGGTGTTAAGCTGCGATGATTGAGTAGCAAGCCACATTAGCCCTCGAATGGCTTGGTCTGTGGTGCTGCTATTCGCATAATAATCATCGCCTGCGCGTATGACGCCAATCCAAGCGCCAAAAGCAAGGGACTGGTATGGATAATGCACCTCAGAACTGTCTTGTTTGTCAGTAGGAGAGCTACCTACTGTTTGCGCATCGTCGTTTGAAACATCCTGAATAGAGGCTGATACAGGGTGAGCACTTAACAATGCCTGCAAACTTCGTTGCCATTTTTGTAGTGTCTCAAAAACATCGTCCTCATCGTCATAATAATCATGAGCGAGTAATTCAGATAAGTGGCAAATGACACTAATGGTTTGTGCGCGTACCAATGGCTGCTGATGTCGACTGAGGTTGGCGAGCTGTTGTAAGTTTTTGGTACTCACCGTCGTTAGAATACTTGCTCGGATAGAGGATGTATTATGCGACTGTCCTTTAACACCACCTTTATCTGCCGTGTTTGGCATGGCACCCATCATCATCGTGATGACTTCAGAGTGAGAAGATAAAATACTGCCTAATTGACGTGACAAGTAATCACTTAGGTACTGCCACGTTGACGATAGGGCTTGTTGGTTATTAGGGTGTTGTACGTCAGTAGGATAACGAGCGAGTATATTGGCGTAGACTACTGCCGTGTCATTATCGGCAAAGCTTAACGCTTCAATCAGCTGGTTAGGTCGACCAGTTCTGGTAGCGGTCTTTTCAGGAGCTTGCAAGCCATTCTGTAAATCATTAAATATCAATAACAGTCTGGCTGCTACGGCATAGGACTCTGCCTCAAACAAAGGCTGTAATTGCCGTGCATGTGTAATACCTAAACCGTGCTGCGCTTGTAGCCAATGCGTAGGCGTCATCGGTGCAACAAGCGTACTCAGATTGTCTGTTTTGTCTCTTATGTTATGAGTAAGGAAGTACTGCCCGCGAGCGTCACCCAAAATAGCCAAACACAAACTGGCTGATTGACTGATAATGTCGCGCTCATCTTTTTGCCATTTGAGCAGCAGATCAATATCGTTTACAGTCACCATGAGCGTGAGTGTTGGAGCAATTGATTTAAAATCGGCGTCAGGGTGGTTTAAATATTTATCGTACCAGTTAAGCGCGTTGTATGTTGAGGGATAAGCTAGCTTTGATAAACCAGACAGTGCTTGGCCTACGTGACTGTACCACTGGGTATAGCTATCACTTTTCTTACCTTGAGAAGGCATAGGCAGATCTAAGTAATGCTTAAAGACTTGGTACGCTTGCTCATCACTCTGCTTTGCCTGTTCTTCATCAGTATATAAGCGTGATTGGCTGGCCAGTAGTTGAGCGACTGTTAGCTGAATATCAGGATAAGGGCTGTTTAAGGCTGCGGTAATTAATGCTTCGTGATGACTTGATTGATCATCGGTGCTACTATCATCTAGGCTACTGTAATCCTCTAAAATAGTAGGCTGTAAGTCTGTCAGCGCCAAAGCAACCGTCAAGGCTTGTTTACGCAGCTCAATACTGTCATCAGCGAACACGGCCACTAGAGCTGGCATCAGTTGTGTCAGCTGAGTCGTATTGGCTCTAGTTTGCGCCGTCGTAAGGGCCAGTTGCTTGGTATCCGCATAAGGGCTGGCAAGCGCGCTTAACATGACATCAGCAAACCCTAAATGTTTACTTTGCTTAAGTGCAATATCAAAGGCTTGCTTACGGATAGCGGCAAACGTATCCGCAAAGAACAGGGTCAGGACAGCTTGATTGGTCTTTTGGTGGCTGGTTTCTTCAGTGTTATTGGCTTTATTTGTTTTATGTTTCGAGTTCATCGCTAGCAGCAGTCGTTGCCATTCTTCTATCGCAACTTGATGTACATCTTCAAAGAGGCTTTGCTGCAATAGCTCAATAATGTCAACGATAGCACTGTCAGAAACGTTTTTAGAAATATTGTCAGATGACTGCTTAAATTGGCGGTTTAATAGCACTTTAACCACTTCTAGCCGAATACTGGTAAAAGGGTTGTTCAATGCCTGTAGTAGTATGTCTGTCATCTCTGACGACATCTGATCGCTTTTGTCACTGCTATTATCACCACTATTTACGCTATCTGGTGCCACATGCTTTAAAAACAGTGCTAAAGACTGCTCATGAATGTCTTGATGTTTAGAGGCAAAACCCATCGCTGCCCAAGATAATGCATTGTCTGCCAATTTTCCATAGGCTTGCATGGCGACTTGGCGCACGCCAGCGTCCTTATCGTCCAGTAATGTCGGTAGGACTGCTTTGGCGTCTTCTATATTTAAATGACCAAGCGCGGTGGCCACACCAGCACGGATGATGGCGCTGTCATCATGGCTCATCAGACTAATCAGGGTGCCAAACGCCCGTTTGTCTTGTAGGCAAGCCAGCGCATAAGCCGCTCGGAAACTGATATCTTCGTGACTATTGCTTAAGCTTTGTAATAAGGGCTCTAACGTGTCATTGCTTAGGTTTATAGATTCAGTAGCAGGCTTCTTGGATTTTGCCGTTTTAGCCTTAGATGCTTGGGTACTATCTGCTTGCGAGATAAAATCTTGCGTGGATAAGGTTAAACGGATCGCCTCATCGGATTCTGATTGTTTAACACTCTTATCATTGGTCGCTGTGCTGCTAGCATTATCTAATAGCGTGCCACGCAGTAAGCGAAAGTCATCAAAATCAGTTAGGGTACGTAATGTTTGCGTGTCACCTTGCTGTTTCAACGCCTCTATCAATTTAGGCTGAGACAGCAATGAGACGTAAAACGCCGTTTGCCTAATCTCTGTATTACGATGATTCTGTAGCAGCATCAATTGACGCGAGACTTCAAGGTGATTTAGCATGCCGCGCTGATACAGACGAATCAGTCCTGATTGGACAATGTCTGACTGATTGCAGTCTAATGCCATCAAATCTGCTTGCGGACTGTTCTCTGGCAACAGCGTCTCAAGGGACGCCAATGCTTGCTTACGAATATTCGCAAAACTATGTGACAACGCGTCTCTTAAAATAGGCAAGATGCGGCGCTGGCTGGTGGCATCCTTCATCGCAACCTTTAGGTAACCTTGTAACGCAGAAGCCACCACTTCTTCGTAGTAACGGTTTTTAAAGGCTTCTTCTAGATAATGCAGCGGGCGCTTCGCCGTACTTGCGCGGTCGGCCAAGGCATGAAAAGCAGCAAGACGTACTTTTGCACTGTGAGCCGAGCTTAGTTGCTGCTCTAAAACCTGTGCAGTTTTATCCAGTTTTGTTGTCGCAATCCACTGTACCAATTGCAATGCTTGATTGGCCGTGAGTGTGTCGCTATCAGCAAGTAATTTTTTAACCAGCTCTAATGTTTGGTTATCTGCTTGCGCCTGTAGCAGCGCTAGGCCTTCTTTAAACGACACATCGTTATTGTTTGAGGCATCTGTCAGTAACTGGCTGATTCTCTGATAGCCGTCTTTGATGATATAAGTAACTGGCAATAGCTTGCTATTTTTTGCCGTACTATTTTGTGAGGTGCTATTCTGTGACGTACTTTGAGTGTGGTCAATAGGTATGAAACGTAGGCTCTGATCGGCACTGACTACGATGAGCGTTGGTTGTTCAGCGTAAGAAGATAAGGCGATCTGTCGAGCCTTGGTCAGATCCTCTTTACAGCTATTTGGTTGACCCTTGTCAAATGCCCATGATTTGACGCTCTTGTCATCGGCGGCAGTGAATAGCCGAGTGTCTGAGACACAAAGCGCTGTGATCATTTCGCTGTGCTGACTAGACTTGGCTCTATCAACTGGGTGCAGGTCGCCTTGGACATGTGTACGGTATAAGCACTTATCTGCGCCTGCTGAGAAGAAGTACTGACCGACCGGCTCAAAACAAAGCGCGTTTACTTTACCTTGGTGGAGCTGTTTGCGACTACTTAGACTGAACTGCGCTTCATCTGATACCCATTGATAGCTACTAACATCCCCTGTTTTATCTGCTACGACTAACCACGAGCCATCACTTGACGTTGCTAGCGCTGTTAATGCGGATTCTTTACTTGATGCTGCTATAGAAGACGAATAAGGCTCAATGATGAGAGTACTGCTGGCTTGGCTGTCTTGATAAGGCCATACCACGATGTGTTTCGTATATAAAATAGCCAGTGCATCTTGTAGTGGTGCCATTGCTACGGCACGACCTATAGTACTGTTATTATTTTCAGGTGCATCGAGCAAGGATTTAGAACTGGTCTTCTTAACTTTCTTGGCTTGCCAATCCGTTTGGTAAAGATGACCATCATCACCAATCATAACAATAGTGCTGTCATCTATCTTGGTGATGGCTTGCATCGCACAAGGCAGCGCAGTTGTCGATAAGCTAAATTGTTCAGTTTTTTGATCAAGGACGTATAAGACCGTAGCAGATGCTTGCTGCTGGCGAGTAATAAAAAGACTGCGCCCATCTTGCTTGGTTGTCTTTTGAGTTGCTGCTTGGGTACTGTTGGCCTTACTGACTAAGCCAATAATTTGACCCCAATAGGGGAGTGTTATTGTTTTCATGGTGTTATCTCAGTTGAGGTGACGTCATATTTTTTAAGTATCTTTTATCTATATCTGTTTGCCAAAGCAGTTAAGCCGATGCCACGGGCCGCAGATTTTTAGATAGCTCAGGATAGCGATGCAATAACCGTGTGACGGCAACCAAACACGCATGACGCTCCATCTTGCCTGCCGAGTGCGTAAAGGTGAATAGGGTGGGCATAATGAGTGCCGCAAAGGCGCTATCAGCCAATGCCACATCACGAAAAGTCTCAATCAACGCCAGTTTGGCACGACTCGCAGATATGGGTTTTAGTGTGATATTGCTATCTGACTCAGCGTGCTCTGATGACTGTGGTGATGCTGATCTTTTATCTGAATAGCGTTGTTGCTTATGCTTACTGCTGTCATTAGCAGTGGGCTCTTGCGAACCGCCTAGACGGCCAGGTGGTAGCTCAAAAAGACCACGGCGTAGCAGCATTAGTAGCTGATCAACTTCTGCAGGCAAGCTTGCCAAACGTTTATCTGACTGCTCTGTTATGACTGGTTGAGCGCTGCTATCTTTATCTTGAGCAGCATCTTTATCTTTACTATCGCTACTGGTTGGCTGCCAGTTTGGAGACACGTGACGCGCCTTGTAATGTTTCCATAGCATGGTCACGGCGGCATAGCGTACTTCACGGTCTGTGCTTTGGGTCAATCGATATAGAGACTGCACATCTTGGAAGTTGGCGTGACGCTGCAGCAAGGTGATGCCGATTTGGCGAGCGACTCGCGCTTTGCTTTCAATCAACGCATTCAACATGCCAGCATTCAATTGTGCTGACTGAACGTGGTAACGTCGATTGGCAACGGATGGCTTGTCCAATAGCGCACGCTTTAGCAGTTGAGTGATATCCGTATAGGGAGATTCTGCCATCATCAGCCATAGGGCTGGCGTTGGTTGCCACGTCGCCATTTCATACTCACTCAGTAATAAGCCAAATTCTCGCAGCTGGATATTACGGTGTTGCAATAAAGGAATGACACGTTCCGCATCAAAGAATGAAGAAGGGATAATCGCATCGGGATCGACTGGTCTGTCTGTCAATGCCATACAGATCTGTTCATGATGATGACTGAGGTAGCTGATCGCAAGCTCACTGATAGGTGCAGTAGCGTCATCTGTTGCCATATGCCATAGTGCATTGGCACCTGCAAAAGTATCGTCTTCAGACACCTCTCTCGATTGACCACTCAGCATCTGTAAAAAGGCGGTTTCGGAAATAATCTTTAGCGGCGCACCATCGGCGATTAAGCTTTCGGCTTTAACTTGCTTGCTACCTTTACGGCCATTACCGTATAACGGCAAACCATCATCACCGATGACCAAGTAATCTAACTTGCCGTTGACAGCACCACTGATGGTACCATTAGCCGCTTTCACAACTTTTTCGGCCTCGCCACGAGTCATGCTTTGCATCTTGCCTGTGAATAAATAGCGTTGGCCGGTTAAATCTACTTCAGTAGTAGCATCGCTATTTGAGTCTTTATTGTCAGTGCCATTACTGGAAGCGTTGTCAGTAGAGTCGCCTTCATTGCTGTCGAGATATGCGATAAAGTCGGCAGGCAAGAACCCTTTGTTAATGCGCTCAATCGCAAATTCACGATAGAGGGCTTGTTCGCTATGCGCAAGATTCATAAGCCAGTCGAAACCTAAATCTATCGGCGCAAACCGGCGCACATCAGACAGCCAATTTCGCACGGTTTCTGCTAAATATTCATCAAAGGCCAAATGCTTTTGCCAGTTTTTAGTAGGCGTGTCAGCAGATTTTAACTGTTCAATATATTCACTCACTTGCCAGTCAGGCTCATAGGCAAGCACATGCCAATAGCCCATATCAAGCGTCGCGGCTGACAGTACATCTTCATCCAACCAATCGGTAATAGTCGCTTGCGATAGTGGATTTAATAATAGCATTTGCCATATTGCCGCATTTACTTGGCTCAAATCTAAACGTCTGAGCTGGCCCAATGCAAAGTCCATGCAGTCGCTGTCATCGTAGTCACTACCATGGCGGTAACTGCCATTATGAGCAGAGAAGTCCTGTTGCTCTGTTATGTCTAGCTGCTGGGCAACGCGAATAAAGTATTCAGTCCCTAGCTCTTTGGCACTATAAAGCTCAGGCAGTTTTTTTATCGCAAAATTTACGCTGTGTGTTCTACCGCTAGTCAATCGTTCAAAAAACCACTCAGGGGTCAAGTCACGTCGCGTAAAGTGTTTGCTAAGTTGTTTGCTCGCGGTTTGATAGTGATGCTCTGTGTCTAATAGCTGCCCCCAACCGTTGACACCGATATCAGAGACAGGATCACGACTCAAGATATTGTTGATGGCAAATACTCTAACAGGCTCATAATCTGACATGGCCAGTAGCATCAGCTCAGTAAGCGATAAGTCCTGAGCGTAGCTTTTTGCATAGCCAATCGCATATTGATAGGCGGCAGGATAGTGTGAATGGAGTAGTTGTAGTACCACTTGATGCAAGCCCAATGTTTGAAATTTAGACTTTTCAAAATGTGGTGCGTTTTCTAATAGCCAAACAATCATCTCATCACGCGCTTTGCTATGCGCTTGTCCGGCAGATAAATATTGTAGCGTCTCACCACTCACATCACGTAATTGGGTTTTGAAATCGTGCTTTAGGCTATCGGTTGCGAACTGTCTGATAGCCTCGTTTTTGGCGATAGCCAGTAACTCAATAAGTGGTTCAGGGTCTCGTTGCCATGCCTCAGCGAACGCACGACCTTTAGCATCAAAGAGCTTGCGAGATGAGCGACTGCTAAATCGATTGACGCCATAATCAAGGCTGTTATGAAAGCAGATGTGATTGAGCACCCAGCTGCTTGTTTGCTCAGGGCTGCCAGCTGTCATGGCTGCGCCATAGCTGGCGAGTACAGAGACGGCAGCATCAATATAGCCAATCGGCATTTGCTGACCCAACTGCCGCAGATAACGCCATGCTCTGAGGCTCATATAGGTTTTGGTGGCTAGGCTGACAGTAGAATTAGCGGTTTGATTGAAGCGCTGTAAATCAATCTTGGCGGCAATTTGTCCAAATATCTCATAATCTTGAGAAAATTCTGCTTGCTTGTAAATGCGCTTCAATCCTTTCCACACACCATAGCTGACTGGCAAAGCCGTAATGGCTTGTTTTAAGATGGCTCTAGAATACGCGCTGCCATCTTCCCACAGTGCGGTCAATATTAGATGGATTTTGTAGCGATCAGGGAGAGGGTATACGCCTTCGTCTGCCTCAAGCTTGGCAATCATTGCCACACGCTCTGCAAACTGTATTTCGGGGTTTTGCTCCCGAAACTGATGACTTAGAATTTTGTCCAAAAATCGCTCAAATGTCAGTTCGTGCTCGGGGATGGGCGCCTCAGGAATATCATCAGCTTGAGTTGCCAATGAATATAATTTATCAACCAAGCTAGGGTCTTGAACTTGCCAAGCTTGTTGGATTTGTGAGAATGACAGACTCATAGAAATTTGCCTTAATTTTTATTTTGTCAGAGCGCGCAATTTTGTAGCACCATGAGAGCGCGTTTCAGAGAAAATATCAAGGACTTTTGTAAGGGAATATATGGGCTGCGACACATAGTGTCGCGCGCGATTTGTTTTTGCAATTATGTATTGACAATAATAACTGTTATGAGGCAAACTTAATGCGTTGTGAGATTTAGCGTTTCGCCGTTTACGGTGAGGGGCGACGTTGCGTCGTCCACGAGTCAAGCCATTACATTTTACCCAAGGAAGACTGTTTCAGTCCTGCTAATACCTAGATAAAGACCCTAGTGTCATTAGCTCGCTGGCGCAATCACGCAATCGTGATTGAGCTAATGCACTAGGGTCTTTATCTAGGTGCAGTCCAGTGAGTCTTCCATGTACCAGGTCATGAGGTAGATTACACAACAATGAATGCAACATCACTATGATGGCATTCAAGGTCTTTAAACCAAAACCGGCGTCAAACTGTTTATGCAGTCTGACGCCGGTTTTTTTATTGATGAATGAATAAACTACATTCCTAAATAATATTTGAGAATAAAAAACTATCCCCAATAACCATCAGGACATTTAGGCAATTCCACCAAAATACGACGTAGCTCCTCTGACCATTGATGGCGAATGCTGTTGAAATACTCATCATTCTCATCAATACGTCGGCCATTTGGTAGAGTTAGGCTGTCATTTTCATATAGTATAAAGTCAATTGGCATGCCCACTGACAAGTTGGATTGAATGGTTGAGTCGAATGACAGCATCAATGCGCGGGCTGCATGTCTCACGTCTGTATTGTAGCTGACAGAGCGATCTAGAATGGGTTTGCCATATTTGCTTTCACCCAACTGAAAAAACGGGGTGTCTTCAGTGGCCCTGATACAATTGCCTGCAGGATAAATCATGTACAACTCAGGCTTCTGGCCTTTTATTTGACCACCCAGCATAAAAGAGCTGGTAAATGCGCCATCGACACTAGCATTAGCGACTTTTTTTGCATGGTTCATTTTTTCACGCATGCATTCACCAACCATTTGCGCGGCATCAAATAAAGTCGGGACCGTATTGAGATTACTCTCAAGACGCTGGTCAATATCGTTTTGCAGCTTGTTAAACACCGCCTGCGATGTCGCTAAGCTGCCAGCTGTCTGTAATACTATAAATCGTTCGCCCTCAACGCCATATTGATAGAGCTTTCTGAAGGTTGAGATGTGATCAACCCCAGCATTGGTACGCGTGTCGCTAGCAAAAACCATCCCTTCTTTCAGACGAATAGCGGCACAATAAGTCATAACTGATCCTTAGTAGAATATGCTTAAAAATAGCCTATGATAGTCTTGAAACCAACACTTGACTGTAAAGATTTTCGTAACCACCGCCCATGCGTACCCCGCGGACAGGAGCTGTGTCTAAATAGTCTCGACCAATGGCGACGTAGACGTGAGAGTTTGGTTGAAACAGCTGATTTGAGATATCAAAGGTGTACCAGTAACCGTCCAGCCATACTTCTGCCCACGCATGACTGGCCATATGGTTTTCGGTATCGTCGTATAGATAGCCTGACACATAGCGGGCTGGGATATGTTGATCACGTAAGCAGCCTAAAAACACATGGGTGTGATCTTGGCACACACCTGCACTGGTCGCAAAAGACTCAGCCGCTGTCGTACCGACATGGGTCACATTCTTGACAAACGGCATCTTCATGATGAGGGCATTGGCCATCGATTTTAGGCTGTCATGAGTGGGTTTTTCTAGATAGGGCGCTGCAAACTCACGCATCTCTTGTGAGCATTTGGTTAATGGCGTTTGTACAGTAAAGAGCAGATAGGGGACATGAGCCATATCCTCCAAACGTTTGGTCTCTGTATCAATCTCAACAATACCTGACGCTTGCATTTGCAGGTTGTTATGCGCCTCATTACGGCTAAGGGTGAGCCAGTCATTGCCAAAGCCGTCCTTTTGATTGGTCGCCACTTTAGGCAGCATGACCTCCCATTTGTGAATAATTTGGTGCGGCATCTGCATGGGCGTCATGCGTATATACTGGACACTACGCTGTGCAAGCTCACCGTAATAATAGTTGGTTTGATGGCTGATTTGAAGTTTCATGATGGCTTCCTATTTTTCTGTTTATTTCATATGTATGGTCAATCCCATATAAATCAGATATGGCGTCAGGCGAGCTTAGTCTACTATTGGTAGTATTGTTACTCGCCTTCCTATTATCTAAATTATCTGGAATCGACTGTATCATTAGCGCCTGTAATCATCTTGTGGCTAGACACCTTGACGCAAGATGATATTGAACTCTTTACTAATCAGCTCAAAATCACTAAATTTCTTCGATCTAATCATCTGATTGGCCAAACGTGTCAGCTCACGCCAGCGTGTGTTTTCAGGCAGCTCATTGATCCAATATTTAAATTCAAGACTGACTTCTATTGAGTCTTCTTCTAGTAGCACAGCCCGCTCAAGCTGCTCGAAATGACGCCCTAATTGCCAAAAACAAGTCACTGTCGGGTGCTCTTGTTTCATCGCAGCATTACACGCATGTAGCTGCAAGGTCGCTGCCCGATAGGTGCCAGCACTTGAGAGCCGTTTAATCAAGTTGTATAACTCAGCAGTGTCTTTACCAATGACACCTTTGGCCTCTTGTACATTGTCATCTATCGATTGAACGATGTTTGGTATGATATTTCGTTCCAGATCAGACAGCATCTGCGCTTTCATGGTCTTAAACGATTCATCCGCATCTGCATCAAAACCTAAATGGCTGATTAAGTGCTTCAGCTGTGATTTTTTGAGATCGTCTTTGACCAGTTGCTTCATGACATTATCATAGTAATACAGGCGCTCGCTGTATCGGCCTAGCCATATGAGATGACTGGCAGTGGAGAGTAGCAAGATCATTGGTGCGTCATCTAGCATCTCATAGCCTGCTTCTTTAGGCTGCACACGATCATAATAGTTGGCGTGATCTGAGTTGTTGGCATCTAAAGGCACAGGCGTGTATTTGCCAGCTTGACCATTACCGTTTGGTTTTTTGGTTTCAGATTGTAGGTGACTGTCATCGACGACCCAAGTGTCTTTGATACCGCCACCTTGAGATGAATTAACGACTAATGAGCCCTCAACCATGGCCACACGAGTCAAGCCACCCGGTACGATATCGACTGTGCCATCGCCGTGACTGAGGATAAAGGGACGCAGATCAATGTGACGCGGCGCAATGCCATCGATCACAGCAGTGGGGTTGGTCGATAACGAAATAGTCGGCTGAGCAATGAAACCGGCTGGGTTTTCAAGTAAGCGCAGGCGATACTCTTCAATTTCCTTTTTGGTGGAGGTTGGGCCAATGAGCATGCCGTAGCCACCTGAGCCTTGGGTTTCTTTGACGACCAGCTTGTCTAAGTTATCAAGCACGTATTTGAGCTCATCAGGCTTGCGGCATTGATAGGTTTCTATATTTGGCAGGATCGGCTCTTCGTTTAGATAGAATTTAATCATGTCCGGCACAAAGGGGTATAGACTCTTGTCATCAGCCACGCCCGTACCTGGTGCATTAACGATAACCACATTGCCAGCACGATAAGCACTCATTAGCCCTGACACACCCAAGATAGAGTCAGACTGAAAGGCTAGCGGGTCGATATATGGATCATCAATGCGGCGGTAGATCACATCGACTTGTACCTTGCCGCGAATGCCTTGCATGTAGACCTTGCCGTCTTCAACGACCAAATCATAACCATGTACCAGTGGTACATTCATCTCGTGCGCTAAAAAGGCATGCTCATAATAGGCACTATTGAAGCGTCCTGGGGTTAAAATAACGACTTGTGGATCATATTTGGATGTTGAGCTGGCAAGACAGGCTTTGAGACGGTTGGGATAATCACTGATGCCCATAATAGGAGTGTCAGCAAATATATCAGCTAAGAGTGTTTCTGATATATTGCGGCTCTCAAGCATATATGAGACGCCTGACGGGGTACGCAAATTATCCTCTAAGACACAAAATTTACCCGTCTCGTCTCGAATCAAGTCAATACCGCTGATGTGCGAGTAGATAGGTTTATCAAGTTCAATGCCCATCATCCATGGCTCATAGCAGCCACTAGCATAAACATAGCTGGCAGGTACAATATCAGCCTTCATAATGGCTTGATCATGATAGATGTCATGCAAAAAAGCATTGAGGGCGGTGATGCGCTGTTTACAGCCTGCTTCTATTTGTTTCCATTCACTCGCTGCAATAATGCGTGGAATGATATCAAACGGAATCATACGCTCGATGTTTTTGGCATCGCTATAGACCGTAAAGGTGACCCCTTTACGGTAAAAGATGTTTTCTGCTTGTTCGTTTAGATAATTGAGGGCATCCATGTTGATGTTATCAAGCCAATTACCAACGGCTTTTGCAACTGGACGATACTGACCTTTACCCGTTTGGAGCTCATCAAAGCTTGGTGCTCGTGATGGGGGAGTATCTGCTAAATTCTTGACGGGTGTATCCTCTGACTGATTCTGTGATTGGCTTTGCGATGGCTCTGAAGCGTTGTTTTTTGTACTCGTTTTAGGGGCAGCCGTGTCCTTATTTGTGTTTTGATTCTGACTTTGGCTTTGGTCTTGCGACTGGTCTTCTTTTGATTGATTTTGGCTCTGAGACTGGGATTGAGATGATTTTTTATTCATAAATACCACACGTATCCTTGGTAGAATCTAGATGATAGTGGACAGACAATAGCGTCAATTCGCCATACATAGCGCCTGTATCTTGTATGAACTATACAACGTCTACTGGGCAATATACAACAATCGTTCTATAATAAAATGGAATATATTCAATATGTTATGAATTAGAATATTATGAATAAGTGTTCTATGGTCCACTAAATAGGACAAGAAATCGTTGAACAAGGCCAATAAAACCATGAAAAAACACCATCGTTCTTTAATACTGGCAGGTATAGGATTGTCAGCGACTATCAGTGTGACTGGCTGTGGTAGCGCACCACAACAAGATATCTTGCCCGCTGGTAGCACAGTGATAGCGCTTGGCGATTCATTGACTTATGGTTATGGCGCGAGTCCAGAAACTGCCTATCCTACGGTACTTGCAGACTTAAGCAAATGGAGAGTCATTAATGCAGGTGTCAATGGCGATACATCCGCAGATGTGCTGGCTCGGGTGGACGAAATCACTAAGCAAAATCCTGATTTGGTGTTGCTCAGCGTCGGCGGCAATGATGTATTGCAGCGTATTGCACCTGATACGACGCGTGCCAATATTACCGAAACGATTAATCAGTTTAAATCCGCTGACATTTCAGTGGTACTGATGGCACAGCCTTATTTTAGTACCAGTGCCTTGTTTGGCAAGGCTAGTGACAACCCTATTTATGAAGACGTTGCAGAGGCTGAAGGCATACCGCTATATTCTGATGGTTGGTCGACTGTGCTGTCGAATGATGATTTAAAATCAGACCGCATACATGCCAATGCTGCAGGCTATAGACAGTTTGCAGAGGGTCTACATGGTTATTTACAAGAGGAAGGCTTGGCACGTTAGAGCCATGAAAGAATAAGTAGAACAGGTATCTGGTTTAAAGCCCTACTACGAAACTAAAAAAGAGAGCTCTTTTGAACTCTCTTTGCCATTCATTACTAATATATTGATTCAGCTGAAATTAATGATGTTAAGCATGCATGTATCACATAACCACGATCAGACCTTCATTAGCGGCTATCTTGCCCTCACAGATGTCTTGATAAATATCTAGTAAGTCACTAATCTCATCAAGCTCTTTAATTTTTAGCCATGCATTGGTTTTTGCGGTGCTGTTCATGATATAGCGCATAGAGCGTTTATTAAATTCTTCAGGGCCCCATTCTTTCATGCATTGCTGTACATGACTGGGCGCAAAAAACTGCTGGCTACGTTCTTGAATGATACCGTCTACATGGCGCGGTTCGTCCCAATGCGTGATACCGACATTGCTGGTGTAGCGCATGTTTTCGCCTAAGTGCTTATGTAGTCTACTCAGTACATCGGTATTGGCCGACATATCGACAATGACTGTTGGTTTGCTGGCGTCAATCTGCTCAAGCGTGTCATAGCTCAATACGCTGTCATAGGCGCCGATTGACTTAACAAAATCTATATGACGGTTTGAAGTTAGGCCGATAACGTGCGGCGCGTCTTTATCATCAGCTAGGCCATATGCTAAGCCTGTACTGGTCTTACTAGAGGCACTGATAATAACCACTTGTTCTGCGCCAAACCAGTCATTACTCTTCAATAAATCATGCAAGCAAAATGAGGTCAGGTGCAAGACAAACAGTAGCATCCGCTGATCATCATGGGCGCGGTCATAACCTCGCTCGTGGTTGACGCGTTGATACATATTATAGCCAGGTGGTAGCTCGGCACGATGGGCACTACCATCGAGTAAGCTGGTTTGCGTGACTCGCTTAGGAGTGATAACCAATTCGCTGGCAGGCGGGAAGTAACCGAATAAGCGCTCACCGATAGGTAGTGCATCGCTATTTGATTCGATGACATCGGCAAAGCCCCATACAGGAATAATGCCCCATTTTTCGGGTTCATTCCCATTTGGCGGAAAAAACTGCCAATAGCGTAATTGGTCACCCATGACTGCATAAGTAATATTATTCGCAGTAAAAGCAAAGCGATCGACTTTGACGCGTACTTCACCATCACCAAGGGTATGAATAGGCGTCTCTTGCAGGCGAGCTTGAGTCAGGTTTGCTTTGTTGGTTTGAAATTCTTGCATAGTCGCTATCCTTGATAGTTATTATTAAATAGTTACTTTTTAGGTATTAGCGGTGTTGGCTTGACGTGCTGCTGTTATTTGAATAACTTCCCCCATCAGTTTAGGCATATTAGCAGCGGCTTTTGGTCCTGCTTCTTTTAGACGTTTAAGGATAGCCAGCTCTTCAGGTGGCGTATCTTCGCTGGCACGTACCAATTTGGTGAAGCCATCTAAGCGATTGTTAATCATCCATTCACGTAGCGCAGGCTCTTTTGACCAACGCATTTGATTCTTCATTTGTTTAACGAGTCCAACCAGAAAGTCCGTATCATGATTTGGGATCGGTACCACTTGGCACAACTCATTTTTGACAGTTTCATCGTCATAGTTGGCTTCAATGTGGGCGATGAACGCCGCACTAAATACAGGCTGATAGGTACGTACGGTTTGTACCACCACAGTATCACCTTTGAATACATCGTACGTCTCTGTCACTGGTACTGCTCGTGCAGAGCAGTCGATATGCATCGTGTTGGGTGTGGTAGCAATGCTGTCCTCACCAAAATAAATATTGTCAGTATCTAAGCGAGTCACGCGTCCTTTGCGCACAATGTTTTCAACTCTACGTAACTGCTTAAGCTCTTCACTACTAATGGTAGCACCATGGAACATTTGCGGGCGTACATTTGGATCAATACGCATTAATACGCCGCCTTTTTCTAAATGATTAAAAAGGTCTTCGATGTTTTCAGCTTCAGCAATCGCTTCTGCTTGAGTAGCCTGCGCCCCTATAGTGTTCACAAAAAAATCACGAGAAGGCTGAGTATTCTGACGATCGATCAGCCAAGCGTCTCTTGGCATAATCCATGTAATGTGGTCTGGGTTGATATGATTTTCTAGTAACCATAAATCTAAAAACGATCGTAATTAGCAGTATAGATATCAAACAGCAATCAATAAATATTCATAATAAGCAGACAAATGGCATTTCAATCAATCGCTGCTTTATTCAAAAAAAATAAATAAAACATGGATTTTTTATCTTGTAAACCATATTTTTTTAGGTTATTTTTTAATATTGATTACATTTCTTTGACCAAGGAGAGGCCGTTTGAATACTATCTTATCACCGCTTACCGTTTCAGTCGTTGCGGCCCTAGCAATGCTGACAGGCTCGCAAACATTTGCAGATGCTCAGTACGGTACTTATGGTGAAGAAACGGCGTTAACGCTTGCCCGCGACTATGCTGGCAGGTATACAGGATCTGACAAAGAAGTCCAAGCTGCTGATTATATGCAGCAGCGCATGACTATCGATGGCAGTAACAACCAAGTCAATCGCCAAACTTTCGATTTCGTAGCGCCTCGTGGTTTATTCAAAGGTGAGACGTTAACGAGCAATAACGTTGTCGTGACCCAAAAAGGTAGTGCTGATACCAACAGAACGCTGTTTGTCGGTGCACATTATGATTCTGCCGTCGCCTATCCAAATTATGAGAATTTAGAGGCGTTGGATGATAACGCTTCTGGATCTGGCGTTTTGACTGAGTTGACCAGAAACCTGACTGGTATTGAAACAGAGCATGACATTCAGTTTGTGGCATTTGGTGCAGAGGAGGGTGGTCTCAATGGTTCAAAGGCGTTTGTTGATCAGCTCACGGACGCAGAAAAAACGACCGCACTGGGTATGATTAACCTAGACAGTCTGATTACAGGCGACAAGATGTATGCCAACGCAGGGCGAAATGCTTACGATAATAACGGCAATGAAGTGGCTGCCAATGTAAGTTTGCGTGAAAATGCGCTGCGTATTGCTAAAGAGCTTGGTATTACAGTGGAGGTCAATCCAGCCATTATCGCACCAGGTAATACAGAACCATACGAGCCTTATGGCGTTGGGTGCTGTAGTGATCAGGAGTCTTTTGATAGTGTCATGCAGGTCGTAGGATTTGAGGCAACCAACTGGAGCCTCGGGCCTGACTATGATGGTTACACACAAACTGAAAACCCAGATATTCCAGGTGGCTATACGTGGCATGACCCTGCATTAGACAACGAGGAAGTACTCACGGCGGCCTTTGGTGCAGAACGACTATCACAAAGAATGCGCGACTACTCTCGTATCATCAGTAGATTGATTGTCGAGCAAACCAATGCTGATATCATCGCATCAGCCAAAAGTGCGCTCAATCTGCAAAACACGATGGGCTTAGCTTTACAGGACAATGCTACCGACTCGCACTCAGCGGTGCTTGAGCGCGCCAATGCTTTGGCATTGCATACTCTCGATGATGCGGAGCCTTTTGATTCCGAGTCGCGTACTCAGGTTTGGGTAGATGGCTCTCAAAGCTATGTGGATGCTGATGATGCACAAGAAGGCACTCGTGCCAATATTGGTCTATATGGCGAGTACGTTATACAACCTAGCTGGCGTGTTGGCGCAGGTGTGCAAGCGGCCAATCAAAACAATAAAAGCGTAGAAAACGGTATTAAAAAAGATACGAATTATGGTGTTCAAGCCTATTCTTTATTGGGCGGCAAAGACACAGCTTGGTGGAATACTACTTCTTTAAGTCTGTCTAAGCATGACTTGGACGTTAATAGAACTGTAAAACTGGATGGTAATGATGGTATCAACATTATCAACAATAGCGAACGCGGTAATGCCGATGCCGATGTGTTTAGCGCACACAATGAGCTTGGATATAATTTTCTTATGCAAAAAAATATCGCCCATGGCGCCTTTTTGGGTCTCAATTACAGTGATACAGACATAGAGGGTTATACCAGTGGCAATGGTAATTCTCGCACTGCGCTCAAGATTGATGACACCTCTAGCGAGGTATGGGATTCAGAGCTTGGTTACCAGTTACAGTATGGTTTTAATTTGATGGGCACGCCTGCCAAGCTTCAAGGCAAAGTCGCTTATGTGCATGTGATCGAAGATGGTCTAATAGATGATTTATCGACCACGTCTTTAGCTGACGGCCGGACAAGAGAGGTTAGCATCACTCAAGCAGATAAAGACGACGATTATGGACGTTTTGAGCTGAGTGTGAGTAACAAGGTTCATAAAAACGTTTATGCATATCTGAATGGCGACACCACCTTTGCACGTGACGATAAAGACAGCTCAGTACAACTAGGCTTGCAATATCAGTTTTAAATATCAATGTATGAATGTCATAATTTGTGAATATAAACCTGCGCTGCTCAATAATTGATTTATGAGCAGCGTTTTTTCTTATATATTTCAATATACCAATTATAATGGCGTATTATTGATTACCGCTATAATATTCAGAGGTGGTAATAAAAAATGTGTTCCAAATATTACAAGAATAAGGATGACGTGTATGTTTGGCATTATAAAAGACTGGCGTGAACAGCGTATATTGGACAACAGCGAGTTTACCCATGCAGATTGGGTACAAGCAGCTGAGCGTATTGTGATACTAGATAGATTAAACAATGACGAGATGACGCATCTGTTTGAGCTGGCGACTTTATTTTTGGCTGATAAATCCATTACTGGTGCGCAAGGGTTTGAAATCACTAATGCTGTTAGGCAGTCTATTGCGCTGCAAGCCTGTTTGCCTATCTTAAACCTAAGCCTTGAATGGTACGCTGGCTGGTCATCTGTCATTATCTATCCAGGTTCATACAAAAGCGACAGCACTACTGTGGATGAGTTTGGTATTGTCCACGAAGGCAGTCAGCACCGTAGCGGGGAAGCATGGCAGCGAGGTCCTGTTATATTGTCATGGAAAGATGCCAAACATTCAGGCGAACGCGATGGTCATAATGTCGTGATTCATGAGTTTGTGCACAAACTTGATATGATGAATGGCCGCGCCAACGGTTTTCCACCGATGCAACCTGATATGGATTCTGCGCGCTGGACTGAGATTATGGCGCGAGATTTTGAGGACTTTCAAACCCATCGCAAGTCAGGGCTAGATCGCTATGGAACGACCAATCCTGCTGAGTTTTTTGCTGTACTCAGTGAGGTGTTTTTTGAGACACCGCAAAAGCTAGTAGACGCGTATCCAGATATTTATGAGATTATGGTGAAATTCTTTAAGCAAACACCACTATGAAGAAAGAGTATAGAACCTAAAGCCTTCAATACGGGCTAATCAATTGAAGGTTTTAGGATTGGGAAGCTGAGATGATTAACGCTATAAATGACGACATGTCAAAAGTAGAGATCTATGAAAGTTCTGATGGAAAGGCGCAAGTAGATGTGCGTTTTGAGCAAGAGACCGTCTGGTTGTCACAAGCCCAAATGACCGAGTTATTTGGGCGTGACCAATCAGTGGTTTCTCGTCATATCGCCAATGCTATAAAAGATGAAGAAATCGATGAAAAAAGCAATATGCAAAAAATGCATATTGCAAATTCAGACCGTCCAGTGACTTTTTATGACCTAGATGTGGTTATATCAGTCGGTTATCGCATTAAATCTCCTCAAGGTGTGCAGTTTAGGCGTTGGGCAACGCAGCGCTTACGTGAATACTTGCTACAAGGCTATACACTCAATCAACAGCGCTTCGATAAAAACTCTACTGAATTGCAACAAGCGCTAAAATTAATCAAAAAAACCGCCCAAAGTCCCGAGCTTAACACCGACGAAGGACGCGGACTAGTTGAGATTATAAGCCGCTATACGCAGACGTTTTTATGGTTACAGCGCTATGATGAAGGTCTACTGGATAGTCCTGCAGGGCAAGATGGTGGTGTCTTACCCAGTACGACTGAGGCGATGGCAGCGCTGACAAACTTGAAAGCGCAGCTGATAGATAGGGGTGAGGCGACTGAATTATTTGCCAAGCCTCGTGGTGATGGTTTGGATAGTGTATTGGGTAATTTGCAACAAACTGTCTTTGGTGAGCCTGCGTACCCAACTATCGAAAGTAAAGCGGCACATCTACTGTATTTTATGGTAAAAAACCATCCTTTTACTGATGGTAATAAACGCAGCGGTGCGTTTCTATTTGTGGATTTTTTGCATCGTAATCATCGACTGCTGACTGATAAAGGTGACATGGTCATCAATAATACTGGGCTTGCGGCACTAACCTTATTGGTCGCTGAATCCGACCCTAATCAAAAAGAGACTTTGATCAAACTGATTATGAATATGTTGTCGTTAGAGGGTCAATAAACAGGATTATTGTCAACAACCCTGTAATATAAGTGGCAACATATATCTTTATATTTGAATATAACCCTAACGATAAACCAAGTAGAGTAGTCTGCTATTCTAAACGCGCCCTATAAAAGTGGTCAGTTAATCGTTTTTCTACGCCCTAAACCGTCCACTGGTCATTAATGACAGCCACGAGATAACGCTTACCTTGATACTCCTCAAACACCAAACGCATCGCACGCCAATCCATACCGCTATATTTTTCACTGCCATTACTGTAAAACTCAACGAAGTCAGAATTTTGATATATTTTGTTTAAGTTGTTAATACTGTTGCCCATCGCTTTACTATTATTAATACTGATCTCTGCGTTCTGATCAAATGCACTAGCAGCGACCCAATTGCTCAAATAGTCAGGTAGCGGCGTGATCAATAAATCACCCGTGCCATCTTTTTCACCCCACGTAAAGCGAATCTTTGACTGCTGCAGATACTGCGTGTATTGGTCGCGACTAAAGGTTTTGTCGGTCTCAGGACGTATATATGCATACATCGAGAACCGGACGCCACGTATGGGATGAATATCATTGGTGATACTGGCATAGTCGCCATTAGCCAGTGCATGCTGAATACGCAATGATTGCTGCTTAAGCGTTTGCTGACTGCTATCAGCATTGCTAGGCATTGATGAGCTACTGGTTGGTTGAGATACAATGGCTTCGCTAGACTCAGTAACGGACTGGCAGCCAGTCGCGGTCAAAGTGAGCAATAAAAGGCTACTAGAAGCCAATGTCGCAGATTTTTTCTTAAAAAAAGCAGGTAATATCGTCATAAAATCATCCTTAACACGATTATCAGAGATAAAAAATCACTCAAAATTGTCATGAGAACAAATAAAAAAGTACCATAAGCGCGCTATGAAATGGTTCTTTTGGTAAGTAAACCTGAATGATACGATAATACAGCAGAGTCCAAATATGGGTATGATGTAATAGGTTGTAACACTTATAGAATAAAAGCTTGTAGAGAACATCATGCCAACATATAAATCACTCATATTTCTGCTGACCATAGGACTGATGCCTGTCGGTAGCGCTACAGCAGATGTGACAAAATCAGATCAGAAACAAGCTGTTAGGGCTGCTATGAAGATTGCGACCATCAAAAAGATGTATCAACAAGACATAGATGATCAAGGTATGAGTGATCCTGTGATGCTACAGCAATATGCAAATACTGACTTACAAGCAGCCATGCAACTTGAACAAGATTATTTTGATAAGAATCAAACGTCCTGCAATATCGATTATGATGTGCTGTGGGATTCTCAAGATCCTAATTATACGCAAGACAAAAAGTTTTCGATGACTGAGCAAGGTTTGGTTCAGGTTAGCTTGGCGCAAGGTAGCGATATCTATTATGAGTTGTCATGTGATGACAATGATAAGCGTGCTGATTGCCAAGTCGCAGATGTAAGTTTAAATGAGGATGGTAAAACTTTGCGTAAGCATTTGCTTGATACTTGTCGTTAGCAGAAATCTGGAACTGATATCAAAAATGTCTAAGCTAAGATAGTTTTTAAGTATGGGATACTTACCTTCTAAGACCGTTGGTTTGTTTTCGCATAATGTATATTATGTTAAATGAAGTCTATGTGCTACTAAGTTCATAGAACTATAATTTTATAAAGTTAGGTTTGCGGTGCTAAATGACTATTGAATCTTTGCAGTCTCACGGTTTTTAGCGGCATAATACCTACACATCAGTTAGATGAATCTTGACTTCATAGGTTAAAAAACCCTGCATGCTATTACTTATATAGCATGCAGGGCTGAGCCTTCATCAGTTATACAATTTCGAAAACCCTTGGGTCAAATCAAAAATCCATCGTTGCTGACAGCAAGAACGTACGCGGCTCACCTATGGCCAAATCGTTGTAATGTGCCGTTGTCCAATAGGCCTTATTCATCACGTTTTCGACACTACCGCGCAGTGTCAGTGGCTTGTCATTAACAGAAGTCAAATAGCGCGCACCCACACCATATATAGTACGACCTGGTAGGGACTGTATATTGTCATTTTCGAGATATTGTTTAGACACCGCATTTGCATTTGCTGTTAGCGTCAAATTTTCTACGAGAGGTAAATCCCACTCTACGCCGATTTTAGATTGCCACTTTGGCACACCTGCCGCTTGATTACCTTCATTAACCCCATCATTCATTTTAGTCAACTTAGCATCAATATAGCTGATACCACCCATTAAGCGTACATTTTCAGCAGGCGAGCCAAACACGCCCCACTCCACGCCTCGATTACGCTGAGCGCCAGCATAAGAAAAAATATTGGTATCGGTATCGGTATAACTGTTGGGTTTTTCGATTTCATAAGCACTTAGAGTATGAGAGAAATTACCAAGATCGATTTTTATACCGACTTCTTTTTGTTTGGTCTTATAAGGCGCAAATATCTCGCCAGCATTTTCTGCATCTGTTGGTGCTGTATCTCCTTTACTTAGTCCTTCTATATAATTTGCATACAAAGACGTCTGGTCGGTTATCTTTACTGAGAGCGCCACTGACGGCGTTATGGCATTTTCATCATATTTGGTACCTGTTGATAACATGCCGCCTGTTTGTTTTGTTTTTAGCTGTTGATAGCGAGCCCCTAAGGTGAGTTGGTATTTATCCTGATCAAACGATAACGTGTCTGCAATGCCATAGCTGGTCAATTCGGTGTCTGTCGCAGTTAAAAGTGGCGGATTCAGATCTAAATCAGGTCTGGATCCCCACACAGGGTCGTAGATATTGGTATCAACACTGACACCACGGAATCTTGCTGCATACAAATTGTATTCCTCTTCATAGCGGGTGGCATTGACTGCTATTTGGTGTCCAATATTGCCCGTTTGGAATTGACCATTTAAGCCGACTTCGAACGACTGTCTTTCGTTGTCATCGCCTACGTATCCAACGGTGGTACTGATATCTCCATCAGTATTAGATATCTGAGCATTATCTGCACTGAGTCCGTCATAATTCCATTTGGTTACCCCCATGGAGGCATACGTTGTCAATTGGTCATTGATATCAAATTCAGCGCGTCCAATGGCCCCTTTGGTTTGAGTCTCAAAATAGGCCCAACTGGGATTTAATAATGTATCTGGATCTGGAACACTAGGAATATCAACACCTGATGCTAATGTAACTCCTCGAGTCGGCCCATCCACATGGTCTGTTGTCGTATAAAGGTCGGCGGATACTCGTGCACGCTCACCGCGCCAGTCCAGTGCAATAGCTGCTGATTGCGCTTGCTTTTCTTGATCATCAACGGCGCTATCACCCTCTCTATAAGCCCCATTTACACGAAAACCAAATTGCTTGTCTTCACCAAAGCGGCGACCTATATCGACATGCGCGCCCAGTTGTGAGTCTGATAGATATCTAGTGGTCAGCTGTGTCAGCGGCTCATCCCCTGCTCGTTTGGTGACTAGGTTGACAGAACCGCCGATAGAGCCGTTGGGAGACATGCCATTGAGCATTGCTGATGGACCTTTAAGCACCTCAACACGCTCAAACATTTCAGGTGAGCTACGATAGTAAGGTGCCATACCAGTCAATCCATTGACGGTCACATCATTACTACTCGACGCAAAACCACGAATATAATAACTTTCAAGACTCTCTCCACTGGCACCGCTGGTATAAAAAGCGGGATCCGTTGCAGCAATAACATCGGTAATATCTACCGCTTGTTGGTCAGCGATGAATTTATCGGTGTAACTGATGGCACTAAATGGCGTGTCTAAAAAGTCTTTATTACCCAAAAATCCCATATTATTGGTGTATGTCACCTGCCCGCCAGCATAGTTAGAGTTCTCCTCAACGTCAGCTTCAACCGTGATTGCTGGTAGTGTGACCGTTGGTAGGTCTTGATCCGCTTCTGTGCTCTGGTTTTGTGCAGTAATGGTCATATCAGTGGCTTGTGTACTACTGACTGGCGTACCGTTGGTCTGGGCATAAGCGGCGGGCATGCCCAAAAATACAGTACCAGCAGCTGCCCCACATAAAAGTGCCAGTTTTGCTGAGACAAAATAATTGAGAACAAAAAATGGTTTGTGCTCTGTGAAAGATTGCTTGACGTTGGGGTGTTGGCTTAAATGTTGTTGAAGTTGAGACATAGCGATATCCTGTCGTTTTGATAAACAAATAAGTATTAAGTTAATAAAAAATAATGATAATAAAAATACAAATGATAACTATTTACATAAAGAAGCTAAAAAATAACTTATTTTAGCTTCGATTGAGCAACTTGCCTGCCTTTCTTGGCAATACTAATTATCTGATATAGTCAATCCACTATAAAAGCGTTACAGCGTTAACCTCGCTTGAAATATGACATATACATCTGTACTCAGTTGCCTTGTACCACTCTTAAATTAGATCAACGATAGTATCCGTGATGCATTGATGTCTTTAAGAGATTGCTGTCTTTAAGAGGTCGTCTGATAACCCTTTAACACATCATCCATCATAATGTTCAACGAGGTCGGACTGGCTGCAGTGATATACCATGCATCGGCATCAACAAACACAACGTGGCCGTTTTTCCATGCTTTGGTTTGACGCAGTAACGGATTGCTCACGTCATCAGGGCTGATGGTCGCGCGATGCTCCATAACCGCAGTACGGTCGACGATATAGATGATGTCAGGATCTGCTTGCTGTATAAACTCACTAGAAATAGGCTGACCGTGCAGGCTGGTATCGTCAAGTGTGCTTGCTGGCTTGACACCTAAGTCATTAAAGATAAAACCATAGCGAGAATGCACGCCAAAATTACTAAAAGCCCCATTGTTATGCAGTACCACCAGCGCTTTTTCTGGGCGATTTTTTGTTACTGCTTGTACGTCTTGCACTCTTGCTTCTAGCTGCGCGACCTGCTCTTTTGCCAAAGCTTCTTTATCAAAAATCTTACCCAAGGCTAATAAGTGATTTTCAACATTTTCGACATGATGCGCCTGACTGTCATTAAAGCTCACATCGAAGTGTAGCGTTGGTGCAATCTCGGACAGCTCTTGATAGTTTGCTGCATGTAGCGGAGTCATCAAAATAAGGTCAGGATGTAGCGCATATATGCGTTCCATATTGGGCTGAACAATAGCCCCTAAATCCTCTATATCAGCATTTTGTTTGTATTGAGCCAAAAAATGCGGCACGTAGTCTTTGACCATGCCTGCAATCGGTACACCAAGCTGGTCTAGAAAGTCAGCTTCGTTCATATCGAGCACGGCAACCCGCTGCGGACGATGATCGAGCACGGTCGTACCAAGTTCATGCTCGATGGTGATGGGCGTCTTTAGCGTCTGCGACGCAGCAGACTCATGAGATGCTTTTTCACAGCCCTGTAGAGGCATAGATGCCATAATGGCAAGCATCCACACACAGCCTTGTTTTCTTACATTCATATACTCACTCCTGATAAATTAAAGTAATTGCACAAACAACCACGTTCACTACGAATAATCTCAAACTCAAGATCATACAATTCGCTTAAGTTGCTTTCTGTCACCACCTGCTCAGATGAGCCACTAAAACTCAGTGTCCCATTTTTCAATGCTACGATATGATCTGAATAATTGGCCGCAAAATTGATATCATGAATCACCAAAATGACCGTCCTACCCTGTTCATCACATAAACGCCGTAGCGCTTGCATAATGTGTACCGCATGCTTCATATCCAAATTATTCAAAGGCTCATCCAGCAATAATACATCCGTCTGTTGCGCGATGGTCATTGCCAAAAAAGCCATCTGCCGTTGACCACCACTCAATTCATCCAAATAAGCGTGGCGCAAAGGCGCTAACGCCAAAAACTCAATAGCCTCATCAATGATATGATGGTCTTCTGCCGTCAACGCACCACGGCTATACGGAAAGCGCCCAAACGAAATCAGCTCCTCTACCGTTAAGCGCAGGTTAAACCCGGGCGACTGACGCAGAGTGGCGACGTGATGAGCGTACTCAGAAGTACGAATATCACTAATGTTACGACCTTCAAATAAAACCTCACCGCCACTTGGTTCTAACAGTCTGGCCATCACCATCAGTAGCGTAGATTTTCCAGCCCCATTAGGGCCAATCAAAGAGGTCACTTCGCCTTTAGGAAAAGCCAAACTGATCTGAGAAAGAACACTTTTGTTGCTATAGCTTTTATACACATTGTTAATCGTAATCATGTAAACCCTCTGGTACGAACCGTCAGCGCTAGAAAATAAATCCCACCCACAAGGTTGACAAGAATACTGACGCTGGTTTTGTAATTAAAGACATGCTCAACAAAAATCTGAGCCACTAAAAAGATAGCAATCGTAATGGCGCAGGCCATTGGTAACGTGACCTTATGACGGTTACTACCTGCAAGCACATACGCGATATTGGCAACAAACACCCCCATAAACACCGTAGGGCCAATCAAGCTTGTGGACACTGCCACCAAAATAGCAATGAGTGCCAAATACCGTTTGACATACTTGGTGTGATTCACCCCAAGGGACTGTGCCTGCTCACGACCCAAAGCCAGTACATCTAATATAGGTAAGGTTTTACGGCCAACCCACAGCGCGGTTGTAACCGCAAGCACCCCATAAAACAACGTCTCAGGCTGAGATCGATTGAATGAGGTATAACTCAAACCCTGAAAAATAGAAAACTCGCCAGGGCTGATACGCAATTGAATAAACTGAGTCACCGTGCCAATCACCATGGTTAGTACCAAGCCAAATAACAGCAAGGTGTAAACATCGTTTTTACAGCGTGGAAATAGCCAGTGGTGCAGTGCCCACGAATACACCAGCATCAACGCGATAGAGACTATAAAATTGCCGCTCACCCCCAAAAACAGTAGCCCTTGTGTGCCCATCAAAAAGAGCAAGAGCACTTGAAACAATAGATAAACCGCTTCGTATCCCATGATCGAAGGCGCTAAAATCCGATTGCCTACAATCGTCTGAAAAATGATGGCTGAAAAGGCCAAGCAAACACTACCCAAAATAATGGTGGCCAAGCGAATCAAGCGCTTAGGAATCAGATAATCAAAATCCAAACCTGAACCGATGAATAAAAAAATAAGCGCCAAGACGATAATCAATACAAACATCGTCCGAAACTTTATAGTTACCGTCATCTGACACCCCTCATAATCAGCATGAGGAAGACCACGCCACCAAGCCCGCCTGCCGTAAGACCAATGGGCACCTCAAAGGGATAAATGACCAATCTGCCAAACACATCACACAGCAGCAGCAGACAGGCGCCGCCGAGCGCCACAATGGGCAGCGTGCGCGATAGGTTCTCTCCATACTTTAGTGCCACCAAATTGGGTACGACCAACCCCACAAAAGGTATCGCTCCGATGGTGATGACTGACGCGGCGACGGTCACTGACACCAGTATGAGACCCAAAGCGGCAGTAGTGACATAACTCAACCCCAAACTGGCAGCCATCTCTTCACCCATACCGACCACCGTAAAGCGATGCGCGTAAAAATAAGCGAGAACAATAATGGGCAAGATAATATAAATCAGCTCATAGTGACCTTGAACCACCCGCGAAAAATCCCCCAATAACCAGCCTTGCATGCTTTGCAAAATATTGTGTTGGTAGGCATAAAACTCAGCGATGGCGCTGAGCACACTGCCATACATCAAGCCAAGCACAGGAATCAGCACAGAACGCTTAAGCTGAATGCGGCTGATGATATAAATAAAAATCAAACTCGCAGCAAAACAAAAGCCCAGCGCAAACATCATCTTACTGCCCGTACTCGCACTAGGAATCATCGTCAGTGACACTAAAATGCCAAGCTTGGCGGCATCCATCCCCCCTGATGTTGCAGGCTCAACAAATTTGTTACGCACGATATGCTGCAAAATAACGCCACTGACCGATAGCCCTATCCCTGTCAGTATCAGCGCAATCAGCCGTGGTATACGACTGGCCGTGAGCGTCAGCCATGCGTCCGTAGAAAAAGAGAATAATTCCGACCACATTATCTGTTTGGTACCAATCATAAGAGAGGCCAGACATAACGTGGCAAATAAAACCGATAACCTAAATATCATGAAAAATCTGCTGCGTTTGAGAATAGAGTTTCACTCATAAGTATTAGTGGTGAAAAGCTGTGTCAGTGATGCGCCAAACTACAAATATGGTCAACAACAACAAATATCGCTGTAAATATAGCCGTACTTAGCAGATGTTTGGCACTGTCTAACAAAACTCAGCTGTTTTGACATACCTTGTTGGCATCATAAGACCGATATGGACATGCCCCACTATACTTATAATAAAAAACAGAAAAAAAGGCTGTGCTTACCGTCAGTAAGACAGCATTCCCGTTTATTCACCACCAAACACATAAGTGGTTCACTTCTTTATCCTGATCAACATACCCTAAGCGTCATTACCGATCTAAGAGCGCATCTTCAGGAATACCATACGTTTGAAAAGCTGTGCAGCTAGCAATGCGATACGCCTCGCGACCCAATAACTGATTGATAATCACTGCATTTCGATTGGCACCAATACCCAAATCTGGAGAACCAACCCCTTGTTGGAATATTTCTGAATTTTGTATAAATATTCGTCCCAAACCTGCATCACACCTAAGTGCCGTAAAGTCTTCTTGCACTATAAAATCCTCATTACTATCCGTTGCCAGTACCGACCCTTTTAATTGCGTCAGCCATTGTGGCCAGTCATGCACATAACCGACAGCAGCAATCACGGCGTCTGTCTCTAGGCTAAAGCGCTGCGCTAGCTGCGTGTGCAAACACTTGATCTCAAGCGCCCCTGATTGGACATTTTTTGCAATAGATTCCACTTCGCAGTTGGGATGTAGAGATAAGCCCGTAGGCTTGCCACCGATGGAACGCTCATACAGCAGATCATATATATCGGCGATGGTTGAGTAGCTAATTCCTTTATATAACAGCCCTTGACCCCCTGCGATGTCACGGCGTTTTTCTCGAGACAGGCTTTGGAAGTACTGCATATAAGCGGGTGTAAAGCACTCTTGACCAAGCTTTGAGGACTCCATAGGATGAAATCCTGCTGAGCGGCTGATCCAGCGAACGCCTGCCCCTGCGGCAACTTGAGTAGGCGTCAATGATCTTAGCAGTGCCAGTACACACTCAGCCGCACTTTGTCCTGAACCAACGACGGTCACTTTTTTGCATTTCGCTAAAGCCTGTTGTAAGGAGGCAAACTCTGCCGCATGCTTGACCAAAGGATGATTACTTTTGGCCAGCCATTTGGGTACATTTGGTTTCGTGCCAATCCCAATGACCAGATTGGTGCTGCGATACTGTTTTTTCCCTCCTGATGCTAATGTACTGTCGATAACAAAGTGATCTTGCTTGGCATCATAAGTGACATCGTCAACATACTCACCAAAATGGCAGCTGGGTAACTGCGTGGCGGCCCAGCGGCAATAGTGATTGTATTCAACGCGCGGGATTAAAAAGTGCTCATAGTAATAAAACTGGTATAAGCGGTCATGCTGATGCAAATAGTTTAAATAGCTCAGCCTATGACACGGATCTGCCATCGTGACAAGATCGGCAAAAAAAGGGACTTGCAGCGTCGCACCAGACAAAAGCAGCCCTTTATGCCACTGAAACTCGTGCTTACGCTCTAAAAATCTCGCCTGAATAGTGCGATGCTCTAAGAGCAATGCCGCCAAGCCCAAATTAAAGGGTCCAATACCAATACCTATAATGTCGGCAATTTTTTTATTCATTGTGCATAAGCCTTTAATGTCAAACGATTCCAATATTCAATAGTGCTGATTTTTAAGCAGCATGTCTCTTTTGCAGCGCTTTGTTGCGCGTGCTACCCAGTCTTTAAGAGCCGTTGCACCTCGGTCACATCGCGGCAATGCAGTAGCTGCGCTGGCGAGAGCTGCACTGCATAAGTATCATAAAGGCGCTTTGAGATGGTTTTGAGGTGCTGAGGACGCAGACCGATGGTCATAAAATTCATGGTTTTATCGATAGGTGTATCACTCACCTGACCGATGGTATCCAAGTAAATATCAAATAAGGCTTGCTGACAAAACGTGGTAGTCACATCAGCGTTTTGCTCTGTAGCGACAGGCAGATATGACGAGACATCAAAGCGAAAGGCTTGTGAGGCAACCATTTGATGTATCGCGGTATCTATAGCCTGCAACAAGCAGTCAATGGTTTTGGTAGCAATGGCTTTGGGCACGTGGTCGATATCAAACACGAGCGCGCCATCACGCTGGGTGGTAAAGCGAATGTCAATCGCGACCTGCGGCGTTTGGGTTAATCCACGCTCTAAACGCATTGGCGTATCTGCTGTAAGAACTGGCCAAGACAAACCATTGGTAATCACGATAGGCAACACAGGTGCGGCATTGAATTTTTCAAAGAGCAATCGCGCCAAATCTACTCCTGAAAATGACAAATGCTGCAAGCCTTCGAGCACATCGACTTGCAAACTTGAGGCTTGCTGAATGAAGTTTTCTGTACCAACTGTCCACTCAACCGCTATAAACGTGGAGTTATTGACTAGCGTCCCTGTGTATAAGGGTAAAACAGGCACCGCAACCACGATGGATTGCTGTACCTGCAATTGTGTCTGCACTTGTGAGAGCAGCTCTAGGATGAGTGCCATAATCACAGAGTTTTTAAACAGCCCTTGTTTTGCCCCAATTTTTTCCAATTGCCGAAACGTATCTGCTGGTACGACCAAACTTCGGCGCACAAAATGGGCAGCGCCCAGCTCATTTAGTGGTCTGATCCATGGCAATGCAGGCACATTGGTAACGGTAGACAGCTTTTGCACCCAATAAGCCATATCCACTGCACGAGACGCCGCTTTAGATTCAGCTTTAGCAGGCGTGTCTGTTGTCACAGTGGGTATCGTCATATATGTGGTTGTGGCAGACGGCGCTGCAAACAGCTCAAGCATTAAAGACGCGATCGCACGGCCATCAAGAATGAGTGCATCAAAACGTATAAAGAGGCGCAAAAAGCCACCTGTTAAATGAAAAGCCGTGATGTTCCAAGGCGCGCCCTGCAAATCAAACATTTGGTGCGTATACGTCTCTCGATAAGACTGTAGATAGGTAGTGGCTTCTTTGGCTGAGAGGTGGTGCAGATCAATCTCTTGTAGATTGATACAGAGATCATTACACACATACTGAGTCAATGTGGTCACATTGATATGAGTGCGTAGACTCTGATGCCGCTTAACAATATCCGTCAAGCGCTGCTTGAGCACAGCCATATCCATACGACCATAGTATTCACGGAACTCCTGCATGGCAACGCCGCCAAGCGGTAGCTGCGTCGTACGACCAAGTAGATAGGCTTCTTGTATCGCGGACAATGGCTGCTCGTCAGTCATTATGGTTTTGTGATCGGCTGGCTGCTCAGGTTGATAAATAATGCCTTTGGGCAGTTGATTAAACATCATATCCAGAACAGCAGGATTTTGACCGACTTCTCTCAATAAGCCGATAAATGAGTGAAACAGCGCAGTGACCCATGCCAGTGGTAATGTGTCTAGACGTATGTCCCAATTCACCAGTACGCCATTCTCCACACGTACCACCTGAGCATCCAAGGCAACCTGCGGACCTTGAGATGTTGTCCATGTCATTTCACCAAAAGCTTGTTTGACACTTTCAGAAAACAGCACCCCTTGTGGTAAATCCAAAGCGGCAGTAAACACCACAGGCGTCTGCTGGGCAGCACCATGATAGCGAGATAAATCTCTCATGATATTGACACCCGCATAATGGGTATGGTCTAGCAGCTCAATCATTTGATCAGCCACATCTTGACAAAGCGTACCCAAGGTTTTGGCTGCCGCTGTGTCTATATTGACAATGACAAAATTAGAAAAATCGCCAATACACTGGTCAATATTCTCTACCACAGGCGCGCGCCAAAAGGTTGGAACATTGAGCCTAAAGAAAGTATCTTGGGTGGCCTGACACAAGGCAAAAGCAAACAAACCAAGCATCATGCTAGAAAAAGTGATTTTTCGCTGACGTGCCAGCTGCCGTAACGCTTGGTATTCTACGCTTGTCAGCTGCTCACTGAGACAATGACTCTGCGCCGTTTTTGCTGCGTTATTACTCACTGGCAATGAGGGCATTGGGGCGATATCTGGAAGACGCGCCCGCCACCATGCTTTGTCTCTATGATGGCGCTGCTTGATGCTTGCATCTGCTTGCATGGCTTCATGCCAATCAAAAAAGCAGACAACAGGCGTAGCAGTGGTGACTATGCCTTGATAACACGCCGCCAACTCCTCTATCAACTGACAAAAGCTGGAGGGATCGACCGCGATCATATCTGTGTCAATATGCAAACGAAAGTTTGATTGATTGAGCAGACTGATGGAGTACCTTGCCGTTTGACCACTGGTCAGATCCAGCTGCTGGTGCGTCCATTGCTCACGTTTATCTTGCAAATACTGTATTTGTTTTTGGGGAGTTAGCACGCTTAAATCATCAATTTCAAGCAGGGTTTTTGGTGCAGATGCAGCAATAGTAGGAATGCCATCTGAGCTGAGGCGCATTCTCAAGATGGGATGCCTCAAATGCATATACTGTAAGGCCGACTCTAGCTTTTGTAAATCAATTGATTGCCCATCAAATTCAACATAAAGATGGGCAGCCACCCCACCTAAAAACTCAGATTCGCTGATACGACCAAACCAGCAGGCTGCTTGCATGGGAGTTAATTCACTCATGATGTGCTTACTCAGTTGACAAAATAATATATATGAGGCACTGTATCACAAATGATAATCATTAGCATTAACATTTACAAACAATAATTGATGATTGTTGTTTTATTGCCCTGATATTTTTTTCACTATGACGTAGCACCGTTTCGCTAAGGTTTTGACAATATGATTAAACCGCTTATTAAATTTTATCCTTGGCCAAAAAACAGAGCGCAGCACTATATAACCCAAGGCTATTGGATCAATGAACCACTGACACATATCCTGTCTCAGCGCTGTGCCAGCGACCCTAAAGCGACGGCGCTGATCTGCGGTGATCGTCAGCTCAGCTATCAAGCGTTAGATGACTTATCTACCCATCTAGCCCATCGCATCAGCGCTCAAGGTATTGGCAAAGGAGACACCGCCTTGGTGCAGCTGCCCAACACGGCTGAATTTTATATTGTTTTTTTTGCGCTATTAAAAATAGGTGTCGTTCCCTTAAATGCGCTTTATTCCCATCGGCAGCATGAGCTACGTAGCTTTTGTCAGCAAATTAAACCACAGTTACTTATCGTGTCAGCGACTCACGAGGTGTTTAAAGACGATGACTTTATTAATGAGCTTCATGCTACTGATCTGAGCCCGCAGCTTGTCTTAACCCTGAATGACGCTGCAAATACGGCAAGTAAATACAGACTGGAGACATGGATAGCAGCCAGCGATATGGTGGATGCTGACGATGCGCATCCTGTGCTCTACTCGCCTACCCCCGCCGATGAGGTGGCTTTTTTTCAGTTGTCCGGCGGTAGTACGGGCACGCCCAAGCTAATCCCGCGTACACACAACGACTATTACTATAGTGTCAGAGCGAGTGCTGATATTTGCAGACTGGATACTGATACGCGGCTGCTTTGCGCGCTACCGGCACCGCACAATTTTATGATGAGCTCTCCTGGCGCGCTTGGCGTGCTGTATGCAGGAGGCACAGTCGTTATGGCACCTGATCCTGAGCCCTTAAAATGCTTTTCAATCATTGCGCGTTATGGTGTCACTATGGCGTCACTAGTACCAAGTGCGGTCGTGGCGTGGATAGAGCAAGCGCCCAAACATGCAGCACAGCTGAAAACCTTGCAGCTGATACAGGTCGGCGGGGCAAATTTCTCTGAGACGCTCGCACGAAAAGTGCCTATAGTATTTGGCTGTGCTTTACAGCAGGTTTTTGGTATGGCTGAGGGACTGGTGAATTACACTCGCTTGGATGATGCTGATGAGCAAATATTCACTAGCCAAGGGCGACCGATAAGTCCAGATGATGAGGTGATGATTGTTGATGAGCAAGGCAATCCTGTCCCAGAGGGTGAGGTGGGCATGCTGACCACCCGCGGGCCTTACACTTTTTGCGGATATTACCAAAGCCCTGAGCACAATGCCAACGCATTTGATAAGAATGGCTACTATGCCTCTGGCGATTTGGTACAGCGCACCCCTGAGGGCAATTTGCGCGTTGTGGGGCGCGTCAAAGACCAGATCAATCGTGGCGGGGAAAAGATCGCTTCTGAGGAAATTGAAAACCTCATTCTTGCGCATCCTGATGTGTTAAACGCCGCGCTCATCGCCATCACCGACCCGCGACTTGGTGAAAAAAGCTGCCTCTACATCATCTCTCGTGACCCTAATATCAAAGCATCAACGCTACGGCGTTATTTACTAAACACAGGTATTGCTCAGTACAAAATCCCTGATCGTTTCAAGTTTATTGAGTCTATGCCCTTAACCTCCGTGGGCAAAACCGACAAAAAAGCCCTGCGTACTCTTCAATTACTTTAATGATTTTATGACCATCCCAATACTTTCAAATTCAATAGCGAGCCTTGTATGACCATCAAAACCCTCTCCGACTACCCCATGCCGCAGCCTGAAAGCTACCCCGCCAATAAAGTAAATTGGCAACTCGATGCCAAACGAGCCGTACTTCTAATCCATGATATGCAGCGTTATTTTATCAATTTTTATGAGACGGACAGTACACTTATCAATACCTTGATCCATCATTTGACCCGCCTGCGCCAATGGGCTTATGACAATGACGTCCCTGTGGTATATACCGCCCAGCCTTATGAGCAGCCAGAGGAGGACCGCGCCCTACTCAATACCATGTGGGGCGCAGGCTTGCCAGCATCGACAGCCGATCAGCAATCTATCGTCGATCCGCTCACGCCAGCTGACACAGATACCGTCTTGACCAAGTGGCGCTACAGCGCGTTTGCCCGCTCAGACTTGCAGGCGCGTATGCAAGGCTGGAACCGTGACCAGCTGATTGTAGGCGGGGTTTATGCCCATATTGGCTGTATGGTGACCGCTATAGATGCGTTTATGAGTGACATTCAATGCTTCTTAGTCGGCGATGCGGTTGCTGACTTCTCAGAAGCGGAGCATCGCATGGCACTACAGTATGTGTCTTCGCGTTGTGGTCACGTGCTAAATACCGAGGCGATCGTCGGGGCAAAAACAGATAAGATTACCAAACAGTGGCTTCATACCCGAGTTGAGCAGCTCATTGAGGAAGAAGAAGAGATAGACCCTGAGGAGAATTTAATTGTCTACGGGTTAGACTCGCTTAGAATCATGCAGCTTGCCGCCGAGTTTAAAGGGTATGGCGTTGATATTGGTTTTGAAGAGATTGCACGCAATCCAACCTTGTCTAATTGGTGGGATTTGATACAACAGCAGCAAAAGTCAGCCTAAATAGTCCTCCTAGGTAAAAGGATATGAAGAACGTGAGTGATGATCATCTAGAGGGTATTTATACGCCCAACTATACTCCCAATCAAGACGCTGCATTTGCAAACGTCGTATTGCATGACTATCTTGATGCGATTAGGACCAATGTATTGGTCACACCGCCAGAGAAGACCGCGCTTATTTTTGCCGACCAATCGATCAGCTATCATGAGGTGGGGCATCATGTTGCAGTAATAATGGCAATGTTTAGGCAGCAAGGCATTCGTGCTGGGTCTGTTGTAGCCATTTGCTTGCACAAAAGCCCTGAACATATCTATACCACGATTGCATGTGCTTTAATGGGTATCGTTTGGCTGCCTGTTGATATACAAGCACCGCGTTCAAGGATTGACTACTTACTGACCAACAGTCGTGCCGACTTTGCCGTCAGTCAGGGGGCATTATCGCCGCTGTCTGGTATTCAAATAACGACCATTGATATTGATGCCGCGCGCGGTCATAACGACCCGATAGATCTACTTGACTGCTCTTGCACCTATGATTTAAGCCGTCGCCCTGCTTACTATCTCTATACTTCAGGTAGCACAGGAAAGCCAAAATGTGTGGTCTTAAACAATCAGGCAACTGCCAATGTCTTGCAACAAACCATAGCATACTGGGATATCACTCATAACGATGTCTTTATGGCTATCACGCCTTTTCATCATGACATGTCTGTATTCGATATTTTTGCGCCCCTATCAGTGGCAGCAACGCTGGTCATCCCAACTACCGAGCAGCAAAAAGATGCAGCAGCATGGGCAACATTGATCGCCAAACATCACATCACACTGTGGTGTAGCGTGCCTGCCATTGTTGATATGTTACTGACGGTGAGTGGTCATGATCAAATCAAGACCCTACGCTTCATTGCCCAAGGTGGTGACTATATCAAGCCATCTATGGTTGCCCTGCTCAAACAGACCTTGCCTCAAGCGCGGCTGTTTTCTTTAGGCGGGCCGACAGAAACCACCATTTGGAGTATTTGGCATGAAATCCTTGACAACGATCAACACATCATTCCATATGGGAAGGCCTTAGCACACAACCAGTATCACATTCTAAATGAGCAGCACGCGCCTTGTGAGGTTGGTACTATCGGCACCATGTATATGTCTGGCATCAATTTATCAAATGGCTACTTATTGGATGGAGAGACACATCACAATGACTTTGTGCGCATTGAAACGATAAATGGCGGTGTGGTCATGGCCTTTAAGATGAGTGATTTGGGTTATTATCGAGATGATGGTGCAATCATATTTTCAGGACGCAAGGCAGGCTATCTCAAGGTCAAAGGCGTACGCATTGCAGCATCTGAAGTCGAAAATGCATTATCTAGCCATCCTGCCATTCATCATGCCGTAGTGATCAGTTGCACAAACCCTACCACCGATATCAATGAGCTGGTGGCGCTTTACACCGACAATACGCATTACATAAGCAATACCAACCGCGTGTCCAAGCAACAGCTGAGCGCTGTTGATCTAAGAGTCTATCTAAAAGATCAGCTACCAAGCTCGCACATTCCCTCTAAGTTTTTATTAATAGACGACATACCCCTGACAGCGAACAGCAAAATCGATCGCAACAAACTACTAAGCCTAGCGCAGGAACAATTATCTATAGCGCCAACGCCTGTTATAGCGAGCATACCCACTGATCCTAGCCTGTCAGCAGAAGTGATTGATACCATCTTGACCTTATTTAAAAGCCATCTATCCGAGCATCAAACACAAACACAAATACAAATACAAATACAAATGCTGGGGGGCGATACGCAACTGTTTGCTTTAAACATAAAACCCAAACAGCTGATGACCATTGCCACACAGCTGTCACAGCAGTTGAATATCTCGCTTGATTTTTATTCACTGGTGGCCTGTAAAACACTGGGTGAGTTAATGACAAAAGCACAGCTTGCTTTAGACCGTCCATAAAGCTGCGCTACACAAAAAGGATCTAAAAAGGGTTTACCGCAGTAAGCCCTTTTTTTGTATCTTTATCTTTTTTATGTCCTTTTTAAGTGCTCATACCACCGTGCTAGCACCCTAACGTCGCACCACCATCCACCACCAGATCCTGCATGGTGATGTGTGACGATTGATCGCTTATAAAAAACATGATCGCGTTGGTGATGTCTTTAACCTGCGCTATTTTTTGTAGCGGTATGCCAAGTTTATACTGTTGAAGATTGCCTGTAATGGTGGTTTGCTCGCCATTGTCATCTGTCCATAGCTGCGTTTGCATCGCCGTCCCCGTGGATCCTGGTGACACCACATTGGCTCTGACACCATATTCAGCCAGCTCTAATGCCACTGTCTTTGTGAAGTAAGTCAGCGCCGCTTTTGATGCTCCGTAGGCGGACATATTGATACGCGGCATTGCGGCGGCATTGGATGACACCACAACGATACTGCCACTGCGTTTTTCTTTAAAATAAGGCGTCAACTTTTGGCAGAAGTGAAAGCAAGAAAACACATTTACCGCAAAGGTATCCAGCCAATCTGTCGAGGACATATCATTGTGCTGTCCCAAATGCAGGACACCTGCAATATGAATAAAATAGTCAGGGGGACTGACCCTTAATAGTGTCTCGCATAAATGTACAATCTGCTGTTCATCTCGAATGTCACAAATGTGTACCTGCTGTTGTAGCGCTGCGGGCAGTTTGTCTTTGGTCTTATCGATACCGATAACCTCAACATCCTCATCTAACAGGCGCTGCATCACATCTGCGCCAATGCCTTGATTGACGCCCACCAGCCACGCGGTTTTTTTTATCACAGTGTGGTTTGTCATTATACTGATCCTTAAGTGGGTTTGAGTGGGTTACGCGCTGGTGTCACAGAGGCGTAGTATGGTTTTCATTTTGTCTTCTGTCTCACGCCACTCCGACTCTGGGTCAGACCCTTCGACGATACCAGCACCCGCATACAACCGTAATTTTTTATCATTGAGTAGCCCGCAACGAATTGTGACGACCCACTCGCCATTGCCTTCTGCATCCATCCAGCCCACCAAGCCTGTGTAATAACCGCGCTCATACCCTTCATGCTGCAATATAAAATCTTTGGCCAATTGCGTTGGTGTACCACACACTGCAGGGGTTGGGTGTAGCTTTAATGCCAAGCTCAAAGCATTGGGCGCGGCTTTTTTTAGTGTGCCTTGTAATGTTGAGGACAAATGAAACATGGTCGAGGTTTCGAGCACTTCTGGAAACTCAGACATACTCAGCGTCACACAGTCTGCCACCAGATTACGCGATATGTTTTCGACAACGATTTTATGCTCGTGCTGATCTTTGATTGACTCATGCAAGGCTCGTTGGTTTCTTTGATTGTGCTCTAAGCTATCACGCTTGGGTCTAGAACCCGCTAGAGGATTGCTCTTAACGAGTAGATCATTTTTAGACAATAGTAGCTCTGGGCTCGCCCCTAGTAGGTATTGCTGATTGTCTACGGGTATCACAAAGTTATAAGCGGTTGGGTTCTTATCCAGCAAGGCGTCTAAGTAAAAGGCGAGGTTCTGCGACTCATCAAAACGGACATCAACCGCTTGTGACAGCACTATTTTTGTTAGCTCTGTGTTTTTGAAAGTCTCTAACGCATAATTGACGGTTTTTTCAAACTTATCTTGATTCACCAGCAATGTCTTGTTCTTGATGTGCGTCTCATTTTTTATCAGATCAGCTTTTTTGGTTTTTTTGTCCGACTTATCGTAGTCACTATAAAAATTTAATACCGCGTCATTTTTGATATCAAAAGGAATAGCAGCAATTAAGATTGGATTTTTATCGCCATTATTTTTCATCTCTTTAAAACGATCAGCGATACGCTGATTAAAATGTACCGTATCTGCTGCAGGTGTCGTTAGCGTCTGCGAAAAACGCTTGCCGATCAGGTGATACTCTTTTGTAGAAAAGCAGGCAAAATGTGCTTCATGATTCGACGGTGTTTCTACATAATGTTGTAAAGACATAACTGATATCTCACTGTGGTTATTGATGCATCGATCGTTATTGTGACTTATATTATTAAATTTAAATGATAATTATAGTAATACTGATAATCATTATCACTTGAAAATTACAGATGGTACTTGTAATAAGTTTTTGATTCTTACGGACGGTGCTCTACAGGGTTGCCAAAACGCTGTTGCCAAGACGCTATGCTACCTACTATGGATATATAGCTACTGTAATAAGTGAAAGGTAAGTGACTCATAAATAGCCGCCTGTCATGGCATAAGCGCTTTGTAGTACAATTCTTGTCACTGCTTCATATAATCAGCGCCATCGTAAGACAGCTCGCTCAGCACATCTTATTCATTTTTTGATATCTCTATGATATAGAACAGATGGTGATAATATGCTGCCCTGTCATCCCCCACTGCACCTGCATCACTGTTTGGGTCAGTCCGTTTTCTTGTGCCTTTTGCGTGCCATCAATGATGGTAAACGTCATAACGTCACCAGACACACCTATATACTCAAACGCTAAAAAACTCAGTAATACATTATATTTGGCATATATCGCCTTAATGAGGCTCTCTTTAGCAGAAAATATCATTAAATAGATATAATGATTTGGATGTGTGCCACACAAATATTCTACCAGTGTCATAGTTTCTTGATGATTTAAAAAAGCATGATGATTTAAAGGAGCATAGTGCTGAGACTCATCACGATCAAAGCAAACATTATGCTCAAAACAGACATTGTTTATTTTGGCCTCAATATCCACCCCTATAGCACGGCAATCCTGCATAGATGGTTGCCGATAAGCGCAGCAGATCGCCGTACACGATGTTTTGCCACCTGTGTGGCTAATGCTCCCCGTCATGCCATCTGGCCATAGCGGCTCGCCATGCATCCCTTTTAAGACGGTAAAATGAGCCAAGCCGAACGCCCGTAAGGCAAGCTTTGCCGCTAAGCGTCCCGTCAAAAAATCCAGCTTTCGCTTTGTGGATACGCGGGTCAATGCTTTTGGTAAGTTAATATCAAAACAATCATACGCCGCCTCTACTGCAAAATTGGCGGTCAATATACTCACAGACAGCTGATGTATCTGGTGATGCGCGAGCACTATGGTGTGATACGTCAGCCGAATATGCTGGCGTATCACACTCAGCGCCCGCGCATCTTGTGCCAATAAAGCACTGCTGTCCGATACCTCACGCTTTATGGTGTGGTAACGCATACAGCAAACCCTCCTCTATTTTTTTTAGCATTTGCGCACGCGATGACGGGTTTAAAAAATAAAAATGATCACCTGCCAGTGCATGACACCCCAAAAAAACCTCAGAATGTGCCTGCCACGCTTGCATCATCGCCTCGTCTTTGATATCTGGATCATCGACACCATAAAATACAATTAAAGGCGCGGTTAAGGGCGCAGGTGTCTTGATTGTCTGCTGACAGATAAGCTGGTCACTGATAAAAAAATCATTACGAATAATGGTCAAGAAATAGTTGAGCGCTGCTGTATTTTGTAAAATCTCAGGTGGAAAATTATTGTAATGCGCCAGTTTTTCGATAATCTCATCATCCGTTAAGTGCTGCCTGCCACAGATATGTTGCAAATATTGCGGCTCTGGGCGACTGCTGACCACCACCAATGCCAGCAATTCAAGCGCATCCTGTGCGCGCAGATGATCGATCACTGTCCACAACAAAGCGCCACCGACACTATGTCCAAATAAAATATAAGGCATGTCTTTATAGGACATAATCGTCTGAGCAATGCCTGCCGCCAATACATTTGGATTATTAACCAAAGGTTGCCCGGATCTGCTGCCATGCCCCGGATACTCTATCGGTATCACTTTTATATGGCGACGTTTACAGGTCTCGGCCACTACTGGCTCCCATGCGCGATAGATCGCAGAGCTACTGCCGGCTGGTGGCAGACAAAACAGGTGATAACAGTTATTCATTGACGTCATATTTACTCAGCTTTATATCTCTATGTTTCATCATCTATAGTGTCTGTCTTCAAATACAGGAGCGAACCGCACAAAAGAAAAATAACTTTCAATCAGGCGGTTTTATAGCAGCGTATCTTTTTACTTAGATTCGACTATATCAGCCCTATAAAGCGATAGATTGTGTCGGCTGCCAGATCGTCGCATCACGATGGGTCACAAAAACCACCGTAGCAGCCAAGGCGCGAATGCTATCGGCAATGACCTTTTCGATCTCGTCCTCCAAAGCCGATGTCGCTTCATCTAATACCAAAATGGGCGCTTTTTTGAGTAATGCGCGTGCCAGTGCGACGCGTTGACGCTCTCCTCCTGATAACGCCGCGCCTTGCTGACCCACGGACTGATGTATCCCCTCAGGGGTACGATCAATCACAGACTCCAGCCTCATTTTTCGGGCAATGCTATCAACCTCAACGTCTGATGCTTGCGGATTGCCAATACGGATATTTTCAGCCAGAGTGCCTGTAAATACGATGGGATCTTGAGGAACATAGGCGATATGCGCCGCCAGATCTTCGTATACCATGTCATTGATCTTTACGCCGCCGAGCAAAATATGACCGTGTTCAGGGTCATCAAAGCGCATCAATAACTCAAGCAAGGTACTCTTACCGCTGCCGCTCACACCCGTAACCCACACTCGACTGCCTTCTGGGATATCAATATTAATGTCTTTTAAGACAGGTGCATGACTTACCTGACGTATACTGAGCTGGTAGTCAGCAGGAGCAGATTTGAAAAGGGCAGGCTCAGGCAGCGTTGGTGTATTGATCGCCTGCTGATAATTCTGTAAAGAGGCCTTTAAATCATTGATACCCAAACCTGCCACAGCCAGTTCATCAAGTGGGGCGGCTGCACGACCGACCAAAACCAGTACTGCCAAGATCATTACCGCACTACTGCCACCTGTGATAATGAGGTAAGCGGCCATACCAGCTATAGGTAACACGGTAGCTAGGTTTGAGACAAACACAGCCATGGCGGCAGCGTGGTTGGTGCTTTTTAAGGTCTCTTCTTGAATACGCCAGCGCTGCTCAATACGGGCGATGGCGCGTTTGGGCCCTGCCGCTGTTCTTAATAACTCAATATGATCTACCAATTCAAGCGTGGCTTCTGCGGTGCTGGCTTCTGCCTTATGCCGATTGTTATCAGCACGACTTAGCGCCCGCTGTGATAAAAATTGGACGATCAGAGACAATATCAATAGCGCCGCTGCCACCAATGCCAGCGTCAACCCTGCAACCACGCCGATCCCAACGACCAAAAATAAGGGAATACAGGGCGCATGTAAGAACTTTTGCAGCTGATGCGCGGGGATACTCATAAACCCTGGTATACCTTGACCAGCAATGGTCGCAACCTGAGCACGATGCTCATTGGTAAACCAAGACAGTTTGGTGCGCGAGAGTGCTTGACCCAGCGCCGCGTACAAGTCACCCGCCAGTCGCACACCAGTTAAGTAGCCTGAACGATTGACCAATACGGTAGCAAAAATGGCGGCACAAGCGGTGATTAAGACCCATTTGGGCGACCATTGATTGACAATACCTAGTGCCAGCGCGGTATAAGCAATGGCTTCTAAGAAAGCAACCGCTATCCAGCCTACCCCTACTGTCATCAATCGTCTACGCGCAATCGCTGGCAATGACGGTGTCGGCTTTTTGTGTGGTGTGTCTACGGTAATACTCATGACAAGCGCTCCAGATCAGTATTGGGTATCAGCTCTAGTCGAGCATCTGTTTGATCGGCCAATGCCTTATCATGCGTCACCATAATGATGGTCTTTTCTTTATTGTGTGCTTCATCTAGCAAGGCTGTTAGCACTTCTGTAACCATCGCGTGATCCAAAGCGCTGGTGGGTTCATCAAGCAAGATGATAGGTGCTGATGATAAAAACACGCTGGCAAGACCGATACGCTGACGTTCGCCGCCTGAGAGCAACTGAGCATCGGCGCTCAGATCCACGCTTAGCTGAGCGCACTCTAGTGCCGCATGAAGCGCGTGATCTGTGGCATGCGGGGCAAATAATAGTAGGTTGTCTTTAACGGTTGCAGGCAGTACATCACCCCCTTGCGGTACGAACAATACGGCATTATGTCTGGTGTGTTCATCCAGCTTGGCTATATCCGTATTTGCCAGCTGCACCTGTCCGGCGTGCAATGGCTCAAAGCCTGCCAGCATACGCAGCAGCGTCGTTTTACCCACGCCGCTAGGCCCTGTGATGGCAGTGACGGCATTTGTCTTAAATGTATGCGTCAGTCCGTCAATAATCTGGACATTATCGATCACCATCTTAGCGTCTGTAATGTTCAGCGTGAACGGTGCTGATAGTTGCGTTATGTGACCTTTGGGTAATATGGGTTGTTGTAATAATGCAATCAGCCGACTTGCCGCCGCTTTACCAGCCCCAACATAATCCAGTCCATGCCCTAAACGTAACGCGGGACTGACAACGGCGAGACTGAAAAACAAGATCGTGGCCATCACAGGAGTGTCGTAGTCATAAGCAATCAGATAAGCAATCGCAAATGTCGCTACTGCTTGTAACAGTGCCACGGCCATACCTGCGAGCGTCGCCACTTTACTCACCCACATGACCAAGCTGTCTGTAAAGCGCTTGGTGGCATCATGATAAGCAGCCAGTGCCCCTGACTGTTGACCATAGATACGATTGACGCGGATACCACGTGCATAGTCATCTACAGCGGAGATGACCTCGCCTACCACCTGCATGCGCGCAGCACCATCACGCGCCGTCACGCGCGGCACAATGACTAGATAATATAAAGACGCGATCACACCTGGCAGTAAAACCCACAGCGCCACAGGGCCTGCCACACTCACCAATATAACAATAGATACCAGCGGTAAAATCGCAAAGCTTGTCACCTCTGAGGGCAGATGCGCCACCATATGATGTAGCGTCGTAATATCTTCTGACACCAAGCGCCGCAAGGACTGATCCCCTTGTTTGGATAATGTGCTGGCAGGCAATCGGGTCGCGTGATTGGCCACTTGCCGCCGCAATCTTGCAGAAAACGCCGCTTCTGCATCATGAGCCAGCGCCGAGGCGGCGGCGGCAAACAAAGCGCCTAGCAACCACAGCCCCACAGCCGCAATCACCCACGGTAATGCGATATCATCGATTAATTTGACCAAGCACCACAGCGCCCCAAGCATGACCAGACCAGATAATGACGAGGACAGCACGCCAATAGAGAGCTTGGGGAGTGCAGGACGTAAAGCAGGCATGATTACAGGGTCAGCCATCAAGCTGCGCAATGTTAACTTGCTCATTGATTTCTCCGATGACTGTGGTTGGTTTGTTCCATAAATTAAATCCAGCGCGCTTATTTACCAATATGATTGGTTGTCAGCATGATTAGAAAAAGGTAGCGGCCAATAGGTTTGATCGCTTTGCATTCAAGGTTAGGTAGAGCAGTGATACTAAGATTAAGTGGTACTCAGATTAAGTAATACTAAGACCGCATTAGCTGAGCTGTAAACGCTCTTGTAAGCTTGCAACCACATCTTTAATCAAAGCATCAATCTTATGACTGTCTTTATGATGCGCGGTCGCAATCAGATGGGCATGATCCTCAGAGACAGCAAGGCCATGCTTTTTCCACACTTCCTCAGCGGGGCACGGAAACACCACAGTAATAGAGTTGGGGTTGCGCCATGCATCAATCCCCGCTGCTTGGAATTGATCAACCGCGTATTGAGCCATGTTCAGACAGCGTTGAATACGTTGCTGCCACTGCTGTGGTGAACGATTATGAATAGCCGCCCACATAAATAGTACGGAGTGACCATTTCGAGAGCCACTAATGGTTTGATCGCGTGCGCAGATATAGTCGATATCTACGGCGATAAGATCAACGTTTTTACGCTTTGCCACTACAATACCGCATGGCACAGGCGAGCCAATCATTTTATGTCCAGACACACTGATAGAGTCGATACCATCGCCAAATGAAAATGGCTGCGGACAGTCCACAAAAGGCAAAATCATACCGCTGAGCGCCGCATCTGCATGCAAATAGTAGTCCTGACGACGGATGCCAACGTGCTCTAATTGCTGTTGAATGATTTTTATGTTGTCTACCGCCCCTGACATGGTCGTACCAATATTAGCGAAGATGATAGGGTTTTTGTCCCCATTGCGCTGTACCTGATGAATCAAATCATCGTAATCCATTTCACCATTTTCTAAAGACGCAATAACACACGACTTCATACGCAGCAATTTGGCAATTTTTAAGACTGAATAATGTGTCTCTTTGGAGTAGTAAAGCGTGGCATGGGGAAACAGCTCTCTTGCTAAATAGCAGCAGAACATGTTCCCTTCTGTCCCACCATTAGTGACATAGCCCCAGCTGTCCTTAAAAGGTATCTGAAACAAATCGGCATAGTAATTCATCACCTCTTTTTCAAATGAAAATGAGTTCAGCGCATAGTTACTGGGTGCGTCCCAGTCACCGCAATTGTTGAGGGAAAAATTAAAAAATCGATACAAAGCAGAATAGTCGAAGTCTGCCGATTCAGGATAGCCAACATTAAAATACTGATTTTTTAGGCAATAATGCCAAAAATCATTAAGACGTTCTTGACAAGTAACAGATAACATCACATTCATTCCCACCACAGATTGAGTTACATATGGTTGTTTTTTATAACTAAAAAGTAAACTAAAGTAAGTTTTATTCTATTAGATACGTACTTACAGACCATTAGTCACCGCTACATTTTTTTGTCAATCAATTATGAGTAAAGGCTTTGGAGCCTTGTCATGAATAGGCTATTTGGGTATGGCTGAATTCACACTCTTGACAAGAGTTCTGATTATAATGATAATGATAATGATAATCAACATCATTTAAGAATTAAGATTCTGATTGACTTATCAGCACTTAGTCCGCTGGTATATTTTGGTAAGTTTTATTTGTGCATACCCTCTTTACATATATACCTCTTAACACAAATGAGGTTTTTATTAATTTTTATTCAATAGGACAGATCATGTTGGCACAGAATTCTACAGCACACGTACAGCCGCCTATGCCAGTCAGCGACTACGAAGAACATATTTGGATGCTACAATTACAACAACCTGAACAGGTTATTCGACATAGTGAGGCTTGGCGGTTGAGTAGTGATATCGATGAGGGAGTATTACGCCAAGCGATTAAAGACACTATCGAAGAGATACCTGATTTAAATGTCAGATATCGTTTTAGTGATGATGGAGACTTGTATAAATACCAATATGAACAATCTGAGTGCTGCTTACAGACGGCTAGCGTGGCTACTACCGATATCCCTACCTATATCTCCAAGCTCAAGGATATGCCATGGAATGCGGCGCTTAACCCACCTTTTGATTCATTTATTGTACATACTGAGTGCGATACTGTTCTTATATTGGCGCTGCATCCCATACTTGATGAGACTCATCAACTGGCAAATATTACTGGTATCATACAAAACCGCTATCATCAGCGGATGCCGCAGGATGCTACTCTGAGCTGGACAGCCATTGAAGCGCCAGTATCAACTCCCAACACACAAAAAAGCGCCTCAGAGCAGGCGCAAAATCAAGAAGTGCGTACTGCCATTATCCTTGGCGAATTTCGCGCTGCGCTGGCAGAGCCTGAGATGACGGCAGCAGATGATTTCTTTGATTATGGCGGTCACTCCTTATTGGCCACCCGTATTATTGGCAAGCTTGCCCAGTCTCATGGTATTGACATTGGTTTTAACGATTTTTTTAAATCACCCTCAGCTGCCGCTCTTGCCAAGCATGTGAGCGTCAATACAACGGATCACACGACCGAAACACCAACAGCAGCGACTGACGCTACCGTCTTTCAAGAACAAGCACCGCTGACATTGGCGCAGCAGTTTTTGTGGCATGCTTATACGGCCTATGAGTTTAGTCCGATATACAATCTACCCTTTGCTGTCGCTTTTTCTGAGGCGGTCGATGAAAAGATTCTCTATCAAGCTTTTAGCGACATCATCAAACGTCATGCCAGTTTGCGTACGACCTTTCACACACAGAACGATGTAACGATACAGCGCATTGTGCCTGTCTCAGAGCTGGATCAATATCAATGGTTTTGGTTTAGTGAAGACAGTAAAGGCGTCACCCTAACTGATGAAGCCGATTATCAATTTGACCTCGCCTCTGAGTTGCCATTAAGAATTCGCTTTTTGCAAAGCCCAGCATCTAAATCACAAGTATTGTCCTTACTGATACATCATATGGTTATTGATGAGTGGTCATTAAATACCATCATGGCAGACCTCTCTCAGGCTTATCTGTCTCGATCGCTGCATCAAGAGCCGCAGTGGGATACAAGCGCAGGCAATATCAATGATTTTTCCCTATTGCAACAGCTGCAAGGTATAAACCAACAACATGTCAATTATTGGACAGATAAGTTACGTGACGCTCCTAAGGGCTTTGCGCCGCCTGACCCAAGTGCCACTATCACGTCAAGTGAAGCATCAACCAACGCGCAATGCATAGAGCTGGATCTGGGTACAGCAGCCTATCAGACAATATCCACCTTTGCTCGGCAACATGGTTCGTCCTTATTTGGGGTGATATATACAGCTATCGCCCTGTCTTTGCACAAACAAAGTGGGTTAGATGATATCGTTATTGGTACGTCCGCCTCTGGCAGAACCGATGCCGAATTCTTCGATACGGTTGGTTATTTTACAACGATGGTCGCACATCGCATCCAATTCGATACTGAGCAATCAATTGAATCGCTACTCAACGATATTACGTTTACCATTAATGACTCTATGCGCTATGCAGACATTCCGATTGATATTATTCAAAAATCACTGGGAATGTCCCCTACCGATGGCTTACTCTTTGATGTCTATATACACATTCATTCAAATAATGCCTTAAATGGCGTGTTAACTGCTCCTAATAATAAAGCGCTAAACTATCAACAAATACCACCGAAAAAAGACATCTCGATGTTTGGGCTGCATTTTGAGATTATGGATGACGTATTTGAAGAAGATCAGCATGCTTTGCGCATAGTGACCACCTATCAACAAGACCGCTATTCTACGGCGCTGGTAGAGAGTATTTGTGATAAGGTCAGTCAGATATTAGAGATACTAAATACGACCAACGGCAGTGATTGTAAGCTCGGTCAAGTGCTACTCTGATGCGATTTAAGAGCGCAAATTTACACGCGATTTTTGATATATTGGTATATGCAAACTTCGTCATAATGGTGCTGTGTTTTTCAATGCGATTGGCGATAAATCATACCAATCGCCCAGCTAAGGTCATTTGATTCTTTCTCATTCATTAAAGACGCAATACTCACTGTCCTTACAAGATCACCCCAAAATTTCTGAATTTAGAAGAACAGTGGCTAATATCGTAGAAGGCAAAGATTCTCGCTTGTTTGTGATATATGGCCTCTGCTCTATTCATCACTGTGATGCGGCCATTGAGTATACACAGCGCCTAAAATAGCTATCTGATAAAGTAAAACAAAAAATACTCATAGTCATGAGAAGCTACTTTGAAAAGCCGTGTACGATTTTTGGCTGGTTCATGAACTAATCTGCAATATACCTGTGCTATTCTTTTATTTTAATATGCTTCCTCGTGAACCTCATTTCAGGTAGCCATAAGTTAAATAGACAGCACCCAATGACAAGTTCATGAGATTATAATTATAATGTATCGATTGAAACCGGTATCGATAAAAGCGCCTCTCATACAAATATAAGGCGATGATTTTTCAAACCATGAATAGAGAATGTTTAGCATGCCCTATTCTTTCTATCTACTAATGCGCCAACCTCTGAATTTGGCAAAGAAACCTTTCAATCTTTCAGAAAAATTAAAAGCCTCTGACTCCGGTACTTCTTCGACATGATGGCGAGCCGCCAGTATTGGCTGCTGCACCAATCTCTCGTGATGATCAAAAGCACGATCAAGACTGATACTCATGATAGATAAATTAGTCGGACGTGGTAGACAGCGATACACCTGACCCTTGTTAATTAAATCAATGACCATATGAGCGTCTTTGAACTCAGTCAGCATCAGAACCATTAGATCTGGCTGGATGTTTTTTAAGGCATAAACAATAGGTGTAATATTTTCTTTATTGAGCGTCGAATCCGTAATCGTGACGCCAAAGCGTTTTTTTTGTAATAACTTTGCGGCCTGTTCAAGGTTGCTGGCCCAGCTCACGGTATAAGCACTCTTAAAGTGACTTTTTATTTGCTGATAGACGCTCTCATCGTCATCTAATACCAATATATTGCGATTGCTACCAGTGCCACCACTAGCTTTTTGAGTATCATTACCTTGCATAGTGTTTTGGGTGATTTCTTGAGTTTGCTGAGCAATTTCTGTGGCTTTATTAACGATTTTTTTAAGTTCATCATTTTGCCATGGCTTAGTGATATAGCGATAAATTTCGCCCTCATTCACAGAATCCATCACGGCATTTAGATCCGCATAACCGGTTAGCAAGATACGAATAGTATTTGGCGAAGCCGCTCTGATGTCACTCAATACTTCCGTACCTTGCTTATCTGGCATGCGTTGGTCGCTGATGACCACTTGCACTTCATTCTGGCTGACATATTCCATCAGCTCAGTAGCATCGGTAGTAATAAATACGTCATGTGACTGGCGAAAATGCATTTTTAAGCTGCGCAAGATACGTGGCTCGTCATCAATAAAAGCGATTTTTGGTTTTTGCATGACGCTCTCTTTAAATAAGTGGCTGGAAGTCTCTTAACTTTCAAATAAGGCTTGCGAAGGTTTCTTTTCATGAGCGATAGACTGTATCGGTAGCATGAGGGTAAACGTCGTGCCCTCCCCAACTATTGAGCTAACCTCAATGCGTCCATCATGTTGCTCCATAATTTGTGCCGTAATGGCCAATCCTAACCCTGTGCCATCGCCTGCTTTTTTGGTGGTAAAAAACGGCTCAAAGATATGATTTAAAACATCCTCTTTGATACCAGATCCATTGTCTATAATGCGTACCACAACATGTTGCTGCGCCTTATCCACAGACGAGCTGACTTGTAATGTCCCTTTATGATCACTCGGTATGGCTTGGGCGGCATTATTGAATAGGTTTAATAGTACTTGGTTGATTTGTGAAGGATTACATTGAATCAGCGGCAGCTCGGCTAAGTTGGTTTTGACGTCTAGAGTTTTTAAGTTATTGCGAGCCATAATCAATGAGGTATTGATACACTCATTGATATCGATATCTTTTACCTTAGATTCGTCAATTCGAGAAAAATCGCGCAAGCTGACGACCAGTTCAGCAATTTGATCAACACCATACAGTCCATCCTTAATCAGATTGGTCAAATCTTCACTGATTTCATCTTCTTTAATCTCGTCACAGCATTGTAGAGTATGCTCTATTAGCTGCTTGACTTGATCTTGGTTGATAATTGGCGCCTTTAAAGCCTGCAATAATTGATCGGTATGTTGTAGCAGCTCATCAAAACGAACAAGATTATCGCCGACCAGCTCCATGTTACTACGCACATAGCCCAGCGGCGTGTTGACCTCATGTGCCACGCCTGCCACCATTTGACCTAATGTAGCCATTTTTTCAGAGCGCACCAGATGCACTTGTGAGGCTTTTAACTCATTCATGGCTTGCTGCAAGTCTTGCGTACGGGCGGCGACTTGTTTTTCTAGATGGACATTGATTTCGGCAAGTGCACCTTCATTTTCGACGACGCGGTCGATCAATTGATTGGTCTGCTCACTGATGATTTGAATTTCGCTGACATTTGAGTGTGGTAGTTTAAGCGCGCTTAATTGTTGATATTTTTTTTGCTCAATCAATGCGCCCATATCAGCCACTGCTAGTGCCATGTACTTTAGCGGTCGCGTAAAGTAGCGACGGAACACCCATGCGGTCAACAACAGGATAGGAATGAAACCCAGTAGCATGGTTTGAATCAGCTGGTTTGACAATGCATTTGCCACGCTCATCATGTCATTATTGGGCTTGACGATGACCATCTTCCAATAGGTAAACGGCATACGAAACACAAAGGCGGTGGCGGGCTGCTGCAACACAAAGTCATTGGGCACAGCGATGGTCTCAATCAAGTGACTGTCTACCAAATTAAATGTTTGGTCAATATTTAATAGCAGTAATGCTGACAGTAACTTGGATTCTTGTTCGCCGATTTTATTCAGGTTAGTCGTACTCAAAATACTACGTGCCGCGAGCGTATAACGACCTTCATCTTTGGCAACGGCCTCATCGATGAGTGTTTGGTTAATATCATCTAGGCTGTCCGCAATAGGTGCAAAGGTAGGGTTTTTCTCGGCCAATTGATGTGCAGTTACCATCTCGCCTTGGGGGTTATCCTCAGTCACTTGCGTGACTATAGATTGATCAGGAAAGGTCAAAAATCGATTGTCCAAGTCTACCAAAAAGACATAACCACCCAGCTTATCTTGCCACTTTTTCATGGCGTCATCGAGGTTATCTAATAGCAGATTAAAACTCACTACTCCATCAAAAGCCTGATTGCGACTGTCATACAATGCCTTGGCGCAAGTCATCATCGGCTGATTGCTTTGCGGATCGACATACGCACGGCTCCAGACACAGTGGTCGTGACGTGCGTACATCGCAGGAATGTACCACCACTCTCGATAATAGGGACTCGGCGTTTGGCGCACTTGATTATAATACTCTAACGGCTGCATGTTGCCTGAGTCATCACGCGCCCACACAAACGACTGGCGCTCTCGGTTTTGAGCGTACATATTTGGATCAAACCACACGCCGCCGCCCACAATCCGTTGATCGGTTTGTTGCATGAGATTGCCAAAGGTTTCTTTATAAAGGCGGTCTTCTTTTGGCAACCCGCCAGCCATCGCACTGGCTGCCTTTGCCAGTCCGTCGACGTGGCTGATATTCGCCATAATGCTATTAATGGCTTCGTTACCCGTTTCAACCACCGTCTCTGAGGTCATCTCCAGTATGCGCGGCTTAGCTTGAGTTTCGATGACCCAGTACACCATCAGGATAATTAGTAAAAAAGCAAATGCTAAAATAATCAGCATACGTGTGGAAATACTACCAAGCCGACCAGCAACACTCATAGATAAACCTTATATTGATGCGTCTACCAACATCAATGAATCACTTAATGAATAAAGACATCAGTGATACGCAACCACCATTTATAGTGGGCTTAAGGATACGATGCCGTCATGACAATATGATGACAAAAGTTTTGTTTTATCAGGTGTTGACCAGTAGCTTTTAGTTTTAGCGACAACTGTGTTGATGGTAGGAGATATAATCCTGCCAGCGTTTGTCTTTGCTAGTTGCTTAGTATAAATAATGATATACAGCTTATTGATGACATAGCCGATGAGCACTTTAATATATAAATTCTATACCTCCTTATTAGGAAAATGGTGTCAAAATTCTGATAGGGTGTTTATATAGACAAGTTTGTTAGGGTCTGAATCGAATGCAGAATTTGCTACGGTTATAAATACTGAGGACTTGTTGCAAGCGCTTTAAGAAAAACCTTTAAAAACATCATCCTCTAGCTCTAGTGATTCCTGCCCCGTCTGTGTGGCTACGATAATACCTTCGCCAAATACAAATAGAGTGTCAGATTTCTGCTTAGCGTTTTCCAAACTTATCTGTTCAAACTTATCAAACAGCCATTGCCTAACCTTAGTCTTATGCTGTTTAGCTATTTGATGCGGCGAAGACCCAGTATCTGAATACTCTGCGCAAGCATTAATAAACATACAACCATAAAAATCCTCTGATAATGTCCAGTTTTTTATGAATGCTAAATAGCACCTTGCAATATCTGCTACATCTTTGATCTCAGAATTGTCGAAGTAATCTTTTAATTGATTCATAAACATATGATGACGATATTCAAGCACTGCTTCGATTAAGCCCTCTTTATTACCAAAGTGAGCATACAAAGTCCGCTTGGTAGTCCCTGCTTGCCTTGCTAAAAGCTCCACTCCACTGTCGTGAAAGCCTTGCTTGTAAAAAATCTCATAACTTTTTCGTAGAATGGTATCTCGTAATTCCATTAGTTGGTTCTCCTGTTTTTTCGTTCCTATTATTTTATTCAATAAAAAACTATGATTTACATATACCGTTCGGTATACTTGGCTGATATACTGATCAGTATATCAGCAGTGACGTCTTCTCATTGTTTAATTGTTATAGGAATAAGTATGCAGTCATTTTTTAATTGGCATAAGTTGAGCGGTCAAGGCGGTCAAGGCGGTCAATGCCCAAAAATATTACCTTTATCGATGATAGTAATCGCTTGGTTAGGCGGCACCATTGCCACAGCAACGCTTGCTATTATGGGAAGTTCTATAGAACTCATTATGATTTTAGGCTCGTTCGGCGCGAGCTGTTTACTGATATTTGCCTATCCCGCCAGCCCTTTTGCCCAACCAAGAAACGTCATAGGTGGGCATTTCATTGCTACCTTTACGGGACTGGTATTTATGACATTATTTGGTATTCACTGGTGGAGTATGGCAACCGCTGTAGGCACTGCCATTGCGCTCATGCTAGTGTTTAGAATGCCGCATCCGCCTGCAGGTTCCAACCCTTTGATAGTCATGCTTGGAGCGGTAAATTGGAATTTCTTGATAACACCTACCCTACTCGGTTCAATCGTTTTGGTCATGGTAGCGCTGATTTATAACAATTTAGGTAAGGGTAGACAGTATCCAACGTATTGGTGGTGAACTGTCTTTAGCAAATATAGAGTATGTAGATTTAATTGTTTAAATACTTCCTTAACCACGCCAAAAAATCATCGCCCGTTGTTGATACATTGAGTCGCAGATGGGTTGAGGCGCTCGCATCTGGATAAAACAACTGCCCCGGTGCGACCAGCCAGTCTTCTTTGTAGGCATCTAGTGCCAGCTGGCTCGTATCCTGCCCAGTATCTACCCAAACAAAGAGACCTGCTTGTGTATGCTCAGGGTAGATAAGTCCTATCTTTGGTAATGCTTGGCGCATTCTTTCATGAGCGCCATATAAATGCTGCTGCACTTTTTTAATCTGTCGACGATACTCACCATGCGTCCATAAATGATGACAAACTCGTTCCCCAAACTCTGGCGTGTTTGAATTGCTTAAGGTTTTCATACGTAATACATCATCAATATACTTATCAGGACAGACCAACATGCCGACGCGCCAGCCAGACGCCATCGACTTTGAAAACCCTGTCGCATAAAACACCCGTTCAAACTGATCAAGACTGGCATAACGCAATACTTGACCACCCGGTACGAATGCAGCGTATAAATCATCTTCAAAAATATAAGCGTCGTACTCATGAATAAGATTGAGCACTTGGTGCGCGCGCGCAGGATGTAGATTATAGGAGGTCGGGTTATGTAGCACACTGTTGGTCAAATAGAGCTTAGGGCGATGCGTGGCAAACAGTTTTTGCATGTGCTCGATATTAGGCCCTTGATGGTCACGTTCTACAGAGACGACGTTTAAGCCCTGCTGTTGCAGGCAGCTCGATAGCCAATACCAGCCCGGCCCATCAACCACCACCGTATCCCCAGCTTGAGTAAGCAGCCGCGCAACCATGGTCACGGCTTGCGACACTCCTGCTGTAGTAATCACATGGTCGGTATTAGTTTGCATTCCCAGCGTATGCAGGTGTTGAACCAGCTGCTGACGTAGCGGTAGATAGCCGTGAACATTGCCATAATCATAGATAAAGCTATCGGCTTGCTGGGTGACCTCCCGTATGGCCCATTCCATCTTATCATTACGTATCCAGTCTCTCGGTAATGTTCCCACCCCTGGCGAGCGATGATGCGGAATATCACTAAAGACCTGCTGTACCAGCCAGCGCGTATCTATTACTGGGTGCTTAACGACCACTCTTTTATCATCATTGGGCTGGACTACTTGTGCTTGCGTATTGACATAATAGCCCGAGCTGGGTTTGGCGATTAATACGTTGGTAGCGACCAGCTGTTCGTAAGCTTGTACCACCGTAAAGGTTGATATATTTAATAGTTTCGCTAACTTTCGCACCGATGGTACGCGTTGGTTGGGCAAGTAAATCTGCCAGTCAATACGCTGCTGTAGCCATTCAGCGACGGCGGCAGTCTTGGTTAAATTTGGATTGAGTGTATAGGTTTCGACCATAATGAAGGACGCCTATTTTTATATGAGGTTTATGAATAAAAGAAGTGTCATGCTGGGAATAACTATACACTTTGTTCACCATAAGTGGAACTGTATCGGGTCTGTTATGGACATTTAAACTATAGTTGAGTATGTCGACAATGAATAATTATTTAGGATGATCCTATGATCCCAATCCACATTGCCTTAGCCGTCTTGGTTACCTTTATATGGGGCGTGAACTTTACCTTTATTGCATGGGCGCTTGAAAGCTTTCCACCATTAATGCTCACTGCCCTACGCTTTTTCTTTACCGCTGTGCCCCTTGTTCTTTTTCTCAAGCCGCCTAAATTCAACCGTACGCTATTTATTTATGCGATCGGCACCTTTGTCATGCAGTATGCTTTTGTATTCACCGCCATGCATTTGGGTGCATCGGCAGGATTAACAGCGCTGTTGTTGCAAGTTCAGATCTTTATTACCGTATTACTGGCTTTTGTCATACTGGGTGAAGCAGTGAGTCGCATGCAGATCATCGGTATGGTAGTCGGTGTGCTAGGACTGGGTGTGATTGCGCTTAACCTAGGTGGTGATATGCCCTTGGTTGGCTTCATCTGCATATTGATTGCGGCCATAGGCTGGAGCTTTGGCAATATTGCTTCAAAACAAGCCTCAACGCAGCAGAGTACCAGTAATATTTCTACTGCCTTGCCTGTCAATAGCAACAAAAAAGCTTCAAATAAGACATCGGCACTGTCGGCGCTAGCACTGGTGGTATGGGGCGGTCTGATCGCCTGTGTGATTTTGACGTTATCTTCTCTACTATTCGAAACCGAAGCATGGCAGTTAGCGACGTTCACGCAAGCATCGCTCAAGTCTTGGCTATCGCTTGGGTTTATAGTCTATGTCTCAACCCTGATTGGCTTTGGACTGTGGGCATATCTGCTGGCGCAAAATACCGCCTCCAAGGTTATGCCTTTTGCTCTACTGGTGCCCATATTCGGTATGGCGACCTCAGTGCTGTTCACAGGAGAGGTGGTGACATGGTGGAAAATGCTGGCGATGATGCTCATTTTATCTGGATTGATATTGGCAAATGTGAAGATAGGACTGGGAAGGAAGGCTGTTCTTACTTAGTAGCGGATGCGGATAACGCAGCGCATTTATTGATAACGACTGAATTGAAGACGCGCCCTAGTAAAAGGCAATAAATAGACATCTAAACACTATATTTTAGCTGTATTTTAACTGTCTCTTTTGACCACACGCTTTAATGATGCCGGGTACTGCTTAAGTAGAGATGCAGGACGTATAGGACGGTAGGTTAAATTACCACCACAATTAGGACAATAGTTATTTAAAACATTAGCCGCACAAGAGGTGCAAAACGTACATTCAAAGCTACAGATCATCGCATTTGTAGCATTAGGCGGCAGGTCTTTATCACAGCATTCACAATTGGGTCTTAGCTCAAGCATATTGTCCTTCCATTTTCAGTAGTAGTATTAAATAATATCAAATAGAGAGACTTTATTTCATTTTTATCACCATTTTTAAAATGAGGATACGCCCTAAATAAACAAGCCTTTCATACTATCCAACAATTAGTATGAAAGGCTTGTTTTAGTACTTATTATTCAATAATCAACGGTATAGCTTAAGCCATAGGTGGTGCCTGATGCCGGTAAACGGTTCAGGTCGCCATATGTGGTTTGATGATAGACCGTTAGATAGTCTTTATTGAGTAAGTTATAAACCCCATAATCTACTCGGCCTACTGGCATTTTTACTTGTCCCAACACATCAAGTGTCATATAGCCAGTGACAGGCAAGGCACTAGAGTCAGGGTCTTTTTGTTGGTCTTTAAAGGCTTCATCATCACCGCCTATCGCTAATGCTTGCAAGCGGACATTGCTGCCTTCATCAAAGTTGTATTGTGCAAATGCAGTACCTTTGAGCGGTGTTAGACGTACTGCATCTAGCTCTAACCAATCACCATCTTTGTCATACTGACCGCGGGTATAGGCAACACTACCGCCCACTTGCCATTTATCACTAATGTCATGGCTGAGCGACCCCTCTACGCCGTAGACGCGCTCATCGGTATCGACAACTTCTACGGTATAGCTGTCAGTAAAACGTACGACTTTGTCTGATTCGTTATAAAAACCGCTCAAGCGTGCTGCGGTGTCACCATGCTTGCCTTGCCAGCCAAATTCATAGTTGTTAATCGCAATCGGCTGTACGTTGTCTGAGTTGACCACAAAACCTGCACGCACATCACGCAGCGCACGCTGGATATCTGCTGTAGTGAATCCTTGTGAAAAATTGGCAAATACTTGATCATTTGGGGTTAACTGATAGCTAGTACCGACGTTAAATAAAGTTTTGTCATGGTCTGTGTTGCCCTTTTCGACAGTACCTGCTTGATAGTCAATGCCGTAAGCATCGCTTATGCTACTGATATCAGGGTTATTAAAATACTCTTCAAGCAGCTGCTCATAGATGGGCGTAAAAGCATCGGTTTCTGACTTAAGCTTTTGATAGCGCACGCCAGCACTGGTATGCCATTTGTCGGTTAAGTCTACATCTGCATTAACAAAAGCGCCCCATTTATCGATGGTAGTACCTGGCCCACCGTTATAGCTAAGGCCATTTGGCTGAGCGCTTAGACCGTTGCTAGCCTTAAATTTATTTAAGTCTTGTCCGTCGTAAGTTTGCTCGCTTTTTTCGCGCTCAATATCCACACCATAGCTAAACAGTGTCTTTTTACCCGCGATTTCACTATCCGTTTGCATGGCTGCTCGCAGGCCCATGACTTCGATATCAGCTTCTGACTGGGTTACAAATACTGCAGCACTGGTAAGCTTGTTCACGGTTTTTTTATCAGTTAGACCATTGGCTTGCCATACTTCAGCAGCTTGTTTATCTGCTGTCTTAGCAGAAGGGTAAAAGCGACCTTTTTCGTCTCTATAGTAACCAGTCAAGCTTAAGCTAGAACCTGAGCCCACAAAATCATCATCACTGTAACTTAAATTTACCGAGCTTTTTTCAGTATAAGGCTCATTTTTTACATTGGCGCCATCAATAGCTTTTAGAGAGGGTATCTCGCCAAATAATACACCTAAACCCTTACCATAGTCTGGGCCATAGTCGGTGTCCTGCTCATCTTTATAATAAGTCACGGCGAGATCAAGACGTTGGCTATCAGTGAGCTCCATACCTAAGCTACCATTAACACTCAGCGATTCGGTATCTTGTTGGTCCGTTTGGTTCACATCTGGGCTGATACGATTGCCTTTGCTATCAAACTTGCCGCCTTTGCTATCGTAATCAACATCTAGACGACCATAAACTCGCTCTCCGCCATACCCCAAGGTCTGGCCCACATGATAACCCAATGAGTCTGACTCAAAGCCACGACTGCTACTGACGCCGACTCTGGTTTGTCTGATGGGACCATAACCGACCAAAGATTTGGTCACAAGGTTGATAAGACCACCTGCCGCGCCAGCACCATAGATACTGGTGGCACCTGAGAGTACCTCTACCCGCTCAAGCTGTGACGTATCAATACTATTTAGCTCACGTGAAAGACTGCGTGAACCGCTTAATGGTACGCCATTCAGCAAAAACTGTACTGGACGGCCATGCATGGTGGTGCCGTAGTTACTGGTTGAACCGCTACTGGCACCTAGGCTTGGAATCAGCTGCGCCAATATATCACCAGTGGTACGGTCACCCGTTGCCTGCATCTGAATCTCATTTTCAGTAATCACTTGCGTGACGGCTGGCATCTCGCTGATTTTTTGCGCCAGCGCAGTACCTGTTCTGGCCTTAGCAGTGACATTGATAGTGTCTAAGGTTACATTAGGCGTCTCAGTTGATGCCGAACTTGAAGTTGAATTTGAGGCCAACGCTTCTGACGTAGCCGCATTGACAGCAACGCCCGTAGTACTGACATCGGTTTGTGCATATAATTGCTGACTAATGCAAAGGGTAAGAACGGATAGAGCAACTTGATGATGGCTTTTCATATTTACTTCACTTAGTTGGATAGTCAAATAGTGGTATCAGTTATATTTAGCTAACAATACTGTGTGTACTAACTTTGTGAATAATATTGTAAATGATAATTGTTTTTATTTCTATATGTATTTATGCTTTGTTAGTAAGTGCTTATTTATGATGATTCTGGGTTAGCTAAATATCTAATTTTTGATAACGTCACTAGGACACGCCCTAGTCATTAAACAACTTATCTAACTGATTATTACGATACGCCTCAAAAAACATCTGAAACTTTACCTCGTCTTCTTTATGCTTCTTTTGACAATCTGATAATAGTTGCTGTGCTACATCAACAGACAATATGAATACTCCGTCACTATCCATAATGGCAATATCGCCTGAACGAATAATCGTTGTCTGCTCAGCAAAGCGATAGGCAATATCGGACGCCAGCGTGCCTTTTGTTTGGTCACTTTTGAACGTGGTTATAGCACTGATACCTTGTGCAAATACCGGAAAGTCCAGCTGCTGAATTTGTGCCGAGTCAGTCGCCTGTCCAATAATAATGACCGCTGATAGCTTCTCATAGATAGCTGCGCAAGTGCGCAGTGCTCCCCAACACGCCTTGATGCCTAATATTTGAGCATCAATACATAACACATCATTTGGCGCTGCTTGAATCAATGCCTGATTGATCACATCCGTGTTGTCCGAGGTTAGTTGCACCGTCAACACTCGGCCGACTATGGTAGCCGTGCAGGGATTGAGTGCTTTGATATCTGGTAAATACCCTACTCCCGTTAGATGACCAATGGTAGAAGTGCCTATCTCTTTATAACTGTCTATAAGGTCGTGAATATCGATGTCATTCATTATGTCCTCACTATCGCACTTTTTAGCTTTTGTTTATTTCTCGATAACTTTTATCGCATTATTAAGTAGCTACTAGTTAAATGGATTAATTGGCTAGCGGCTTTTCTTGACACGCTTGAACGGATTAATCGTTTTACTTTCTCCTGCTGGCATACTGCCATGAGGGTCAGAGCCACGTGCAATCACAGGCAATAGCAATGTTTTATGTGGATAATGTGAATTGCTTAATAGCTCATCACGTATGACCTGATGTTGGTCGTCATCAAAATCGATAGTCACTAAGGATTCCTCGATGCTGGCCATTGCCTCGTGCCACAGAGTCTCTTCATTGATATGATAGTGCTCAACCAATGACTCAATAATCGCCCGAAGATTAACCAGTAACCCTAGCGACTGTAGATAAAATATCAGCGCTTGCGGCGTCTCTCGATATAAGCGGTTTTTAAAATCTGGCGGGCTTAAATACTCAGGATCTGCTATTTGATGACGTGCCAGCCATGGTAGATGGATGCGTACGGAATCATGATCACGCAATAACAGACTGGTAAAACGATTATCCTTTAATACGATGACTATATTCTGTCCATGCATCTCAGGTGCGAACCCTAGGCGTAAGCAGCGCAGCATCGTCCCCAAAAATACGTCACAAAGATTTTTAAAACATGCTATGACAGCAAGTTCTTTATTCTGTGGCTCGCCTTCGATGCTGTCTTGAGCACTGTTTTGGCTAGTACTATGAATGCCCTCCTGAGCAATCCCGTCAAAAATGTGATGGCTGACACCTTGCTTATAGACCAACATGCCCAAGCTTGCCATGGGTAACAGTTGAATCGTATCGTCACAAAGATCTGCTGGCAGTTGACGTAGCATCGCGCCTAAATGCGTGGGTTTTTCTTGATAAAAATAAGGATTGATAGCGCTTTTATCATGCAAATGAGAGGGCAACATATAACCCCACCACAGACGTTCATCCCATAACCGTAGCTGTGCTGATAGCTCAGGGTCTAACGTTCTTGCCTGCATCAATATGGCTTGGTTTTTTTCACCATTGATCAGCTTGAGGGCTGGCAAGTAACGCTTTGAGTTCAGTGCATACACACCTATAGGCAGCTTAATGCTATTTGGTGTATCAGCATCAATTAACATACTGCGCATGGATGAGCTGGCATAAGTGATGAGCACTTCAAAAGTCAGGGCGACAACTGTGCCATTGGCAAGATCGTCGGCATACATCTCATCAATTACATGAGTCATTTGCCAAGGGTGTACGGGCATCGCAATGTGCGTATCTGCAATACCTTTGTCATCTAGCTCTCGCATCAAAATCTGCTGCTGTGTAGTGTCCAAAAGGTAGGCCGCTGGATTTTGCGTTGTCATGTCTTGAACATGCTCTGCCACCATGACATGGCTTTTGGCAATAGCAACCCATACTAGCGTGATAGACTGATTAAACTCTGCCATATAACGTTGGTATTCTATTGCCGTAAATCCCAATTTACCTTTTGCCAGTGGATGAAACGGACGATCCATCAGTGAAGCCCACTGCTCCACTGCAATCAAGGTTTGATGCCAATGCGGATACTGACAAACTGCCGTTGTGATGTTTGCCAGCGATGACTGTTGCTGAGCTATAAAAGAAGCCTCTAAGCTCTCTTTTAGCTTTAAGACACCGATATCAGATAAGCTGGCACTATCCATCATTGATAAAAAGATGTCTAACAATTGCTGTGCTGAGCTTACTGGCTCTAGCCAAGCATTTTCTACATAATGGTTGTTATTGAGATTGCTATCAACAGTGTTATTGATATTGTCCTTAAGGTTATGTATGACAGGCAGACAAGATTTAGACAATCGCCACGGTAACGCATAAGCAGGCTCTACCAATAGTAATAACTGCCTCTCTTGGTCAACCTGCATCACCATTAACGTGTTGTCTTGGTCAAAAAAATATTGATACTGCTGTGGCAGTAACTCTAAAAGTAGCGACGCTAAAAATTGATGCGCATCTTGAGCTTGTGACGTTTGATGATTTGCCAAGTACTCAGTGGTAGTTGTCACTTGAATAAGGTGCTCATCCACCCACTGCTCTAATAGAAAGCACTCTACTAAATGACTAATCAGCGACCATTGAATGGCCTCGATATCTGGCTCAGGATTTGCATCAAGGGAGCTTTTTTTCACAGGGGTTTGCACAGGGAATAATGTATGCATCGTTTTACCCCTGACTCTTAAACAATGGGTTATTGATATATTTAATCGGGAATGCTTTGTCTCCGAATAATCGGCGCTTCGCCAATGACTCAATGCGCGTTTGTTCGGCGAAGACATCAAACAAGTCAAACCGTATTTGATGCTCTGGATGAGAGGTTTGATAGTCGGTCACGCAGTCAGCAACCTGTTGCCAAAATGCCACTTCAGAGTAGTTATAATGCGTCTGCATAAAAATCGCAATGTCTGACAACGCCACAAAAAACAAGCAAGCAACCGTCATATCACGAATGCCATCGGTATCTTCGGTCTCGATAAATGAGCCTCTATTTAAGGCGGCATGTGCAGGTGGTAAGCTATAAAAGTCTGGACGCAAGTGTTGTTGGGTCAAATGATTAGGTGAATAGCGAACCCCGTCATGCAAGTCTTTTAATAAGACTTTTATGGGATAACCATTTTCATGTACTAAGACGATGTTTTGCGCATGGCATTCTAGTGCCACACCATAACCAAATAAAATATGTAGTAAAGGGGTGACAGTGACCTTAATTAACTGCGCAATCCATGTATCTACACCATATTTATCAAGCCAAGGTGCTATCAGATGCGAGCCGTCAGCATTGATATAACTGACACCATTGAGCGGAAATGCTGTTTGATCTTTAGATAGATACTGGTTTACGTTTTCTCGCCAAATCGCAGCCAGCCCGCCATACATATTTGGATGCTGGTAGCCGCGTGTGCGCAACGTCTCATGGTCTAAACTGACGCCAACGGTCTCACCTAAAAACGCAATGGGTAATGCTTGGGCAGTCTTGTCTTCTGCAATCAGTTGATTTAACCAAGTGGTGACAACAGCCGCATTCATCACGGTATGCTTTGCCAATATTCGCGTGCTTGAGGTATTAATCAGATGCATACTCAGCTTTAAGTAGGATTTATTATTACTGACGTCATTATTAACACTGTCATCAGCATTACCAAGCATCGTCAGTGAGCGAATAGACTGCTGAGCGCGGTACTGATGACCTGCACTACCCAAGTAGATAACCTCTTGCGTGGCAATTAATGGTTGTAATGCTTGAATTAATGTATTTTGCCATTGCCAAGGATGTGCAGGTATTAGGCAATAGTCATTAGCTGTCTCATTTGTGGTTATAAATACTTCTGTGAGTTTGGCATTGAGTGCATCAAATTCATCAGCACCCACATAATCTTTCACCCATTCATTTATATCGATACCAGTAGTGGTATTGCTCACCAGTAGCTCTTTTTTGACCGCCAACCACACTACGTCGATGTTTTGATCAAACTCTGGGCCATAGTCATAGTTATCTTGCAAATCAAAACCAATACGAGACTTAAAACACGGATGATAAGGATGCCCTGCCGTCAAATAGCCTTCGAGTTGCTCATAAGTGAGCGTATTAATAGGCACAGGTATATTAGAAGCCAGTATCTGAGATTGTGTTTCATTCACTAAGGTATGACGCAGCTCTTTGATAAAGCTGTCTTTGAGTTCTGCACCTTCAATATTGAGCAAGATATCACTGATTACATGCTCAAGAATGGCGTCTTGAGCAACACCATTAATCACTCGCTGTACATTTAGATCATTCAAGCGAATAATGTCAAAACTATAATGAATATAGCCTTGTGCGGTATAACTGACATCAGTACTTGCTTTGATAACAAAATTTAGCAGTGCCTCATCATCAGTACTATCATGAGTGTTGTTCGCACTTTCAGATTCAAAATCAATGATATTTTCATATAATAATGCTTGTAGTAATTGCTTGATCACTCGTTGCTCAGCGCGTGCCATAATTTTAGAATCGACAGGCGCTTGCCACGGCTTGGTCGCATAAGTGATATCAGCACGATGATTGCTATTATTGTTTTTGGTAGAGTTTGCTAGATTATTGGACATAGATATAAGCTTCCTGTCTGAAAATTAAATCAAATAAAAGTATGAATTTAAATACATTTAAAGCGAATGATAATTATTTACGTTAATAGTTCAAAGTAAGCCCCGATACGGGGTATTTGTTTATGGGGATCGTGGTAATTTGCACGCTGAAGGGATTGTGAATAATAAAATCACCGCGATTACTACCAGTATTTCTTGGATCGCGCTCGCCATACCTTGGCTGCTACCTGCTGCTAATAACTGCGCACCTCGACTGTCTATGTAAATGGTGGACAGCGTGATAAATATGGTAGAGATGATGCGGCGACTGATATTATTAAGTGCGGCGCCTTCAGTGACTGAGTCTTTGGGTAAGCTGCTAAACCCAACGGTAGTGGTTGGTAGGTATGCTAATCCCACTCCGATACCGCGCATACTCATAATCAGAATGAGCAACCAAAGCGTTGGCTGATACAAGCACCATGCCAGCATCAAGGTAGACAGCGCGCTAATCCCAATGCCTACGATGCCAATCCCTCTGGCACCTTGCTTATCTACCATCTTGCCAGCGTAATGTGTGGTGATACTGGCTATGAGGGTCGCGACCATTAGGACAACCCCTGTCCATAAAGCACTCTCGCCCATCACGTCTTGTATCAACACGGGTAATAACAAGAGACACAGCATCAAACCGACTGTTTGGCTAATGCTAATGATATTACTGTGCAAATAGGTCTTATTATTGAACAAGCGCACGTTCAATAACGGATAACGCTGACGCCGCTCGTATGCCCACCAAGCCATCGCGGACAGTAAAAATCCGACAGATAATAAACCCAACGTGGCTATCTTTAATAAGCCGTCACTGCTGAATAATCCACTAGTAAAATCTATTTTCAGCGTGCTCAGCCAAACCATCATCGCAAGCAGCCAAATGAGCAAACTGACAAACCCGATGGTATCGAAAGGGCTCTTTTTGTCATGTGAGCGTATATCGGGTATTAGCCGCCATACCATCGCCATGACCGCCACACTGAGTGGCAAGGTAATGGCAAACAGTGTCCACCACGCAAACTGCTCAACCAAATAAGCCCCCACCAAAGGGCCAAACGCCAACGACATCATAATAACAATGCCCCATAGCGCCATTACTCTGCCGTGCTGCTGCTGCGGATAAATCTGATACAGCATACCAATAGACAGTGGGATAATCAGACCGCCACTCAGTCCTTGTATGGCTCTGGCAATGATGACAAAGCTCATACTAGAGGCCAGAATGCCAATGATAGAACCTAGCATAAACCCAAAAATTGCCGCCAAATAAACATGCTTAAACGGGAACTTTTTGTTTAAGTAGCCACTCAGCATCAGCCCCACACTCATGGCCAATACATAGGCATTTAGCACCCAGCCGCCCATCACGATATCGACATCAAACACCGACATAAAGACAGGAATCGCTGGATTGAGCGCACTATTACTAAAGCTGACCACCGTACCGCCGAGCAGTAGTGTTAGTAATACCTGCTGTACTTGTCTGTCGCTCAAGCCATTACTACTACTCTGAGAGGCTTCGTTTATAGGAGACTCATTGGTAGATACCTTATTTATAAGGGCTTTATTTATAGGAGCGTTGCTCATTAAGCAGTGGTGCCATAGAAATTCAGATACCCTCTAGATTCGAGAAATTCATCGCGATTGCAAAAATATAATGAGGCGGTTTTTTCTGGCATCTCAATCAGACGTTGTACGCGATAAGCGAAGCTATCAGCAATCCATTGATACACCTCAACCTTACTATCCGGCTCGACCACGATTTTTTTGGCTTCAGTATGCTCAAATATAAACTTGCTGATCATCATGCCTGTTGGCTTTAGATAGCCCTTACCAACCACCGCTGGATCGCCAAGCAAAATATGCCAGCCCATGTCCGTCTCCTTGGCTTTGTAATACTGAGATAACCGGTCGCGAGCCGTCTCATAAATCTCTGTATAGCCAATCGGCTTATCATCACAAAGTATGAGGTAGAGACGCTGATGATCATCGGCCAGCATTTTTTCAAAATGGGTTTTTAGCTGCGGCATTGGAAGATGGAGCTGCCACTGATCGACCACATGCTCGGCATGCATCCATTTATACAGCAATGGCATATCATCTGGGTATCTGACAGGTCGCAATGCAAACGTCTTTTGATAAGCTTCAATACTAAAAGTGTCAGGTAGGTTTTGGGTAATGGTCGGCATGACTTGCTCCTAGTTATTATTTTGTTAGATGATTAATATTCTCTAATATCGTTTCTGTTAAATATCAGTCTTATAAAGCACTACGCGCCAAAATTTTGAAATACTTTTAAGGCCTCGGTGTCGTAGGTTTGTTCACCCGTTAATTGATTGATGATGCATCCTGCTCGATAAGCACCCAGCCCCAAGTCTGGTGCCCCAACGCCATGAGTATGGACCTCTTGGTTTTGTACAAAAATCTTGCCATCGGTCGCGATGTCTTTTTGATGCGTCAGTACATATTTCAGTGCATAGTCTCTATCAATGACTGGCTGCTCAAACTCATCATGTGCGATGCTAGGCAGTAGCGTATTTAAGCACTCAGGCAGACCGTAACGATAGCCTGTACCAGCAATCACACAGTCATACTCAGCAGTAAAATCTTGATTCTGTTCACGCTGTCTACCTACCAGTTTTATGGTGTCTGTCGGCTCTGGCTCTTCTAGCATTGTTGTCAGCGTTGCCTCAACCACTTCACAGTTAGAGAGCAACGTCGAATACAAATCTTGATTGGTAATACTGCGCTCATAGAGACGATGATAAATACCATTTATGGTCTCAAAGCCCATGCCTTTATAGAGCAGATCTTGCTTGGCAGTGACTTGTGGCTTGGTTGCTGAGTCTAAATGATAAAAGTAATCTGTATAAGCTGGGCTAAAATGCTCTAAGCCTAATGGGGAGTATTCCATAGGAAAAAACCCTGCCGAGCGAGTCATCCAATCTAACTGAAACTTAGGATTGTCATCAGTGCTATCATCGCCATCAAACTGTTGATCGAATAAGGTCCGATATACCTCTGCTGAAGACTGCCCAGATCCCAACACCAATATTTTGGTCAGCTTGTCTTCTGTCTTAGTGCTATTCAGATCAAGGCTGTTCGACTTAAGACTATCTAAGTCAAAATTGTCTGCAAAATGGGCGGTGTGCATACAGCGGTTAGGCGCTTGTTTGGCAATGTCTTGCAACGATGGTGGTAGCGTGGCCTGTGTACCAGTGCCTATGACTAAGTTTTTAGCATGATAGGTGTTTTGAATGCCCTGCTCACAGACGGTCACCACAAACCCATCATTACTGTCGTTAAACGCCACATCAATCACTGCCGCATCAAAGCTCAAACTATCCAGCTGCTCTGCTACCCATTGGCAATAGTGGTTATACTCTTTACGATAAATTTTAAACTCTTCTAGAAAGTAAAACTTAAGCAATCGCTGCTGGGTATGCAAATAATTCAAAAAAGAATACGGACTGGTTGGGTCTATCATCGTCACCAAGTCTGCCATAAAAGGCACTTGCAGCGTAGTGTTTGGCAATATCATGCCTTTATGCCAATTAAACTCAGCCTTTTGCTCAAAAAACTTGGCGGTTACGTCGGTCTTTGTCAGTAATGCCGCCAAACTTAAGTTAAACGGCCCTACGCCAATCCCAATAATATCTAACACGGTCGCCCCTTAGTGATTTGGTAGTTACGTTAATTCTGCTGCTAGTTCTTGTCAAACCCCAACTTCTATTGTGTGCTTATCTTTGCCGTCACAATATGATTTGCTACATCACCATGGGGTTTGGGATATCGACATAAATAGACTGGGTCTCAACAGGTGCGGTCAGCTCATCGAGCGCATAGAGTCTGGTGAGTAGATTGCCCTTGAACGGCAATGTAGGGCTACGCAATAACAAGTCAAATAACGAACGATGCGGGTATTGTTGCTCTAAGGCCATTAAACACTCTTTAAACGTCGTGATTAATGTCTCCTCACTCACAAGCTGAGTACGAGCAATGGCAGTGATAAGACCAAATATACTGTTACCAACTAAATAATAGGCAAATCTTGAGTCGGCAAAGTCTTCTGGAATGACGCACTCTCCTTCGCTAATCAGCTCGGGGTAAGCATCAATGAGCGGCGTGGCATACTCTGCAATATAGCCAAATCCTTGATTGTCTCTGGCCCAAAATTTAGTAGGATAGCCGTCTTTTAGCTCGATGAGACTGTTCTGCTGATGTACCTCAAACCCAATACCATGCTGATAATACATATGAACCAGCGGTATAAAACCAACTTGTAAATAGGTATCAAACCACTGGATAGCCACCTGCTCTAAAGGTTCATCTGTCCGTTTATGGATAGACTTAAACAAGGTCTCTAAGCGATTGGTGAGACGGGTTGGATGGTCTTGGCTTAAGCTGGCAAGATTGGTGACTTGCGTATCCTCTGTGAAAGGATTGTCACGTAAGATACAGATGGTTTCATCAATGATTTTGCCGTCGACACGTAAGGCAATCCAAGCAGGGTCATTCAATACGGCAATCGTAGGATACTGAGTTTTGAGCTGAGTACCATAGTCGCTACGCCATATTCGGCAGGCATGCATACCGCGTTTGCATTCTTTGGGCAGGTTAATCCGCACAGAATTGGTAATCGCCACAGACAACGACAGTTTAAACATCCAAGGCGCATCAAAGGCAGACAGTGTGCGTACTGATGTCGTTGGATGCAGATGCCAACCAAGATCACCCAAATCAAACAATTGGCCTTGTTCTAGCAGCTTTTGATACCACGGCTGCTGCTGCAAAAACCTTGCTTGCCAAGGGTGCAATGGCAACAGCTTATAGTCGGGATGCTCATCCACAAGTTGCTGCTGATAGCCACTCATATCAGCTTGTATCTTTGATTTGATCGCTGTGGTAATACTATCGCCATCTACGAATTCTTCTGTAATACAGCTGGGATGCACTAACCAATAATGCAGCTGGGTTTTGCTACTGGTCTCGGGCGCATACTTCGCCCACTCGTCGCCATAAAATCCGGCACGACCTTTGGGTGTAGGGTGCATGGCATGACCGTAAATAAGGTTTTGCTCGGTTTGAATAAAGTCTTGCTGATAGTCAACGATGTCATCAATCTCATCATTGCGATGCTCTAAAATAATCTGTAGCCCTTCATAACTCTCAATCCAGCGTTTTAATACGCCATTGGCATCTAGCGTCGCTTTGTCTTTATAACGATGCACGATGTCTTCAATAATCAAAGATGCTAGGCTCATAGCAGAGGATTTTATCCATCGGCTGTTTTGCAAAGGGTCGTCCAGTTGCGTGTCTAATTTTGATTCTGATCGTATGCTTACCTGCTTATTCAATATAAGCGGCGTGCCCGAAAAACGATGTTGACCCAATTGGCTCACTCTGTCGACAGGTACGACCATTACCGTGTTCGAAGGCAATAGCATTAGCACTAATAGAGGCTTATTTTGTGAGGCCTGCTTCTGTATATCATCCTGCTGCTCTACGGCAATAATATCGCCGTGCCCAGTCTCAAAACAGTAAGCATTGATTAGATTTTGTAGTGTGAGACGATCAAGCGTTTTATGCTGCATCATGTTATTTCTTCCCATCAACGTGCAGGTTGTCAGAATTGAGTCGGTTAAAACCAGCAATAGCCATCTGCTCAATGATGTCGGAAATATCATTGATTTGGGTATTGGGATTTAGAATGGTGAATTTAAGGCAAAGGCGCTGTTCAAACTGGGTGGTGGCCACATTGGCGATGTTATTGACCAATAACGCTTGCGCAATGTGGCGATTGAGCTGTGCGAGTTGCTCATCAGATAACGCGGTATCTTTGGGTGTAAAGTAAAACAAAACACTGCTGATAATGGGCTCATGTACCAGTACAAAATTTTCATTTGCATCAATCAGCTGTGCCGCTTGCTTGGCGGTATCTAGACAGTTATCAATCAAGGCTGCATAGTCATCTGTTCCTAGTAAGTCCAGCGCCATCCACAGCTTTAAGGCATCGAAACGGCGTGTGGTCTGCAAAGAGTACGTGACTAAATTTAAGATATTGTCTTGTTCGTCATCAGCAGAGTTTAGATACTCACTATGATGGCGAATACTCTCAAAATTTCGATTGTCTCGTAAGAGAAAAGCGCCGCAGCTAATCGGTAAGAAGAAATGTTTGTGAAAATCTAAGGTAATAGAGTCAGCTTGATTCAACCCCTCAATCAAGTGTCGATAGCGCCGTGACAATAGCAACGCCCCGCCCCATGCTGCATCGACATGTAGCCATATCTGTTCATCACGGCAAATTTTGCCGATAGCCATTAGAGGATCAATCGCACCCAAATCCGTTGTGCCAGCGGTTGCGATGATGGCCATCACATTGTCAGCACCCAGCTTATCTATCTGATGTTGCAAGTCAGACATCAGCATGGCACCTGATGCATCGGTCGCTACTTTAATGACAGATTTTTGACCCAAACCTAGTAGCGCGGCGTTTTTTTCGATAGAAAAGTGCGCTTGATCTGAGCACAGGATTTTGCCGCTAGGCTGACCCAGCAGGCCGTCCTTTTGCACATCAACGCCCTTAGCCCTATAGAATTGATTGCGTGCCAGCAGTAGACCCATCAAATTACTTTGCGTACCACCACTGGTAAAGACACCACCAGCGTTACTGCCTGTTTGATTGTTAGCGCTGTCATTAAACTGACAACGTTGACACAGCCAATGGATTAAGTCTTTTTCGATATAGGTCGCTGCTGGGCTTTGGTTCCACGAGTCCATACTTTGGTTGGTGGCCGCGATAATCATCTCAGCAATCTGACCGATGACCAGTGTGGGTGGATGTAAGTGGGCTAAGCAATTCGCATTGGCCGTCGACACACAACTGGGTAAAAACTTGTTTTGAATATCAGCGAGTATCGTGTCGATGTCTCGGCCTTGCTCACGGATGCTAAAGGCGTTGGTCGCTTGCACTTGTTGCGGTGTGCCGCCCAAATAGACGTTATTGTCGTCTAGCCACTGTTTGATGACAGCGCTGGTTTTTTGCATATGCGTGACATATTGCTCACTGCTTTGCTGGTTTAATAAATGCAAAATGTCCTCACTTGTTTATTCTACGATGGTATAAATCGCAAATAAGTGACTTATTATTAGAGTCGTTATCAGAGTTTTTTATAAATGTGTGAATCATGCTAAAGCGCTGGCAAGACTATTGATTGTCTTCTAGCGCCATATCAAGCCTCTGCAAGACTTGCTGCAGCTCATCTTTGGTTATATTAAGGGGTGGTAATAGTCGGAGTACTGTGCCACCGCGCCCGCCTTTTTCAATCACCAATCCATGTTTAAAACACGCTTGTTGAATTTTGGCAGCCACATCACTGTCTGCTGGATAGCTACCGTCATTTTGTTTAGGTAAGCTGGGATTGACGATTTCTATGCCAATCATGAGACCACGCCCTCTGACTTGACCTATTTTCGGATAGCGCTGTTGGCGTAGCTTTAACTGCGCCATAAACCACGTGCCTATTTCTAAAACATAATCAGCAACGTCGTTGTCTTTTAAATAATTGAGAGTGGCAAGGCCAGTCGCCATGGCTAATTGGTTGCCTCTAAACGTGCCAGAATGATTGCCCGCCTGCCATACATCGTATTGTTTTTTGATACCCAATACCGCAAGTGGCAGACCACCACCGATTGCTTTTGACATCACAATCATATCGGGATCAATATCAGCGTATTGATAGGCGAACCAACGTCCTGTGCGGCAAAACCCTGTTTGCACTTCATCGATGATCAGCATAATGCCAAGCTCTTTTGTCACTCGGCGCACATGCTTCAGCCACTCTATTGGCGCAGGGTTGACACCGCCTTCTCCTTGTATGACTTCTAAAATGACCGCGGCCGGTTTTACCACACCGCTCTCTACATCTTTTAAGAAATTTTCAAAATAGCGCATATGGGCGTGGATACTTTGCTCAAAAGGCAAGCCAAACGCGCAGCGGTACATATTGGGATAAGGCAAGAATTGCACCGAGCTCATCAGACCTTCGATACCTTGTTTAGGTGCCAAGTTTCCCGTAACAGCCAGCGCGCCATGCGTCATGCCATGATAACCACCGCTGAAGCTAACTACACCTGAACGACCAGTGACTTGCTTTGCCAGTTTAATAGCCGCTTCTACCGCATCAGCACCCGTCGGGCCACAAAACTGCAAGCAATACTCATCGCTATTGGTAGCGAGCAGTTTGTACATGAACTCGCTGAATTTGTCTTTTAACGGGGTGGTAATGTCCAATGTATGCATCGGTAAATTACTGTCTAATAGCGCTTTAATGCTTTCTATGACTACGGGATGGTTGTGTCCAAGTGCCAGCGTGCCAGCACCTGATAGGCAGTCGATATACTCATTACCTTCAACATCGGTAATCCACGCCCCTTTAGCAGATTGAATCGCAAAGGGTAGCTTACGTGGATAACTACGAACCTTTGATTCAAATTTTTCTTGACGGTGTAAGTAGCATTCGTTATCAAGTGGTTTGTCTAAAAGGATCGTGTCCATAGCTTCAGCCTTGTTATTGTCAGTCGTCTTGGGTAAAAATTCAAAAGTAAATTTTGACACTTACTTCTTAAAATACTGTTTTCTTATATTGAATGATAATATAAATGATAATCATTATCTTTAATGCGGTGTAGTATCTACTACCTATGATTTGCTGTCAACCCAATTTATTGGTTTTTCGAGAGGTAAAAATAATAAAGAAAAGTGTTTGGGTGACCATCACAGACCGTCGACCGCTCAGTGACACACAGCCAATGAGCACAGACAGTTCTAAAACCATCTATGCTCGCTTGAATTATTTGCTAGTAGCTATTTAAAGGCTGGGCTACCTATTTACTGAGGCTGGCACCTTACGAATGAGCCATAAGAAGTAGCCACCACCGATAATGGCCGCAATCGTGCCCGCAGGCAGCTCATAAGGGAAAATAACATAACGGCCAGTCCAATCCGCTATCACCATCACGCCTGCCCCTAACAGTGCAGCTAATGGCAATTGCCGTTCAAGCTTTACAGCGCCTAGCGAAGTAGCCAAATGTGGCACCATCAAACCAATAAAACTCAATGGACCGACAGCAAGCGTGCTAGCCGTACTAAGCGCTGCCACCAATGCCAACAACGACAAAGTCACTGGCGTAACTGCCACACCTAGATTACGCGCCACACCTGTACCTAAGCCAAGGACACGTAAAGGCTTAATCAGTAGTAGACTGAGCACAAATAAGATAGCGGCAATGCCAATGAGATACCATACTGTACTGGGCTGGGCGCTATAAGTTGTCCCTGATAACCAACTGAGCATCGCTTCTAGACGCGGGTCTCCCGAGAGCTTGACCATATGCATCACCCCATCCATCATGGCGGCAATACCTATGCCTACTAACAGTAAATAACCTGAGCTGACCCTGCGCGCCAGCCAAATAATCAATAGCAGCACGGCCATCGCCCCTGACAGTCCTGAAACCAGCAACGTCCCTGCTCCCGCAGATAGCCCTAAACTTGGTAATAATAAAAACCCTAAAATCACCCCCAATGCGGCACCCGAGCTGACACCCAATACTTCAGGACTGGCCATGGGGTTACGCGTTAAAGTTTGCAGTAGCACGCCTGCAACTGCCAACATCAAGCCTGTGGCCGCAGCGCTCAAACTACGAGGCAAGCGGTACTGCTGCGTGAGCGCCCAGTCCGTACTGAGCCCCCAACCATTGATATCTTGCACAAACAGACAAGCCAGCAAGATAAGGGCGAGCACACCAGCGCCCCATCGCCAAAATGCAATGGAGGTATGCTTACCTGTAAGCATCGGCGTCACTGTCTCTATCCGCGCGCGGCGCTGACGTAAAATTAGCCAAATAATCAACGGTGCGCCTAAAATGCCTGTCATGGCACCAGCTGGAATCTGCATATCAAGTATCGGCTCAAGCAGTAATGCGACATTGCTGGTCAATAATAACAGCAGTGCTCCTAATCCAAAGGCAGTGGCCAAACGCTTACCAATAGCAGAGATGCCCAGCGCATTGACCAAACTTGCCGCACCAAGACCAATAAAACCAATTAAACCAACTTCACTAATCACTAAGGCGGTCACAACGGCGACAACAAGGACAACAAGTGCACGAATCCCATTAATAGGCACACCCAGACGTTTTGCCTGCGTGTCATCTAGGCTCATCAGCGTTAATGGCTTTAGTAATGGCAGACATGCGACCGCCATCAAAATAGCAGTGATGACTAGCGCGATACTGGTATGCCAGCTGTTTTGTGCCAAAAACCCAGCCGCCCACGACAGCATGCCATTGCTACGCTCAGCAAAAAACAACACCAGTACATTGGCCACTGCGGCCAGCAGAATATTGACCACCAAGCCGGCCAATATCAAAATCAATGGATTAAATCGACTGGGTGCTGATAAGGCAAATACCAGACCCATACTGATGATAGCCCCTACAAAGGCCACATAGAGTCCGCCATAGATAGCCAAGCTTGGCAAAAATAACGTGACGATAAGCATGGCCAACTGTGCACCCACGCCCACACCTAGCGTCGTATCGGATGCTAAGGGATTTTTTACCAATTGCTGTAGTAAAATACTGACCACGCCTAATAGCCCGCCAGCCAACAACGCCACTACGCTGGTCGCCACGATATGCAGCTGTACCGCCATACTGGCAATATCCAACTGCGAGCTTGGTATGAGCAAATCACTAATTGGGCGTGTCCACTGCTGATCTAGCAGTACCCAACTGCTCCATAATGACAAGGCCGCTAGTCCGATGAGCATGGCCCATAGTCGCCAAGACATACTGGCAAACAAAGAAGTCTGGGAATTGGGTTGATTGGGTGGCTGACTCAATGGTAATGATGACTGTTTTGACGACGTCAATGAAGATGACGGCAATAATGGTTTTGGAGTCGTTACGGTTTCAGAAGCTGATGTCATCGTATGAGCACTATCGGTGTTATTGTTGTGGTTGTTGTGAGTATTTGCATTGGCGCTCATAGTACATCCCCGCCTTTTAATGAAACGTCTGACAAGTTATTTGCTAGGCTTACCAATGACGACATACCGCCATAAATCCATACTGGTGGTAGCTCACCCACACAGCGGGTATTGCCATAACCTAAACGCTGCCAAATCAAGCTGTCATCAATTTCAGCTCTAGTGATTGGACTGAGTGGATCGATAATTAATAAACAAGTCTCATCATCTAATTGCGCCAAATCTCCCATTCGTATCGGCACAAATCCCCAATTATTGCCTTTGCCCAATACCACAAGCTCTTTACCCATCTGCTCTAACGCAGGTTGAAACAAGCTGTTTGCCACATACATACGCATATTGTTAGCATCCGAAAACTGCACCACCGCAAACTTTTTGACTCTTGGATAACGCTGCTGCAATTGCTGACTGGCCAGCTGTATGTCTTTCTGACTTTGTGCAATATAGTCTTCAGCCATCTTTGGGTTATCAATGAGTGCACCTAGCTCTCGAGTCGGTTCGGTATAGTCAGCCCACGTTGCCGTCTCTCCTTTTGCCGCAGACATCACAGATTCAGCAGGTACATCACCATATAAGTTACGTGCATGCTCATAAAAGTAATTGTCTATAACCATATCAACAGGCAGTTGGGCGATTAGCTCAGCGTTGGGCTGATAGCGGATACCCAAATCTACGGTTGATGATGGCAGTTTGGGACTACCAACCCATCTGTCCCAAACCCTTATATCACCTGTCGCAATTGGTGCATGCCCCATCGCTGTCAAAGTCGCCGCATTGCCCCAGTCAGGAGAGGCGATATTCATCCTATCTCTATCACTGTTTTCTGCTGCTGAGGTAGTGCTTGATGGTAATTCATCGAGCTGCTCGGTACTGTTTTGTGTGGACGTCTGGTTATTACAGGCCGTCAATACCAAGCACAATGAGAGCGCGAACCATTTCAGTGTTGTCAATGACGTCGATGATTGTTCTGTATAAAAAATGGGAGGCATAGAAGCATATCTTTGTAGGCGAGTTGAAAAAGGGAGCAAAAATAAGACGTTAAGCGACTGCCACAGGCTGTCCAGTAATGGGATGACTGAGCAGCTGCATATCGACATTAAAGATATCGCGTAGCACGGTAGGTTGCATGGTACTGGCGATATCGCCGTTGTGACATACTTGACCATTTTTCAGTGCGATGATTCGATCGGCATACTGCGCGGCCAAATTGATATCATGGATAATAATCACCACGCTCAAGCCTTGCTCATCGACCAAACGACGAATAAGCTGAATGACCTCGATTTGATAATGCATATCAAGGGCAGCAAGTGGCTCATCGAGCAATAGGTAACGGGTATCTTGTGCCAGACACATCGCAAGCCAAGCACGAGCGCGCTCACCGCCTGATAGTGTGGCAGTAATTCGATCAGCAAACGCTTCGGTTTGAGTCAATTTTAATGCTTGCGCGACTTTTTCTTTATCTATTTGGGTGGGCTTTTGTAGCCATTTTTGATGTGGGTAGCGTCCTAGCATGACCAGCTCACGCACCGTGAAGCCAGCCGCTTCTGGCAATTGCTGCGGTAGATATGCCATCTGCCGCGCCAACTCCTTGCTGCCATAGTCACTGATGCTGCGCTCGTCTAATGTGACATCACCACTACTACTTGCCATCTCGCCTGCCAATGCTTTAATCAAGGTTGATTTGCCAGACCCATTATGCCCAACCAAAGCCACTAATTGATTGGTATCAATATCACAGCTTACATTGTCTAATAGAGTATTTCCTTGACGGCTGATGGTCAGCTGGTTTGCACGTAGCATATAAGCACTCATTGTTGATAAAAGTAATATGTCATAAGAATGATGGTGTATCGATCATTGGTTATAGACCAATTTTTTGGAGACCAAAACACAATAAGAATTGATTTTACTCGTAAATGATAACAAAAACAATTATCATTAACTAAAAACTCATTCACTTTAATTTCAACGCTCTGTTGATTGCGAGTATTTATATGACTAACCAGCTTTTAGCTACTACAGAAAACGCCAACAACCAAAACAGCCAATACACCTCATTAAATGACCCTGAAATAGCCAATGTCGTCGCTCACATCAATGAAGAGCATCTCGATGAATTACTCGGATTTTTGAGTGTATTTACCTCACTATCTACAGCTGAATTGGATCACGTAGATGCACAGATAACTGATATTTATGCTGAAGGCATTACAATACAAACTCGCCAAAAAAATTCAAAGTATCAACCGGCGAACGCTCAAGATAACTCCCTCCATGACCAGAGTTTTTTTATTAATTTTGCCACACCTATCTCGCAGCTTGATGATTTACAAGCCCAATATATCTTGCTTAAACAAAGAGCAGATAAAAAACTGGGCAAAAAAACGATCAAACTGACCAAGCAAGTATTTGATGTGCACAACAGTTATAACGTCAGCAAAAACATGCTACGCCTTGAATTGAGCATGCCGTCATTAAATAGTGATACGCCATTAAATAATACCGCCAAATTAAGTAATACTAAGGGCGCAACAATCTCGACCTCAGTACCTACTAACGAAGCAGGTTACGCGTACTTGTTTGATTTAGAGCACAATGCAATGACGAATGCATTGATGACTGACAGCATTGATGCCAATAAAGCTGATGACAATGCGGTTAATGACAGTGAAAAAAATAACGTACGCCCTGCTCGTCCTCACTGTTATTACACCTTAAGAAAAGCATGGCATACCGATGATGGTATACGAGCATGGGTCGATGTTTTTTTACATGGGGATACGCCGGGCGGTAACTGGGCAGCAGCACTAAAAACAGGCGAGACCGTCGTTACAAAGCGAGAGTTTCCAGAAAAGGTGGAGCACTTGCGAGATGGTCAAGCGGTATTGATTGTTGATGAAACATCGATGCCAACGGCAGCACGACTGCTGGAGTTATGGAGCAACCCTACGCCACCATTAGTTATTTGTGTGACGCAAGATGCAGACGATCAAAGTTATTTTGATACGGTAAAAATGCGCAGTAGCCTTGATAGCATTAGTTATGACAACAGTAACATTGATTGCGATACCGAAACCCACGGCAATGACCACTTTACCATATTGCCTATAGTGACCAATCAAGCAAACTCAGGAGCAGAGTTAGCCGCATTGATTGACAGTACACTAGGTGATTATTTAACTGACAACCCTCTACAGATTGATAAAGTTTGGGGCGCACTAGAAGCAAATACTGCCAAAGCACTGCGCCCATTGTTGAGAGAGCGACTGGAACTCAGTCGTACCGATGTTGTGGTAAAAGTATATTGGCGTCACGATTAGTTTGCATAAATGACGTTATGTCTCTGACAATACCAGAGCGCTTTATTTTGATAGAAGAAGTCATAATAACTTTGCGCTAGTACTCTGCGCTTTGCACCATCAAAAAGTGTTTCAGATTAGAGAATCATTTATTAGAGAGTCACTTATTAGAGAAGCAGTTAGTGGTCTTTTAAATGGCTCTTGTTCCCACTGAGCTATTTAAATCTAACGCATTGAATTTGATGCCGTCCAAATTTGCACAGAACAGTACTATGACCCTGATTAAGTGATTCTGTGCAAGTACAGGAGCATGCGTTTTTACCTAAAGGCGCTCAAATCCTCTTTTATAGAATGCAAACCTTGATAAGCTTCTCCATATTTATGATGCTCACCAATCATTAATCGCCCGCACGCCAATTGAGATATAGCTTAGTCACTCTATCTCCACTATACTAGATTTATCCCCAAGGTTCACTTGGGGATAATTAAGACCTAAGTTGCTATAATAAATAGTTTTATTCAAATATCTGGTGATAATTAGTGTCCATACCAGTGTCCAATGATCTTTTTAGTTTATACAAAATATGACTTTTACCAGTCACCCTACTTTTCGAAAGTATATAGTCAGAGCACTTTTAAACCGCTAAGGTGTTACCCGTCCTAGATGTACTCAGTGTACTATCTGCGGTCGGTCGCCTTGTAGCGATTCTAAAATTCCTTGACTATATTATCAAACGAATTTATAAATATTTTGGACACATTCCACCTGCAACATTTACGGATATACATAATGGCTGTCAACACTATAAACGATATTAATAAACTTGAATGCCGAGATAAAGATTATTCAATCAGTATTTCAGGCACTTCTGGTCTAAGTGTTCGTATTTACCCAAATGGCAAAAAAGAATACTACCTTCGTTATTCGCATCCACATATCGACGGCAAACGACCTAGAATGATGCTTGGTAAGGTTGATGATATTAGCTTGTATGAGGTTAAGCATAAAGCCGAGTCCATACTCACTCTAGTCTCAAAAGGCTCTGACCCCAAAGCCATACAGCAACAAGAACAAGTTAATAAGTATGCTCACCTAAAAAATGCCACGTTTGCTGAGGTTGCACAGGCTTGGAGAGACCACAAGATAGGGAGTCGTCATCATAGTAAGGCTAAAAAGCCCTCGTTTAGTGAGTCGACCCTCAAATTTTGGGATTTGTGTCTAGGATATATGTGTCGTGAAATTGGTGACTTAAAAATGAATGATATCACCAGCGAGATTATTTTGGGTGTATGCGAGGCCATCCAAAACAATGAAAATCAAGCAACCTTTGTGGGCGCAAGTACCCGACTTTATACTGAAAAAGTATTTTCGTTCGCAGTAGCGCGAGGATTATGTGACAAAAATGTGGCGATGGACACGCGTGGTGAGCTTGCCCCAGCTAATTCAGGCAATCATTTGCCAGCCATCACTAAGCCTGATAAGTTTGCAATATTGTTACGAGACATGGACTCATTTAAAGGCGCAAGCGCCATTACGATAGAGGCAATGAATCTGCTGCCTTATGTGTTTGTGCGTAGTATCGATTTGCGATCTATGCGCTGGCAGGATATAGACTGGGACAATAAGCTATGGGCGTTCTCCCCTACCAAGGGCGAAGGTCGTGAGGACATGGTGTCGCACTTAGTCGTACCATTAGCGACACAAGTAATTGCACGTTTAAGAAACATACAGTCCATCACAGGTCATAAAGAGTACGTATTTGCATCGATGCGCGCCTCAAGCAATTCATATATTAGTAAAGCAACCCTAGTACAGATATTTCATCGGCTTGGATATAAGGATGTGCAATGCGCTCATGGGTTTCGGGCATCAGCCAAAACCTTGCTGATGGAGCAACCCGAACTGCGCTATTCGGACATCGTGACAGAGTTGCAGCTGGGCCATAGAATCAAAGACACGCATGGCGGTGCTTATAACCGGCTTGATGAGATCGATACCAGAGTGCAAATGATGCAGGATTGGGCCAATTATATAGATGGGCTACGGAATCATAAATCAGGTATAAACTTTAGCAAAACATGACAGAACGTACCTGTACGACCTATATGCACACTTAAAATGCATCGAATAACCTCGAATAACTTCGATAATCTCCGCATAATATGAATCGAATAGCATTGTTAATCACCGCATCCTCCTAAATACCTTACTAATGAATTTTTATGGCAAACTGACCACCAAAAAATGGGCAACGATAACTAAGTGTTCGGCTGATACGGCATTAAGAGACATTAATGACTTGGTAGAAAAAGGCATGTTAAAAAAATCTGATGCCTCAGGACGTAGTACGAGTTATGAGGTGATGCTGTGAATTTAGAATATTAATAAACAATTTTCTAAGGACGCTTCACAATTTGAGAAACGTTCAATTAGGGAGGATCTAGAGTATCAAGGCTCGCGGTCTATTATTAGTGGTTCTATTATACCAGTCTGTTTTAAGTAGTCTGTTAATAGGTTTGAAGGACGAAATCACTGGTTCCGCTAGGATATACTCTAATTAAAACCTCTTATCAGTTTTACTAAGTTATTTGATCAAGGTCTATGACCCAATTCTTTTTGAAATTTAAGCCAAGGTTCAATTTGCCCTTCAACGATACCTTCATAAGTTTCCCAATCATTTTTTAGAAAGTCGTAGAGTATAGGATGCATGCTATCATTCAGACCTGCTGATAAATCACCCGTTGTTAAGTCTAAATAACTGTCTTCTAACACCTCTATGTTATAGACCTCATTTTCCCTATATACTATTAAGCCTTGGTAAGTACTACAGCTTGCTAAATAATAAGTTTCAACTTTATTCTCACTATAGTTTTTACCTTCATAAACACTATATATGTATATGAAGTCACTATCATTCTTACTCAATGCTCTAATCATAATTTAAAATTCTACCCATCTGTTGAATTGAGCTATGCTTTCAATTTTTTAGTCACTAAGTTCATATCTAGAACTAGCAGTTCGATGCCTGTATAGGGAACCAAATTAGTTTAATAAGAGTTACTGTTATTGAATTGGTACATTGGGATAATCACAATGTACCCTTTGACGTACATACCGTGTCTATTAAGTTTTCAATATTCCTTTGTCATAGCCACTCTAACTGACGTTATCATAAGACACTATCTTTTTCTTAATTACTCTTTGATACTAGCCATAATGCAATCACATACTGTTTCTCAAAGCTAGATCTTTATTTTTCTAAAGACTTATTTAAGCAGAAATAAAATGACAGATATTATAGAAAAAATACAGTTTCTTAAAGAGACTTGGAGTCAACCGAAGAGGGCTAGCTACGACAACGAAAGCTACTCATTTGATCTAATTTGTATATTTAACAAAGGTTCTTTAGAGTCTGAAATTGTCAGCACCTTTAATTTAATAGGTATTGAAGAATTACCTTTCGAATATAAGCAGTTTTTATTAGCCAGTAATGGCGCTTTCTTATTTTTGGATAAAAAGTATAATCAGGCTGGATTAGATTTCTATAGTTTGGAAGATTTTGAAGCCAAAATAGGCTTTTGGTTATCGAGCTATAGGGCACATAGTCTAATTAAAGGCGATTTAATTATTGGTGAATTTCTTGGAGATAGTGATTTTGTAGTTTTGAGATGTGATAAGAAAGCTGATGATTATGGCGCTATTATTATTTCTCATCCATTTGATGAACGTAAAGATTGGTTCTACATAGAGGATGGTTTCTCAAAATTTTTATCAGATTTTATGAAAGCTGAAGGATACAAATATTGGGAATCAATTTAGCTTAGGTGCATTCCCTCTAAGTAAGTACACCACCATGTACACTGTGGGCATCTAAATAATTAATACCATTGGTATCATTAGCCCACAGCCGAAGATTCAAGTCCTCACTAGGATGCCGCCCTTGTTTCCATGAGATAAGTTATCTACAACTCCTCTCATTTTAACCTTCCGCACCTTTACTTCGTCATCACAGCAAGGCTTAGGAGTAATTTCTTGAAAGTATTATAGAAATACGCTTGACCTTACCATGATGTCAACCTATATGCTGTCACCATAGATTAAAAACAGAATTAAAAACGACAGAGGTTGTTATGAAAACAAAAAATACCAAAGCCCCTATCTATCAAGAAATACTGAGCATTGAAGGCATGAGTTGCGCCTCTTGTGTTGGGCGTATCGAAAAACAATTAAAAAATATTGAGCATGTTGAAAATGCTGAGGTAAACCTTGCCACTGAACAGGCGACTGTTTATTCATCTCAGCCTTTAGATGTTGCCCAATTAAACAAAGCAGTAGAGCGCGCAGGTTATAAGGTGACGGAAACCAAACCCATTGAGCTATCTATAGAAGGCATGAGCTGTGCCTCTTGCGTTGGACGAGTAGAAAAATCCTTGGCCAAAGTCGCTGGCGTGCAACAAGCTACTGTAAACCTTGCTACTGAACGCGCTTGGATTAAAGGCGACGCTCAAATACAAACGAGTGAATTGATTGAGGCCGTCAAAAAAGCGGGCTACGAGGCCAAACTGGTAGAACAAGACCAAAGTGATCGACAAGATAAGAAAGCCTCAGAGCAAAATAAGCTTAAACGAGACTTAGGGCTTTCTGCGCTGTTGTCACTGCCCGTATTCATTCTAGCAATGGGCTCACATATGATTCCCGCCTTTCATATGTGGGTGATGAATAACCTCGGCACTCAGCAAAGTTGGCTGATACAGTTTGTTTTGACCACATTGGTATTACTCTTTCCAGGTCGACGCTTTTATCAAAAAGGCGTGCCAGCCTTATTGCGTTTTGCGCCAGATATGAATTCGCTAGTGGCGATTGGTACTATCGCAGCGTATGGCTTTTCCCTCATAGCGACCTTTATCCCGCAAACGTTACCTGAAGGCACGGTGCACGTCTATTACGAAGCCGCTGCCATGATTGTGAGCTTGATATTATTAGGTCGTTATTTTGAAGCAAAGGCCAAAGGGCGTACTTCTCAAGCCATCCAGCATTTAGTGGGCATGCAGGCAAAAACGGCCCGTGTACAGCAAGATGGCAAAGTTATTGAAGTCCCTGTAGAAAACGTCACTGCAAAAATGATAGTTGAAATCCGCCCAGGCGAGCGTGTGCCTATCGATGGTGAAGTCGTGGACGGTCACAGTTATATTGATGAATCTATGATTACTGGTGAACCTGTCCCTGTGAAAAAACAAGGAGGCGATCAAGTGGTCGGCGGTACTATCAATCAAAATGGCACCGTGAATATTCGAGCAACGGCCATCGGTGAAGATTCTGTATTAGCACAAATCATTCGTATGGTAGAACAAGCCCAAGGCTCTAAATTACCGATTCAAGCATTGGTGGATAAAGTCACCATGTGGTTTGTACCAGCGGTGATGTTTTTATCAGCATTGACCTTTATAGTTTGGTTAATTTTTGGCCCTGACCCTGCCTTGACCTTTGGTTTAATCAATGCGGTTGCCGTACTCATTGTGGCCTGCCCTTGTGCAATGGGATTGGCCACCCCGACTTCAATTATGGTCGGTACGGGTCGTGGTGCAGAATTGGGTGTATTATTCCGTAAAGGTGAAGCGCTACAGATGCTTCAGGACGTGAGCGTGGTTGCCGTTGATAAAACAGGCACATTGACTGAAGGCAAACCTACGTTAACGGATTTCCAAGTCCAACAAGGGTTTGAGAAAGAACAAGTCTTACGTGTGGTGGCATCGGTTGAAGCAAAGTCTGAGCATCCAATTGCCTTAGCCATTGTTCAAGCCGCAGAACAACAGAATATTCAACTGCTTCCTATCACTGATTTTGAGGCGATGACTGGTCTAGGCATTCAAGCAAACGTGGCAGGACAAGTGATTCATATTGGCGCGGATCGTTATATGCAACAATTGGGGCTTGATGTTGCGCCTTTTGAACAAGATGCGCTACGTTTGGGTCAAGAAGGTAAAACCCCACTCTATGTATCGATTGATCAGAAATTGGCCGCTATCATCGCCGTTGCAGATCCTATTAAGGAGACGACTCATGCCGCCATTGCCGCACTACATCAGTTAGGCTTAAAAGTGGCCATGGTTACAGGCGATAATCGCCATACAGCCCAAGCGATTGCCGCAAAATTGAATATTGATCAGGTAGTGGCAGAAGTGTTGCCTGAAGGAAAAGTGGATGCAATACGCCAGTTGCAAGAACAATATGGTCGAGTGGCATTTGTTGGTGACGGTATCAATGATGCTCCTGCATTGGCTCAATCCGATGTTGGATTGGCCATTGGCACAGGCACAGACGTGGCGATTGAGGCGGCTGAAGTTGTGTTGATGTCAGGTAGCTTGCAAGGTGTGCCTACTGCGATTGCCTTGAGTAAGGCTACCATCAGCAATATCAGACAAAATCTAGCTTGGGCATTTATTTATAATGTCGCCTTGATTCCGATTGCCGCAGGTGTCTTGTATCCAGCCTTTGGTATCCTGCTCTCACCCATTTTTGCGGCAGGGGCCATGGCACTGTCTTCTGTGTTCGTATTGGGTAATGCGTTACGCCTCAAGTACTTTAGAGCATAGTCAGCGAACTACTAAACCGCTACAGAGTGAATGTAGAATCGTAAAGGATATCCATATAGGGTTTAAATACACAGGTTATTTAAACCCTTTTGTTATTTAAGTCCATTTTTAGCCCAGTTAGATGACTATCGATTGAATTGAGGACATGCCCTAGGAGGATAAATATGAATATTGGTCAAGCATCAAAGCAATCAGGTATCTCTACCAAAATGATTCGCTACTATGAGCAGATTGGCTTGCTAGAAACAGTGAATCGGTCGAATTCGGGTTATCGCCTGTATTCTAAAGACGATATAGACGACTTATGCTTTTTGAGACATTCTCGTGACTTGGGGTTCTCCTCCAAGCAAATGAAAGAGTTACTATATCTGCGCAAAAATGCCAACCGTCAGAGTGCAGATGTTAAGCAACTGACACGAGAGCATATCGAAACGTTGAACCAAAAAATCGCGCAATTGCAGGAGATGGTCAATTCGCTACAGAATTCTTTTGATCATTGCGCAGGCGATGATAATGCAGAGTGCGCTATTTTAGAAGATCTGCAACAGGGTCAATAAACCACGTTATATTTAAACCCTTCCGTGCCTTTTATTAATGTGATTTATCATATCGTCAACATGCCAGCCTAAAAAAGCAGACCGCTTGAAGCTGGGACATTATGGTCTTACCACACATTTTTCACTTTTATTCTTTCAACCAAAAAGTCCACAGCAGCTTTTACTTTTGGTACTAAGTAGCGCTGTTTTTGGTACAACAAATACACCGCCATATCAGCATGTTGGGTAATCGTTAATCTATGCTCAAAGTTTAGTTCTATCAGTTGTCCTGACTCAAGATATGACGCTAACGCCCATCGAGTTGACATTAAAACACCGTCACCATCACAAGCTTTTTTTGCCAGCCACGGCCCGTTATTTGAAATCGCTACCGCAGGCCCTGAGACATCATGCCACTGATCGTTCACATGACATAGCCAAGGCGTTGGCCCTGTTGGTGCTTTAAAATAAAGGCCTTTATGATCCGTTAATTCCATCACATGGCTAGGTATACCGCATTTTTTCAGATAACTAGGGGACGCAACCGGAATAAAGCCATTGTCCATCAGTCTTATTGCGAGTACTCGCTCATTTGGTGCGTAGCCACCGCGAATCGCAATATCGACATCATCACGCCCAAGCGTTGACAGCTCATCACTTAAACTGACATCCAATACAATCTCTGGGTACAACAGACTAAATTCATCTAATAAAGGTAGCAGTATTTTTTCACCAAAACCCACCATCGAGCTGATGCGCAAACGCCCCATTGGCGTTGTTTGGTAGCTGCGAACGGTTTCTTTGCTTTGTTCTAATTGGTTCAATATGTGCTGCATATCGTTGTAATACACTTGCCCGACTTCAGTCAGTTTAACCAGACGCGTCGAACGCTTCAGTAAAGTGGCGCCGAGGCTTTTCTCCAAATCGGACACTCGCCTCGATAGTGAGGATGGCGGCACATCGAACGCTTTTGCTGCTTGGGTGAAACTGCCGGTTTCGACGACTTTGCTGAAATAGCGTATTGCTCGTAATTGATCCAATTAACCTCTCCATCTCATCGCTATTTGACTATTCATTGATCGCTGCTTTTAAGTATTTTGGTCTTATTGTTGCTTAAAAAGCAATAGTGATTCATGTTTTCCCTTATATATAACCACATTAAAACCAGTAATAATGTGTTTAACTTAAAAATTACAATCCTTAGGGTCTGTTGAACATTCAAATGTGGAACTGGCAGTGGCTGTTTTTTAGACAATGCGCAGTGAAATTTTTGACGCCTAGTCATTCTAGGTTAGACAATTTCGCCATGTATTGGCAAAAAGTAGCCCTGCCCTGAAAGGCTGATACTAAAATCACCCCAAACGTTGTTGTAAACCTAGCTAAGGTCTCGACATTATCGTCGGTTTACGCCTAGTTTGTGGTAATTTTAGCAATCAGCAGTCCTAATATTTGGATGTTCAACAGACCCTACTTAGCATTGATATCTATTTGACGTTAATGCTGGGTTTTGCAGGGCATTATTAATATTGCTCAGAGTATAGTAAAATATCTTATTGATTCATTATAAACATAGAGCTGATGCATGAGTAATAGCC